>NZ_NRDQ01000011.1 GCF_002878455.1 Janthinobacterium sp. AD80
CTGGCGGCCGATGCGGGCGACGCGGCCCTGAAGGCGGCCATTGCCGGCAGCGCGCGCACGCCCGCCAACGCGGTACGCGACAGCGCCCGCCACCCGTATGAAACGCTGACCTTCTTCGGCATCAAGCCGAACATGACGGTGGTGGAACTGGCGCCCGGCGGCGGCTGGTACACGGAAATCCTGGCGCCCTACCTGCGCGAGAACGGCAAGCTGATCGCCGCCGGCAACGACCCGCAGTCCGCCAGCGAAGGCGCACGCCGTGGCGCGGCGCGCTTCCAGCAAAAGCTCGACGCCAACCCTGCCGCCTTCGGCAAGGTGGAAATCGGCGCCTTCGCGCCGCCCGCCACCTACCGCATCGCGCCGAAAGGCACGGCCGACATGGTGCTCACCTTCCGCAATATCCACAACTGGATACCGATCGGCGAAGACGGCATGCAGACGCTGTTCAAGCAAGTGTATGACAGCCTGAAACCGGGCGGCGTGTTCGGCGTCGTCGAGCACCGCCTGCCGGCCGGCAAGGCGCAGGACGCCACGGCCAGCAGCGGCTACATGCATGAAGCGTATGTGATCAAGCTGGCCGAAGGCGCAGGATTCAAACTGGCGGCGAAGTCGGACATCAACGCCAATCCGAAGGACAAGGCCGACCACCAGGGCGGCGTCTGGGCGCTGCCGCCCACCTACGCCAACAAGGACGTGGAGCGCGACAAGTACACGGCCATCGGCGAGAGCGACCGCATGACCCTGAAGTTCGTCAAGCCCTGAGCAAGGAAAACGGGGAGCGACAGCAAATGGCGGCGCTCCGCCATTTGCTCGTGCGCGCGGCGTGTCTTACAGGTAAATGCCGTACACGCCGCAAGAGCGTGCGACCAGCGTGCACTGGCTCGCAGTGCCATTTTCGGTACAGTCAATCAAGGCCTGAATGCACTCGCGGCGCGTCGGCTGCGCGTACGCCGTGCTCAAGGCACCGGCCAGGCCAACGGCGGCGCAGAAGACAAACACGGCTTTTTTTTACATTGATCATTTTTATCCCATTCCCAAAGAGTTGAGTCGTTATAAAAAACCACTGGAAGACAAACACGCCAGCCGTCAGAAAACGTCTGTCGGCAGATGAATCGTATGGCGCATAAAAATAGTACCACCACAAAAAATTAGCAAATACGCAAACAAGAAAACAAGATTACGTTCCTTCTTTGACCCTTTTCAAGCAATAAAAAGCGGCCTGCCGGCCTTGCGTCGCGCACTTGCACGGCATGGGCCGAAAAAAACCGCAGGCCAGGCTGCGGTTTTGGTAGCGAAGCCTTATTTCTTCGCTTCCTTCGGTTTCACGGGAACCAGGCTCAAATCCTGGAAGTCGTAGCTGAAGTCCGTCTCGGCCGACACGGGCGCCATCTTCACGCGGTCGATGCTGCCGTCCGGGTTGAGCGAGAACGTCACATACGCATCGGCGTTGAAGTTGCGCTCCTTCCAGCGCACGATGAAGGTGTCGTGCTGCCAGTGTTCCAGCTCGCCCGTCAGGTCCGGCGTGCGCGTAAAGCTCAGGATGTGCTTCTTGCCCTCGGGACGGATAGTGACCTTGCCATACCAGGCGTCTTCATACTCGCCGTCATATGCCGCCAGCGGCAGCGAAGGCTGCGATTTTGCCGCGCGCGCGCTCGACGCCTTGGCCTGCTTTTTCACTTCTTCCGCATGCTGGTCCTGCTCCACCCTGGACACCAGGCCGATCCAGTCCGATGGCGCCGCCTGCAGGTAATGGTCGAGGATGCGCCACTGCATCGCCGTCATCGAGCCGCCATTTTCCGCGTTGGTGAGAATGGCCACGCCCAGTTTCGCTTCCGGCACCATCAGCACGCGCGAATAAAAGCCCTGCAGCGCGCCGCCGTGCATGGCCACTTTCATGCCCTTGTAGTCGCGCAGCTGGAAGCCCAGGCCATACGCGCTGAAGTTCGGTTTGGTTGCGGCCAGCGCAGGTTTCGGTTCAGGGATCTTGACCGGCGTTTGCGCCGTCCACAGTTCACGCGCCTGCTTTTCGCTGATCAGGCGCGCCGGCTTGCCATCCTTGTCCGTCGCGCCGGCGATCTTGCCTTCGTCGAGCAGCAGCATCATCCACTTGGCGATATCTTCCGCATTCGTGTTGATGCCGACGGCGCCCACGGCGTTCGGCACAGGCATCGATTTCACGGCGGCGATCTTGCCGTTGATCTTGCTGTGCGCATTGGCGACGTCGGGATTGCCCGCGTTTTCAGCCAGGCTGGTGGTGGTGGCCGTCATGCCCAGCGGCGCGAGGATGCGTTCGTGCATGGCCTCGCCCCAGCTCTTGCCCGCCTTGTCGGCGATGATCTTGCCGGCCACGATGTACAGCAGGTTATCGTAGGCGTAGCTGTTGCGGAAACTCGTGGCCGGGCGGATGTAGCGCAGCTTCTCGATGATCTCGTCGGTACTGAAGGTGGTGGTCGGCCACCACAGCAAGTCGCCGGCCCCCAGGCCCAGGCCACTGCGGTGCGTCAGCAGGTCGCGGATGGTCATGGCGCCCGTGACGTAGGAGTCGTGCATCTGGAAGCCGGGCAGGTGCTTGGTGACGGGATCGTCCCAGGCCAGCTTGCCCTCGTCGACCAGCATGGCCAGCGCGGCGGCCGTGAAGCCCTTCGAGTTCGATGCCACCTCGAACAGGGTCTTCGCATCGACGGCGGCCGGCTCGCCCAGTTTGCGCACGCCAAAGCCCTGGGCGGCAACGACCTTGCCATCCTTGACGATGGCAATGGCGATACCCGGCACATCGAAAATTTTCAGCGCGCTGTTGACGTCGCGCTCCAGGTCAAAGGCGGACGCCGGCGCCGCTGCTGGCGCGGCGGAGAGGGCTGGCGCGGCGTCAAATGCCAGCGCCGGCACGCTAAGGCTGGAAAACGCCAGCACGATGGCGGCGGCGATACGGTGCATGTTTTGCATGTTCATGGTGTCCAGTCAGGTTCAACGCGCTTGCGCGGCCATCAGGCGGTCGACGCTTTCCTGCGTCACCGGGTGGTAGCGTTCACGCGCCTTCGCATACACGTCCTTGGCCCAGGCGTGGCCTTGCGGCGTCTTCATCAGGGCGCTGTACAGTGGCACGACGAATTTCTGGCGGCCCACGCTCATGAGGAATGCCTGCAGGGGCTGCTGCACGTCGTAGCCGGCGTTCACGGCGGCCAGGTAGAAGCGATAGGCCACCTCATTGTTGCCGCTCTTGCCCACGCCGTAGACCTGGTCCAGTTCGCGCAATTGCGCCGCGCTGGCCTTGTTGTTGATGTCGTTCAGGAAGTGCATCGATTCGATGGCGATCCACTTGTCCATGCCCAGGTCCTTGGTCGCCAGTTCGCCTTTCAGCCAGGCGTCGCGGTGCTGGTCCAGCAGCGCCAGGCGCGGCGAGACGACGCGCTGCGCGCTGGCCGGCACGCCCGTGCCATACAGCCATTCATCGAGTTCCGCTTCCGGCATCACGTCCGGATGCTGCGCCAGCAAATTCTTGCGCAAATAGCTGATGAACTGCTCCGTCGTCACGCTCTGGAACGCGTGCTGGTCGAACCAGCCGCGCAGGAACGGGTCGAACACGGCGCGGCCGGCACGGCGCTCCATGGTGGCCAGGAACCAGGCGCCTTTCGGATAGATGATGCCGTCATCCGTATAGGTCTCGGCCGGATTGGCGTCCGCGTCGCGTGTGATCAGCGCCGTTTTCGCCGCCGGCAGTTCGCGGATCGCAGCGGCCAGTTCTTCCTGGTCTACCTGCACGCCCATCTGCGCCACTTCGCTGCCATACAGCTGCTCGACGATGCGCGTCGTGACGTAGGTGGTGAAGCCTTCGTTGAGCCACATGTGCTTCCACGAAGCGTTGGTGACCAGGTTGCCCGACCACGAGTGGGCCAGTTCATGCGCGATCAGGTCGACCAGGCTGCGGTCGCCCGCGATCATGGTCGGCGTGAGGAAGGTCAGGCGCGGGTTTTCCATGCCGCCGTAAGGGAACGATGGCGGCAGCACGATCATGTCATAGCGTCCCCAGCCATATGGGCCATACAGCGCTTCGGCCGCCTGGATCATTTTTTCCGTATCGGCCAGCTCGTATTCGGCCGCCTTGATGCGCGGCGGTTCCGCATACACGGCGGAGCGTGGGCCGAGTTTGCGCACTTCCAGTTCGCCGATGGCAATGGCCAGCAGGTAGGAAGGAATCGGCTGCGGCATCTTGAATTTCCAGCCGCCCTTGCCCGTCGCCTTTTCATCGTTTTCGGCGCTCATGACGACGCGCATCCCCGCAGGCGCATCGATGCGCGCGCTATACGTAAAACGCACGGCCGGCGTATCCTGCGACGGCACCCACGAGCGGGCGTTGATGCTTTGCGACTGGCTGAACATGAAGGGCAGCTTGCCCGACATGGTCTGTTGCGGCGTGAGCCACTGCAGGGCGATGGCGTTCGGCGCCGTGTGATAGTAGACGCGCACCTTCTCGGGCTGGCCCGTGGTGGTGATGCGCAGCGCCTGGCCCTTTTCCGGGTCGGCCTTGTCCAGCTGGTATGGCGCCATCTGCCAGGCGCCGCGCTTGTCCTGCACCTGCACCTTGGCGATCGCCAGGTCGCGCGTGTCGAGCACCAGGGTGCGCGCGGCCGGATCGATCCAGTTCAAGGACAGCTCGGCATAGCCGGACAGGGTCTTTTGCTTGAAGTCCGCTTTCAGGTCCAGCTGCAGGTCGCGCGTGCGCACCTGGTCGTAGCGCGCATAGCTCAAGGGGTCGGCGTGCGCGGCCAGGGTCACCTGGCAAAGGAGCGCACAGCCCAGCGCGCGCAGATAGGTCATAGTTTGCATGGTCGTCTTTTGAATGATTTGCGAAGGCCCCGGTCCGTGTGCGCCGGGGCGTCGCGCAGAATAGCACTTCCGGCGCAGGCCGGCAGAAAAAAGCGCCGGACTGGCCGGCGCTGTTTTCCTATTTCGCTTCCGGCCTGGCCTCGGCCTTAGTCTCGGCCTTGGTCTCCGGCGCCTTCAGCGGCGTATTAAAATCCTTCATCAGGTTGTTCTTGTCGCGGTCCTGCTTGAACAGCTCCAGGCGCGACGGCGTGATTTTTCTCGGCCAGGCGTTGTTGCTCGTGTCGATGTCCGCCGTCTCCCAGTACGGGTCCTGCACCAGGCCCACCATCGGCTCGTCGGTGATGATCACCTTGCTGATCTTGTGCGGCGCATAGCGCCACACTTCGGCCGGCACGCGCTCGATGATCTTCTTGCCGCTTTTCAGTTCGATTTCCAGGATCAGCGGCATCACCAGACCGCCGATGTTCGAGAAATCGACCAGGTACAGATGCTTGCCCATGTTGCGCTGTTCCAGCAGCTTTCTCTCCCACGGTTCCAGCCCTTCCTGCTCTTCCGCATAGCTGTTGCGGTCCTTGTTGGTGACCGTGAAATCGTCATGCTGGTTGTAGAAATCCTTCAGCGCGGGATCGATGTCGACCTTCTTCGGCAGCGCCTTGTTGCGCTGGTCCGAGATCGAGATGGGCTGGGCCTCTTTCTGCGCCTTCTTCCACGCCTTTTCGATCTCGGGATTCTTCGTGCTCACGCCGTATTCGCTGATGCCGTCGATACTGATGTCGACGCGTCGGTGGTATAAAACCAGCCGCGCCAGAACCAGTCCAGGTCCGTGCCGGAAGCGTCTTCCATGGTACGGAAAAAGTCGGCCGGGGTGGGCCGCTTGAACTTCCAGCGCAAGGCATATTGTCTGAAGGCGAAGTCGAACAATTCGCGCCCGAGGATGGTTTCGCGCAGGATGTTGAGGGCCGTGGCCGGCTTGTCGTAGGCATTCGCTGAAAACTGCAGCAAGGACTCGGAATTGGTCATGATGGGCACCTGGTTCTGGCTGCGCATGTAGTCGACAATCTTGCGCGGCTCGCCATTCCAGGACGGGAAATGCTCTTCCCACGCCTGCTCGGCCAGGTACTGCAGGAAGGAGTTCAAGCCTTCGTCCATCCACGTCCACTGGCGCTCGTCGGAGTTGACGATCATGGGAAAGTAATTGTGGCCTACTTCGTGGATGATCACGCCGATCAAGTCATATTTGGTCGTCTTCGAGTAGGTGAGCTCGCCCGTCTTCTTGTCCTTCACGGGGCGCCCGCCATTGAACGCGATCATCGGATACTCCATGCCGCCCACGGCGCCATTCACGGACAGCGCATTCGGATACGGATAGTCAAAGCTGTACTTGTTGTACTGCTCGATGGCGTGCACCACGGCGCGCGTGCTGTACTGCTGCCACAGCGGATTGCCCTCGTTCGGATAATACGACATGGCCATCACGCGCTTGCCGCCGCTGTCGAGGCCCTGCGCATCCCAGATGAACTTGCGGCTCGACGCCCATGCCACGTCGCGCACATTGGCCGCCTTGAAATGCCAGGTTTTCATGCCCGCCGCCCTGCCTTTCTCCGCCGCCAGCGCTTCCTGCGGCGTAATCACCAGCAGCGGCGTATTGCTGTTTTTTGCCTTCGCCAGGCGCTCGCGCTGCGCCGCGCTCAGGACGGCCGCAGGATTTTGCAGTTCGCCCGTGGCGGCCACCACGTGGTCGGACGGCACCGTCAGGTACAACTCGTAGTCGCCAAATTCCAGCGTGAATTCGCCGGAACCGAGGAACTGCTTGTGCTGCCAGCCGACAGCATCGTAGTAGGCGGCCATGCGCGGGAACCACTGCGCGATCTGGAAGATCGTGTTCTTGTCCTCTTCAAAATATTCATAGCCGGAACGCTCGACCAGCACCTTCTGGTCATTGATCTGATACGACCAGTCGATGTTGAACGTGACGCTCTGGCCAGGCGCCAGCTCCACCGGCAAATCGATGCGCAGCATGGTCTGGTTGATGACGTACGGCAGCGGCTTGCCGCTGGCCGCTTTCACGGCGATGAGCTTGAAGCCGCCATCGAATTCGCGGCCCGCATGAATGGCCCGCAGGTCCTCGAATTTGAGCGCCTCGTCCTCGCTGCCGCTGAGCCAGGCCTGGCGCGAGGGGGCGCTCAATACGCGGCGCTGGTCGGCATCCTTGCGCAAGCCATTCTGGTCCAGCTGCAGCCACAGGTAGGCGAGGCTGTCGGGCGAGCGGTTGTGATAGGTGATCTGCTCGCTGGCCGTGATGGCGCGGCGCGCTTCGTCGAGGGTTGCGCGGATCACGTAGTCGGCGCGTTGCTGCCAGTAGGCGTGGCCCGGCGCGCCGGAGGCGGTGCGGTAGCTGTTTGGCGTGGGCAGCAGTTCTTCCAGCTGGCGGAACTTGTCGTCGAAGGGCGCGGCGGCGGCGGAGACACTGGGAGCACTGGCGAGCAGCGCGCAACACAAGGCAAACAGGCGAACGAGGAGCGGCATGGCGCATTCCATCTGGGAGTCGTGGACAGAACTGCATTCTAAGTCGAGTCTGTTTTCAAAACGCTCAGTGTTGTCGCCACCCCACACAGCCTGCCGCGCGGCGGCCCGCCGGCACTGGCGCGCCGGCAGGCATTGGCGTATGATGCGCCTCGAACATTGGGGAGTAGTCGTTCCGCGGTCATGCCGCGGGAACCTGTATCAACATGATTGGCCCGCAGGCCATGGTGCAGGTGGTTGCAGAACTTGACGAGACCATTGATCCAGGGCGGCCGCATGGGCCGGAGTCGCCCGTGGATCATTGGTTAATTCGTCCGGCCCACGTACCTCTTGCACTCTCATGGAAGCATTCCTCATCTCCACCGGCATCGTCGGTCTCGCTGAAATCGGCGACAAAACCCAACTCCTGGCCTTTTTACTGGCTGCCAAATTCCGCAAGCCCCTGCCCATCGTGCTGGCCATTTTCGTCGCCACCATCGCCAACCACGCATTTGCCGCCGCCGTCGGCGCCTGGATCACCAGCATGCTGGGGCCGGACGTGCTGCGCTGGGTGCTCGGCGTGTCTTTCCTTGCCATGGCCGCCTGGACCCTGATCCCCGACAAGCTCGATGAGGACGAGACCAGGCTGGCCAAATATGGCGTCTTCCTGACCACCCTGATCGCCTTCTTCATGGCGGAAATGGGCGACAAGACGCAGGTGGCCACCGTCGCGCTGGCGGCGCGCTACCACGACATTGTTTCCGTCGTGCTGGGCACCACCTTCGGCATGATGCTGGCCAACGTGCCGGCCGTCTACCTGGGCGACAAGATCGCCAACCGCGTGTCGCTGCCCCTCGTGCATGGCATCGCGGCACTGGTGTTTGCCGTGCTGGGCGTGGCCACCCTGCTGGGCGCGGGGGCGGCGCTGGGATTCTAGAACAACATTGAAAATTCCTTATTTACAATGTTCATGTGCATAATTACAATGTCGTCGACATGAACACCGGCGCGCCGGGCCTGACTGGCCAGCGCGCTTTTTTAAGGAATGTATGCAGTTCACAGGAAGAGCGGCGGCACTATGCCTGGCCGCCTGCGCCAGCATCTTGCCGGCCACCAGCGCCGCATCCACGCAGCATCGGGCGCCATCCGGCGCACGGCAAACCGTCCCGGAAGTACGCACGCGCGACCTGCTGCTGTTTGCCGCGGGCCTGATCCTGCTGGCGGGGCGGCGCCGTCCCGGGCACGACAAATGGCAGCACGAGCAGTCGCGGCAAGACGATGTACAGCACGACGCGCCACGGCAAGGCCCTCCCGCGCTACAACAGCAGTAGCACCGCGTACTCGCGGCCCTCGTCGCGCAGGGCGATGCTGTCGCCAGCCTGCGCCACGCCATCGACGGACAATCCCGCGGCGCGTCCCTGCGCCTGTTCCACCGTGATCGCATAGCTGCTGGCGCCAAAGCGGTAATGCAGCTTGAAGCTGCGCCATTCCGCCGGCATGTTCGGCGCCAGGCGCAGCACGTCCGCTTCGCGCGTCAGGCCAAGCAGGGACTCGACGATCAGGCGGTACAGCCAGCCCGATGACCCCGTGTACCAGCTCCAGCCGCCGCGCCCCACGTGCGGTGCCACGGCATACACGTCGGCCGTCACCACGTACGGTTCGACCTTGTAGCGCGCCACCGCCTGCGCATCAACGCCGTGGCGCACGGGGTTGATCATGCGCAGCAGCTCCCACGCTTTTTCACTCTCGCCCATGCGCGCAAACGCCATCGCCGTCCAGATGGCCGCATGCGTGTACTGGCCGCCGTTCTCGCGCACGCCCGGCACATAGCCGCGGATATAGCCGGGATTGAGATCGGATTTGTCGAACGGCGGATCGAGCAGCTGGATCACGCCGGAGTCACGCCGCACCAGGCGCGCGTCGACCTGGCGCATGGCGCCGGCGACCCGTTCCTTGTTGGCGGCGCCCGACAGCACGCCCCAGCTTTGCGAAATCGAATCGATCTGGCATTCCTCGTTCCTGTGCGATCCCAATGGCGTGCCGTCGTCGAAATACGCGCGCCGGTACCACTCGCCATCCCATGCATGTTCCTCGACATTGGCCGCCAGTTTCACGGCTTCATCGCGGCAGAACTGGGCAAACGGCGCATCGCCGCGCAGCACGGCCACTTCGGCAAAGCGCTGCAGCACTTCATACAGGAAGAAGGCCAGCCACACGCTCTCGCCCTTGCCGTGTTCGCCCACCTTGTCCATGCCGTCATTCCAGTCGCAGGAACCGATCAGCGGCAAGCCGTGCACGCCCATTCGCAGGCCGTGGCGGATGGCGCGCACGCAGTGTTCGTACAGGTCGGCAGACTCGCCCGAACGCACGGGCAGGTCGTAATACGAATCCTCTTCCTGCTTGACGGCGCGCCCCTCGATGAAGGGCGCCACTTCCGACAGCACGTTGACGTCGCCCGTGGCGATCACATAGCGGCAGGCGGCCAGCGGCAGCCACAGATAGTCGTCGGAGCAATGCGTGCGCACGCCGCGGTCCGAAGGCGGATGCCACCAGTGCTGCACGTCGCCCTCGACAAACTGGTGCGCCGCGCACAGCAGCAGGTGCTTGCGCAGCAGCTGCGGCGCCGTATGGATCATGGCCATCGCGTCCTGCAGCTGGTCGCGGAAACCATAGGCGCCGCCCGACTGGTAATAACCGCTGCGCGCCCACAGGCGGCAGGCGATGGTCTGGTACATCAGCCAGCCGTTGGCGATCACGTCAAGTGAAGGATCGGGCGTCTCGATGCGCACGGCGCCCAGGGTCGTTTCCCAGTGCGCGCGCACTTTTTCCAGGGTCGCGCGGGCCGCCTCCTTGCCCGCATGGCGCTGCACCATGGTGCTGGCGTCGGCATTGCGGCGCCCGCCCACGCCGAGGATGAAGACGATTTCACGCTCCTGCCCCGGCTGCAATTCAAATGGCACCTGGATCGCCGCGCACGGGTCCAGTCCCGTGCCCGCCTTGCCGGACAGGCGTACCCGGCGCAAGGCGGCCGGCTGCGCCAGGCTGCCGTTGCGGCCGATGAATTCATTGCGGTCGCAAGTGATGGAACGGATGCTGGCATCCGTATTGAAAAAGCCCACCCGGCCCGAAAATTCCGTGTTGTAGTTGTTGCGCGCGAACAGCGCGCCGCTGATCGTGTCGACTTCGGTGGCCACGTGCATGCCGGACTTGGCGCGCAGGTCAGCCAGTACCCATTCCACATAGCCGGTGACGGACAGCCGGCGCGGCACGCCGCTGTCGTTGCGTACCTTGATCACCGAATATTTGACGGCCGCGTCCAGCGCCACGTAGGTGCACAATTCAGTGGCGATGCCCGCTTCGCTGTGCTCGAACACGCTGTAGCCGAAACCGTGGCGCGTGACGTAGTCGCCGCTGCCGCGTGCCGGCAGGGATGAGGGCGACCAGAACTGGCCACTCTGCTCGTCGCGCACATAAAACGCCTCGCCGGACAAGTCGGAGACAGGGTCGTTCTGCCATGGCGTGAGGCGGAATTCATGCGCGTTCTCGCTCCAGGTATACGCCTGCCCGCCTTCCGACACCACCGTGCCGAATTGCGCGTTGGCCAGCACGTTCGACCACGGCGCCGGCGTCTGTTGATCCGCGCCCGTGGTGATCACGTATTCGCGCCCGTCCGGCGTGAAGCCGCCGAGGCCATTTTCCAGGATCAGTTCGCGCGCGGGCGCCCGGTGCGGCACGCCGGCATGTTCACGCGCCGGTTCCTGCAGCAGTGGCGGCATGCGCAGCACGGGGCTGGGCGGACGCTTGACCTGCTCGGCCAGGGTGCCGCGCAAGTCGCTGATGATGGCGCGCGCCACCGATTGCAGCAAGATGCGGTCTTCATTGGCGATCTGCTCAGCCAGGCGCACGAAGATGCCGCCCGGTCGGTCGATCGCCTGCGCATCGATGCCCGAGGCGATCAGGCCCATGATCTGGTCGTGCAGCAGCTGGCGGTAGCCCGACTGCTCTTCGTACCAGATCACCAGGTCGACGATCAGCCCTTTCAGGCGCCAATAGGCATGCGCCTGTACCATCTGGCGCGCCAGCTCGATATTGGCCGCGTCGCGTATCTGCAGCAGCACGATCGGCAGGTCGCCCGAGATGGCATACGCCCACAGGCCCGACTGGCCGCGCTGGTTCTTGATCAGGATGCTGGCCTCGGCGCGCAGGGCCGCATTCGGATAAATCACGGCATTGGCCAGGCGCGCATACAGCTGCGCATCGGCTTCGCTGGCGTTGAGCTGGCGCAGCACCACCTGGCTGTGCGTCCAGGCCAGTTCGAACACGCGGTCGGCCAGGTGGCGGTCCTGGTATTTGTCGATCAGGTGCAGGGCCGCGTCGCGCTGTTCGGCCATGCCGGTGACGCTGTCGACGGTGACGGCCTGGTCGGGTTCCAGGGTGATGACATAGCGGATGGCCACGACAGGGTCGAGCACCGAACCATGGCCGCCGCTGAGCGGGCCGCTTTCCTGCAACGCCTGCGGCAATTGCGCCGTGTTGCCACGGCCAATGAAGCGCGCGCGGTCCGTCTCGAACGACACTTCGTAGCGCTCGATATCATGCACCGTCATCACATGCAGCAGCCACGGCATCTGCTCCTCTTTCGAGCGGGGCCGGCGCGTACATAAAATCGCCTTTTCATGCGCGAGGATTTCCGTCTGCACGAACAGCTTGCTGAAGGCAGGATGGGCCGCATCGGCCGCCGCCGGCGCCATCACCACTTCGGCAAAACTGGTGATCTCGATGCGCCGCTGGCGGTTCGAATTATTGCTGATGCGCGTGCGGCGAATCTCGATGTCGTCCTCGGGCGAGACGACGATTTCCGTGTACAGGTCCAGGCCATGATCGGCGCGGCGGAACTCGGCCCGGCCCTCGGAAAAGATCACCTCGTATTTCTTCGGCTCAGCCAGGGTCGGCTGGTACATGGTGGACCAGACTGCACCGTCGTCGAGGTCGCGCAGGTAGCAGAAATTGCCCCAGTTATCGCGCGTGCTGTCTTCGCGCCAGCGCGTCACGGACAGGTCTTTCCAGCGGCTGTAGCTGCCGCCCGCATTGCTCACCATGACGTGGTAGCGGCCATTCGACAGCAGCTGCGTTTCCGGCACGGCGCTGTTGGCCTGCGTGAGGATGCGCATCGGCATGGCCTGCTCGGGCGCGCCGCTGCGCAGCACCGCCAGTTCGGCCGTATTCGAGTAAAACGCGCCCGCCTGCGGCGTGCGCTCCTGCAGCACCAGCAAGGCCGATTGCAGCAGCGGATCGGACTCGAAACGGCGCTGCATGGGGCGGTCGTGCAGCAGGTAGCTGAGGGCCAGGAAGCCCATGCCCTGGTGGTGCACCATGAACGAGCGGATGATGGCGCTGCCCTGCCCGCGCGGCAGGCGCGCGGTGGTGAAATCGATGGCTTCGAAGAAGCCATAGCGGCCCATGTAGCCGGCCGCCTGCATGCGCTGCAGGTTCTGGCACGACGCCTCCGGCCGCACCATCAGGCCCATCATGCTGGCATATGGCGCCACCACCAGGTCGTCGGCCAGGCCCCGCTTCAGGCCCAGTCCCGGTACGCCGAAGGCGCGGTATTGATAGTTCAGGCTGGCGTCGACGGTGTTGTAGCCGGACTCGGAAATCCCCCACGGCACGTCGCGCTGGCGGCCGTAATCGATCTGCGCATCGATGACGGAATGGTAGGTCTGGTCGAGCAGGGTATTCGGGTAGTTCGGCATCACCAGGAGCGGCATCAGGTACTCGAACATCGAGCCGCTCCACGACAGCAACACGGGCTGGCCCGCCACCATGCACAGCTGGCGGCCCAGCGCGAACCAGTGCTCCTGCGGCAGCTGGCCCTGAGCGATGGCGATGAAGCTGGCCAGGCGCACTTCGGACGCCAGCAAATCGTAGTAGCTGGGGTCCAGGCGCCGTTCGCTGACGTTGTAGCCGATGGCCAGCAGTTTTGTCGACGGGTTGTACAGGAAGCCGTATTCGATCTGCGCGAAGTCGCGCGCCTGGCCCGCCGCATGGGCGATGTCGCGCATGTAGCGCGCGGCCTGTTCGCGGCCCTGCGCCAGCAGCGCCGCCAGCTCGGACGGCACGCCTTCCATGCTCTCCAGGTTGGCCAGTTCACGCAGGGTCGGTACGCGCATCAGCGCCGCGTCGACGCCCGCTTGCGCCGCCCAGGGCGCCAGTTGCAGCAACTCGGCCAGCGCCGCGCGGCACTGGCGCGCCAGGGCGCCAGTCCACATCGACAGTTCGCCATCCTCGCTGTGCAAGGTCAGCGACAGCAAGGCGTCGGCGGCGCCATTCGCGGCGGCGAGATAGGCATGCCATTCGGCCAGGCTGGCCGGCGCGGCCTGCGCCTGCAGCAGCGCCATGCTCTCGCGCATGGCCTTGCCTTCGCCTTCGGCGGCGATGCATTCCTGCAGCACCTGCGCCGTCGTGCGGATGCCCTGCACCACTTGCGCGCCGATGATGGGCGCGTCATACAGTTCCACCAGTCCCGGCTGCAGGGTCAGCAGATGGCCGGCCAGGTTGCCGCTGTCTACCGTCGAGATGTACATCGGCTGCAGCGCCTTGAGCGTCTGCGTGTCGTACCAGTTATAGAAGTGGCCCTGGAAGCGTTCCAGCTCGCCCATGGTGTGCAGGGTGGCGCGGCTGCGCTCGATCAGCTGGCCCATGCTGATGTAGCCGAAATCATAGGCCGTCAGGTTGGCCAGCAGCGCCAGGCCGATATTGGTCGGCGAGGTGCGGTGCGCCACCACCAGGGTCGGATGCTCCTGCATGTTATCGGGCGGCAGCCAGTGGTCGTCTGGCCCGACGAAGGTGTCGAAATAGGCCCAGGTCTTGCGCGCCACGCCGTGCAGGAAGCGGCCCTGATCGGCCGACAGGCGCGCCACGGCGCGCTCGATCGGGCGGCTGATCCACCAGGCGATGGCGGGGGCGGCGAACCACAGCAGCAGCACCACGGCGGCGGCCGGCAAGGCTTCCGGGCGCCAGTGGAGCAAGGCGCCGAAGGTGGCCAGCGCCAGCGCGGGCGAGCACCACATGGCGCGCCAGCTGTCCGCCTGCGAGCCGGAGGAGCTGTGCAGGTTCGAGGCGCGCCAGTCGAGCAAGTGCTTGTGCGACACGCCTAGGCGCCACAGGGTGCGCACGATGGCGTCCAGGCTGATCCACGCTTCGTACGGCAGGAAGACGAGGGTCAGCATGGCATGCGAGAACTGCACGCCGCAGCGCCGCTCGAACGCGGCCAGGTGCTGGCGCCACAGGGTATCGCGCGGCTTGCGCAGCAAATCGTACAGGGCTGAAAACACGGGCGGCAGGAAGATGATGGCCAGCACGGCCGCGCTCCAGAAGGCCACGTGCGGCAGGAAGCCCCACACCAGCAGCAGCGACAAGGTCGTGGCAGGCGCCACCACGCTGCGGCGCAGATTGTCGAACAGCTTCCAGCGCGACAGCATCGACAGCGGGTTGCGTTCGCGCTTGCCGGCGCGGCCCGGCACACGGCCCAGCAGCCAGCCGATCAGCTGCCAGTCGCCGCGGATCCAGCGCTGGCGGCGGCTCACGTCGGCGTCGTAGCGGGCCGGATATTCCTCGTACAGCTGCGAGTCGCTCAAGAGGCCCGCGCGCAGGTAACAGCCCTCCAGCAGATCGTGGCTGAGGATTTTATTGTCGGGCAGGCGCTGGCCCAGCACGCGCTCGAACATGTCGAGGTCATAGATGCCCTTGCCGATGAAGGAGCCTTCATAGAATACGTCCTGGTACAGGTCGGAAACGGTGCGCGTGTACGGGTCGATACCGGGTTC
The DNA here is from genome assembly GCF_002878455.1 of Janthinobacterium sp. AD80. Classification (GTDB taxonomy): domain Bacteria; phylum Pseudomonadota; class Gammaproteobacteria; order Burkholderiales; family Burkholderiaceae_D; genus Janthinobacterium. The sequence continues at coordinate 15,153 of NZ_NRDQ01000011.1, forward strand.
GCCGCCGCACAGCAGCTCGTAGCGCGAGGCGTTCGCGCTGGGCAGCGCCACGGCCACGCGCGGCTGCAGGATGCCGTAGCCGGCCACCACGCGGGTGCCGGCCGCGTCCAGCACGGGACGGTTCAGCGGGTGCATCATGGTGGCGATGAATTCGCGCGCCGCGTCGCGCGGCAGCAGTGTATCCGTGTCGAGCGTGATCACGTACTTGATGGTGCGCAGGCCGCGCAACTCACCTTCCACCAGCGAGAATTTGTCGCGCGCGCCGCCGCGCAAAAACGCGTGCAGGTCGGAGAGCTTGCCACGCTTGCGCTCCTGCCCCATCCACGCATTCTGCTGCGAATTCCACAGGCGCGGACGGTGCAGCAACAGGAACGGTCCCACGTGGCCCAATGCATCGGGGTCGGCCGGGTCGCCGTTGTCCTTGTACTCGACGCCTTCCACGCGGTATTTGTCATTCAGTGCGCGGATGGTCTCCTGCGCCTGGCGGAGCAGGGCGTCGTCGCCCGGCAAGGTTTGCGCCTGCGCGTCGACAAAGTCCGTCAGCAGGCAAAAGCGCAGGTTCGGATCGCGGTTGGCCAGGTAGCGCACTTCCAGCGCCTCGCACAGGGCCGCCACGTTTTCCTGGCTGTAGATCAGGGTCGGCACGACGACAATACCGCGCGCGTCCGACGGAATGCCGCCCTGGTAATCCATGCGCGGCAGCGGGTGCGGCGACGTCATCAGGGTCGCCAGCCAGTTCACCACGGCCACGGACAGCTGGCTGCTGCCCAGCAGCGCCAGCACGCCCAGCGCCGCCAATGGCCAGCCCTGCACGCCGTGGCGCACGGCGCGTTCGAGCAGCAGCGCGCTGGTGGCCAGGGTCAGAAAGGCGATCGCGCCCAGGTAGACGGCCAGCGGCGCGGCGCGTGCCGTATGCTGCAGCGCCTCGACAAACGGCAATTTGGCGCCGGCCTGCTTTTCCAGCACCAGCACGCCCCGTCCGACCAGGTAGAAGCCGATGTGGCCGCGCCGCGCATCGTTGCCATTGCCATGCGTGTGCGCCAATTGCACCACCATCTCGGCCACTTCCACTTCGCTGCGCGCGCTGCGCTTGGCGATGCGTTCGATGGCGTGGCGGTAGCTGTCGCGCGTGGCGAAATCCATCAAGCCATACGTGCCGGCCGGGTCCAGGCGCAGGGTTTGCTCGACCACGCTCATGGTCTCGACGAATTCCTGCCAGTCCATGGTGCCGAGAAAACGCAGGCTGCCGATGCTGTTGGCGATCGAGACCTGGTCGGCCGCCTGCTGCCCGATCTCGGACTGGATCTGCTGCTCGATGGTGAGGCCCGATTCGGCCAGCTTGTGCGTCAGCCACGACAGGGCCAGGGTGAGCGACGGACTTTGCCCCTGCAGGCGGCGCGACAATTCCGCCACGAAGGCACTGGTGATGGGCGGATTCGAGCGCGCCATGTCGGCCACCAGCAGGATCAAGCCGCTGGGATTGCGCTCGGCTATTTCCGTCATCTGGTCGGCCCAGGTATTGGCCAGGTCGCGCTGCATGCGGTCGTCGGCCACGCGCACGGCCACGCGGCGCAGGTTCTCGATCAGCGCCAGGCGCAGCATGATGGGCACGGCCCACAGTTCACCAAGCGTGAGCGTGGCCACGTCCTGGTAAGCCTCGACGAAGTGGCACAGGTTTTCCAGGTCGACCCTGCCATCGCCATGCGAGATGATTTCCAGCGCGATTTTATACACGCGCGGACAACCGGCATCCGTGCCGGAGGTCAGCCGAGGCAGCTCCTTGCTGTAGTTCTTCGGCAGGTGGCGCCGCGTGGTGCGGATCTGTTCTTCGATCAGGTAAAAATTATCCAGCAGCCATTCCGAGGCGGGCGTGACCTGGCGCCCGCTTTTCACCGTGGCCGTCAATTCATTGACGGTGGCCGTGATCAGGGCCGCGTTGTCGGCCAGGCGCGCCAGCAGGCGGTCGCGGCCATGATGCCGTCCCACCGCATGGCCGGCGGCCACGTGCTTGCCATGGGCGGCCATCTGCATGGCGCTGAACAATTCCGAGCGCAAGGGCAAGGCATCGTCGCGCGCGGCGTCGAAGGTATCGGGTGCAAGGGTATGGTCGCGGAAGATTCCCCTGGCTTTGGAAATCTGTGCCTTGATTTGCTGCGTGACGACTGCTGTGTACTCTTTCAACTTGGGCCTCGCTAGGTGCGCGCAGGCAGCCAGCGGCCGCCGTCACGCTGGCCCAGTCTGGAAGAACACGATCGGACACTGGCGAAAACGGAAAGCGAAGCGCCGGAGCGTTGCGACGAATCTCAGGGTATAGGGAGATTTTCTGAACTTCATCGTAGGGGCGCGCCGCGCGCAAGACCGTGCGCTAGCGTACACACCCGGCGTTTTAGGCGTGTGTCGGCAAAGAAAGTGGCGGGGTGAACGGGGGAAAGATTGCCAGGAGGAAATGAACTGGCGAAAACCCACGACCGCACCGCGCCTGGGAGCGCGCGGTGCAAGGTCATGCAGGAACTACTGGCGATCTCAGGCAGCGATGGCCAGCGGATGATGCGTCGCTTCCGCCATGGCCATGCCACCGTTGAGCTGCCATGCCGCCGCATGGCCCAGACGGCGCAGGCAGGCGCTAGCGCGCGCGCTGCGGTTGCCGCTGCGGCAGAAAAAGACCAGCGGACGCTGCGGCTGCTGCAGCCAGGCGGCCACCTGCCCCGCCAGCCGGCTCAAGGGCACGCTGCGCACTTCGCAGCCGGCGAAAACGCCGCCGGCGCAAGCCGCATGTTCGTAGGCCTCGCGCACATCGACGAGGACGGCGTCGGGGTGCTGACGCAAAAAGGCCGGCAAGCCAGCCGCGTCGAGCTGCAGTTCGGCGGCGGGCGCCGCGCCGGCATGCATGGCGCGCGCGGTGCCGCAGATGGTGCCGTCGTCGTGCGCCGCGCACAGTATCGTGTCCTGTGTCACCAGGCCCGCATCAAGCAGCGAGGCGATGCGGTGCGGCGCCAGGGCGCCGGTGAAAGCGAAGCGTTGCTCCAGCAGGTAGACGTGCGTGTCGCCATATTCCACACGGCGCAGGCGCTGCTGTCCCAGCGCCAGTTCGCCGCTGGCGCCCAGGTCGCCCACCTGCTCGATGGACAGTTCCTGCAGCAGCGCCAGGCGTGCCGCGCCGTTGTCAACGGGCCGCGCCGTATGCACGATGGCGCGCAAATCGAGCTGCTGGCAACGGATGAAGGCGGCCAGGCGCGGCACCAGCGCGGCGGCGGGATCGATGACGACACAGGTGGCGCTGGCCGCGTCGCTGAGCAGCCAGGTGCACTGGCCGTCGACACTGAGCTGAATGACGCCGTCCTGCGCGCCGTCGTGCGGCGATGGCGCCAGTGCCGACGGCAGCAAGCAGCTGCTGCGCAATGCTTCGCCGCAGCGCTCGATGCGCGCGCAGGCGGCGTCAACCGTCGCCGCGTCGATCAGGGGGCCGAACGACAAACGGATGGCGGAACTGGCGCGCCACTGCGGCACGTGCATCGCTTCGAGCACATAACTGGGGAGGGCCTTGGCGGCGGAACAGGCGCTGCCCGAACTGACGCGCACGCGCGCGGCGTCGAACAGGTCCAGCAATTCCTTCGAGGACAGGCCAGGCACGGAAAAATTGAGCGTGGTCGGCAAGGACAAGTCGAACGGCATGTTGAAGACGATGCCGGGGAAGGCGTGCTCCAGGCTGGTCACCAGCTGCGCGCGGAACGCGGCCAGGTCGGCGTGGCTACGGAAGGTCGTGCCGTCTTCCAGCGCGGCCAGCACGGCGCCCAGCGCGGCGATGCCGGCCATGTTTTCCGTGCCCGAGCGCTGGCCAGCCTCCTGGCCGCCGCCCATCATCAGCGGCGTAAATGGCGCGCCGGCACGCACGTACAGCATGCCGATGCCCTTGGGCGCATACAGTTTGTGGCCGGAAAACGGCGCGTAATCGATACGCGTGGCGGCCAGGTTCAAGGCCAGCTTGCCCAGCGCCTGCACGCAATCGACCATCCAGTAGGCGTCCGCGCCACGCTGTCGCAGCAGCTGGGCGATGGCCGACAAATCGCTGATGACGCCCGTTTCATTATTCGCCGCCATGGTGCACAGCATGGCGGCGTCGCCGATCAGCGCACCGAGGGCCTGCAGATCGTGGCGCCCGTGTGCATCGACGGGCAGCTTGCGCACTTCCAGGTTCAGGCCCAGCAGACGATTCCAGTGCGCCAGGCTTTCCGGCACGGCCTTGTGCTCGGTGGCGCCATACAACAGCAGGCTGCCGATGCGCTGGCCCGCATCGCGCCGCTCGCGCAGCGCGCACAGGGCGGACAGCACGGCCGTCTGGATGCCCTCGGTGGCGCCGCTGTTGAACATCAATCGCCCCTCGCCCGCGTCCAGCAGGCGGCGCGCCCGCTGGCGCACGCCATCCATCATGGCCTTGGCCTGCAAGCCCGTCGCGTGGGTGCTGCTGGGGTTGCCAAAGCCCTGCTCCATCGCCTGTCTGGCGGCGGCAACGGCGGCAGGCAGCACGCAGGTAGTGGCATTGCTGTCGAGGTAGATTTCTTGCATGATGGCAGTCCGGGCATTCTATAAAAAGGGGCAGCGCTAGCGGCTGAAACATATCTACAGTCTAGCGGCAGCGGCCCATGAAGATATGCCAAACAATGCTGCAAATACGCTACCATGCAGCATGTACATGCTACAAAAATGGAAAATAGCGAAATGAATTCCCCTAACGCCTCCCTCGACAAATTCGACTGTGCCATCCTGGCCGCCCTGCAGCAGGACGGCACCCTGTCGATCGCCGCCCTCAGCGAGAAGATCGGCCTGTCCAGCACGCCCTGCTGGAAGCGGGTCAAGCGGCTGGAGGAAGACGGCTATATCGAAAGCCGCGTGGCCATCGTCAACCGGCAAAAAGTGGGCTTGCCCGTCACCGTCTTCGTCAGCGTGCGCACGGGACAGCACGATGAAAAATGGCTGCGCCGCTTTGCCGCCGCCGTCATCGTCTTGCCGGAAGTGCAGGAATTTCACCGCATGAGCGGCGACATCGATTACCTGCTGAAAGTCGTCACCACCGACATCAAGGGCTACGACACGTTTTATAAAAAACTCATCAAGGCGGCACAGCTGACGGGCGTATCGTCCGCCTTTTCCATGGAGCAGATCAAGTGCAGCACGGAACTGCCGCTGGAATTGATCGCCCACGGCTTGCCGGCCTGACGGATTTCCCCGCAGGGCGCGCAAGCATGAAAAAACGCCATGATTGACTGTTTTTCACGTTGCCGCAATGCAACATGAATGAGCGGTAAGCAGCATTGGTGCGGCGGTGCGCGCGGCGCGGCCGGTATACTGGCACCTTGCCTGCCCGCTTTTCTGCCTAATATTGTGCAGGCCATCCTCCAAGGTCTTTCATGTCTCTGCTTCGCCGTCTCTCCATCCAGAAAAAACTCCTGTTCAGCATGGGCTTGTGCCTGCTGCTCTTTATGGCGATCTCGTCTTTTCTCAGCGTGCGCATGAGCAGCGATTACGTGCGCGAACGCGTCGTCGGCCAGGAATTGCCGGCGCAGGTGGGTGAAATCCGCAACGACGTGCTGCGCCAGATCAGCCAGCCCCTGTCCGTGGTGCAAACCATGGCCAACGATGTTTACCTGCAGGACTGGGAAGATGCGGGCCTGCCCGACAGCGGCATCGCCACCTTCCAGCGCTACGCCAAGGTCGTCAAGAAAAAGAACAAGGCCGCCTCGATCAACTGGGCCTCGGCCAGCACGGGCAAGTATTTCACCACGGACGGCTTGCTGCGCACCCTGGACAAGAACCAGGCTGCCGACCAGTGGTTCTATGGCTTGCTGGCCGGCGACAAGGCTTACACGCTCGACATCGACAAGGCGGAAAACTCCAGCGACCTGATGCTGTACCTGAATGCGCGCGGCCAGACGGCGGGCGGCAAGCAGATCGCCGCCGGACTGGGCCTGTCCATCAATGCGCTGGCCGAAACCATTCGCAGCTACAAGATCGGCCAGACTGGCCACGTCTATCTGGCGCGCGCCAACGGCATCGTGCTGGTGCACCGCGATACAAAGCTGGCCGACGGCAAGCATGCATTGAAGGATCTGCCCGGCTTTAGCGAAGCCTTGAGCAAGAGCCTGTTGACGGGCAACAAATATGTCTCCGCCATCTACGACGCGCCGGCCGGGCGCCAGTTCGTCGCCGCCTCCTTCGTGCCGGAATTGAATCTGTATGTGATGGCCGAAGTGCCGGAAACGGAAGTGCTGGGCAATGTCACGCGCTCGGCCCTGATCGCCGCGCTGATCGCTGGCCTGGTCGGCGGCGGCATCGCCCTGGTCATCATTTACGTGATCAGCCGCGCCATCGCCGCGCCCGTCGCGCGCGCAGCCGGCATGCTCAGCGAAATCGCCAGCGGGAATGGCGACTTGAGCCGCCGCATGCCCGTCGAATCGGAGGACGAAGTCGGCGCGCTGGCCGCCGCCTTCAACCGTTTCGTCGCATCGCTGAACGTGACGATACGCGAAGTTCGCGACAGTACCGGGGCCATTGCCAGCGCATCGAGCCAGATCGCTTCGGGCAACCTGGACCTGTCGGCGCGCACGGAAGCCCAGGCATCAAGTCTGGAAGAAACGGCGGCGGCCATGGAAGAACTCACGTCGACCGTGAAACAGAATGCGGACAATGCGCGCCAGGCCAACCAGCTGGTGGTGTCGGCCTCGGGCCACGCCGTCAAGGGTGGCGACGTGGTGGGGCAAGTGGTGCAGACGATGGGCGAAATTACCGAAAGTTCGCGCAAGATCGCTGACATTATCGGCGTCATCGACGGCATTGCCTTCCAGACCAATATCCTCGCCCTGAATGCGGCCGTCGAGGCGGCGCGCGCAGGCGAACAGGGTCGCGGCTTTGCCGTGGTGGCCACCGAGGTGCGCAACCTGGCGCAGCGCTCGGCGGCGGCGGCGAAGGAAATCAAGGACTTGATCGTCGATTCGGGCAGCAAGGTGGAAGCAGGCAGCAAGCTGGTCGACTCGGCCGGCGCCACCATGCAGGACATCGTCGTCTCCGTGCAGCGCGTCGCCGACCTGATGGGAGAAATCGCCTCGGCCAGCCAGGAGCAAAGCCAGGGCATCGCGCAAGTCAACGCCACCGTCACGCAGATGGATGATGCGACCCAGCAAAATGCGGCCCTGGTGGAAGAAGCGGCAGCCGCGGCCCAGTCACTGCAGGATCAGGCCGGCCGGCTGGCGCAGGTGGTCAGCGTGTTCAAGCTGGAAGAAACGGGACAGGCAGCGCAGCCAGCGGCCAGCCGGCCCACGCCGCCCAAGGCTGTGCGTGCGTCGATCGCCACCACGCGCACGCCGGCCGCGCCGGGCAGCGATGCATGGGAAGAGTTTTAAGGCTGCCGCTTCACGTCATTACATCGCGGGCGCCTTGACGCTGGCCGCCTGCTTGAAGAAGTCATAAATGCCGCTCTCGCTCATGCGGCGCGCATTCGCCAGTTCGCCGCCCTTGGTGGCATACAGCACCTGGTTGTTGTCGCTCGACACCAGCACGGCGGCCGGAATGCCCTTCTTGAGCGGGTTGCCATAGGCGTGCGCCACATCGAGGTTATGGTCGAAATTGCCCACGTCCACCTTGACCACCTTGAACTGCTGCTGCATCAGCTCCGCGTTCTTGCCTTCCTTCAAGGCCCGGTCGAGCGCGCGGCAATCCTCGCACCAGTTGGCGCCAAAGATCAGCAGCACGGGCACGTGGGCAGCCTTGGCCTCGGCCAGCGCATGGGCCACGTCGGCCTTGGCATCGGCGGCCGCGTTGTACGGCAGGTGCGGCGTGGCGACGGGATTGCTTGGTGTTGGCGCGGCAGCAACAGCGGTGCCGGCCAGCAGCACACTGGCGAGAACGGTAGAAAGGATGGAAGCGCGCATGCGGAACTCCTGTGAAATAAGCGTGAGGCCAACTGAACAGATGCCAGCAGGCATGGCCATTTAGAATATGCCTGCCTACAGGAAATATCCACAATTTAATTGCACTGTGCTTATACGAAAAACGCATAAGCAAGACCAGGAGCATGCATTGACCAAGCAAAACCAGCTGCCGCAACCACTGTGGAGCGCCGCACGCATGCTGCGCAGCGCCTTCCCGCCCGGCATCCCCGACACGGCGTATGGACCCGTGCTGGCCTTGTTATATGAACACTTTTCCGACCGCCATCTGGCACAGCTGATGGCGGACGCCACGGGCAAGGATGCGGCGCGCGTGCTCAATGACATCCATGCGTGTGCCGGCAGCAAGCCCGGCACCGCCGCCACCGACAGCATCAGGGAACTGCTGAACCAGCACGGCCTGCAGGCCGTCTGCGCGGAAGATTGATACCGGCAGGATGGGCACTTGCCGGCAGCAAAACGGCACGCATGGGATAATGACGGGCTTAACCGAGCAACGCGTCTGGAACGCGCCCTCCCCATCATGACGACATCTTTCCTGGCACGCTGGCTGCCGCAACCGAACAACGGCAGCCGCCGCGAACAGGCGCGCGCCTGCGCGGGCGCCATCTGCGGCTTGCTGCTCACTGGCCTCATCTGCCATTTCCTGCTGGCGCCCGACAGTGCCAGCGTCTACCTGATCGCCCCCATGGGCGCCTCGGCCGTACTGCTGTTCTGCCTGCCTGCCAGCCCCCTGGCGCAGCCATGGTCGGTGGTGGGCGGCAATGTGGTGTCCGGCCTGGTGGGCGTGGCCTGCGTAAAATGGCTGGGGCCCAGCGTGGGCGTGGCGGCGCTGGCCGCCTGCCTGGCCATCGGCGCGATGTTCGCCCTGCGCTGTTTGCACCCGCCGGGCGGCGCCGTGGCGCTCACCACCGTGGTGGGCGGCGCCAGCGTGCATGCGGCCGGCTTTGAATTCGTCTTCATCACCGTACTGTTCAATTCCGCCGTGCTGGTCGCTTGCGCCGTGCTGTACAACAACCTGACGGGACGCCGCTATCCGCACATCCAGCAACTGGTGGCGCCGCATCCGCACGCCACCAAGGATGACTTGCCCAGCGCGCGCCTGGGCTTTTCGCCGGACGATCTCGATGCCGTGCTGCGCCAGCACGGCGAAGTGCTGGACATCAGCCGCGATGATTTGCAGGCCATCTTTTTGCAGACGGAAATGCGCGCCTACCAGCGGCGCTTCGGCGTCATCACCTGCGCCGACATCATGTCGAAGGACGTGCTCAGCGTGGAATTCGGCACGCTCTTGGATGTTGCCTGGCGTACCATGCGCGAGCACGAGGTGGGCGCCCTGCCCGTCGTCAACCGCGCGCGCCGCGTCATCGGCATCATCACGCAGACGGATTTTTTGCGTCATGGCGGCCTCGACGATTACCAGGGCATGCGCCAGCGCCTGCGCAGCCTGCTGCAGCGCAGCGGCCTGTCGCATACCGACAAGCCGGAAGTGGTGGGGCAGCTGATGACGCCGTCACCGCATACGGCCCGCCTGGGCACGCCCATCATCGACCTGGTGCCCCTGATGGCCGACGCCGGCTACCACCATATTCCCATCCTCGATGACGAAGAGCGCCTGGCCGGCATCATCAGCCAGTCCGACCTGATGGCGGCCCTGTACGAAAGCCGCTTTGCCGAGGCCGCCGCATGACGGCGTTCCAGGCGCTGCTGACCGGCCCCGATGGCGGTCCGGCCGGCACGCCCGTCAGCGCGCATTTCTTCGGCAGCCAGCTGGCCGTCGATGCGCCCCGGCGTCACCGTTGACGTCGGGCAGCTGATCGTCAGCGTGGGCGGCGTCGATGGCCCGGAACTGTTCCTCAACTGGCTCGACGGCCAGGGCCGGCAAGCGTCGCTCAAGCCGCTGGCAGCCGGCGACATCGCCATCGTCCTGAACGAGGCGCCGGCCGCGCTGCAGCCGCAGCTGCAGCGCCTGTGGAACGAGCGCCAGCGCAACCGCCGGCAAGTGTCGGGCTGGCTGGCAGCCTTGACGGGCGCGGGCGTCGTTGCCGCCGCCTTGCTGTGGTGGCAAGGCGGCAATGCCATCGGCGCGCTGGCCGGCCTGATTCCCCTGTCGACGGAAAAGCAGCTGGGCGAGCTGGCCCTGGCGCAGGTGCGCGCGCAGGGCGGCATCGTCGAGAAGGGGGCCGCGCAGCAGACGGTGCAGGACATCGGCCAGCAACTGACGGCCGGCTCGCGCTACTCCTACCGCTGGCTGGTCAAGAACGATGAGAGCGTCAACGCGTTTGCCATGCCCGGCGGCATCATCGTCGTGCATACGGGCTTGCTGCGCCAGGCGGCCGATCCGGGCGAGCTGGCCGGCGTGCTGGCGCATGAAGTGCAGCACGTGGAACAGCGCCATTCGCTGCGGCAAATGATCAGCAGCCTGGGCTGGGGCGCGCTGGTGGGCGTGACCATCGGCGATATCAGCGCCGTGGCCGCCATGCTGGCGCACCAGGCCGGTACCCTGTATTTCAGCCGCGACATGGAAGAAGAAGCCGACCGCCTGGGCTTGCTCGCCCTGCAGCGCGCGCAGATCCGTCCCGATGGCATGCTGCGCTTTTTCCAGAAGCTCGATGACAAGGACCAGGCGAAGGTACCGGGCTGGATTTCCTCGCACCCGCAGACGGCGGCGCGCGCGCAGCAAATCCGCAGCCTGATCGCCGCCACCCCCTGCCCCGCCTGCCGTCCCTTGAGCAGCAGCCACTGGCAGGGCATGAAAGCGGCCCTGCCGCCTACGGCAAAATAGCAACATTCCTCTCGTACAATTTATCCAAACGCAGCAGGCAATCGCGTATGCTTACGCCCCGGCTGCTCCTTCGCGACCGGCCACCCCGACTCCGCTACGCCCCGTTCATTCCCTCCTTACAAAGGACATCGCGCATGAAGCATCGTATTGCCGCCGGCACCCTCGGCACCCTGGCCGTCTCCCTGCTACTCGCCTACGCGCCCATGGCGCAAGCGGCCCCGGCCGCAGCCAAGGCCGCCGTCGCGCCCGCCGCGCCTGCCACCAGCGCGCCACAAGCCAAACAGCAGCTGCAAGTGCTGGCCGACCAGTACTACGATGCGCTGGCCCGTTTCGAGCCGATCGGCGCCACCGAAAGCGGCGACAACCGTTTTGACGACCAGATCGGTTCCGCCATCGTGCCTGCCGCGCGGGCAAAACAGTTTGCGTTGTATCACCAGTACCAGAAAACCTTGCGCGCCATCGCCCGCGCGCAGCTGTCGCAGCAGGACCAGATCAACTACGACATTCTCGACTATGAACTGGCGACGGCGCTGAGCTTCGAGCGCTTCCCCGAACACCTGCTGCCGCTGAACCAGATGGACAGCATGCCCGTCACCCTGGCCAACTATGCGGGCGGCGAGGCATCGCAGCCGCTGACCACGGTCAAGGAATACGACGCTTACCTGAGCCGTATCGGCCAGTTGCCGGGCTGGATCGACCAGGCCATCGCCAACATGCAAGTCGGCATGCAGAAGGGCATCGTGCTGCCGAAAGCGCTGACGGAATCGGCCTTGCCGCAATTTAAAAAACTCGTCAGCGCCACGCCGCAGGACAGCGTTTACTACACGCCCATCAAGAACTTGCCTGCCAGCTTTTCCGCCGCCGACAAGGCGCGCCTGACGCAAACCTACACCGTCATCATCGAAGCCAAGCTGATGCCGGCCCTGCAGCGCCTGGCCACCTTCATGGAACGCGACTACCTGCCGGCGGGCCGCAGCAGCAGTGGCTGGAGCGCCCTGCCCGATGGCGCCGCCTGGTACCAGGCGCGCGTGGCCAGCAGCACCACCACGGACATGCAGCCGGAACAGATCCACGCCATCGGCTTGAAGGAAGTGGCGCGCATCCAGGAACAATACGCCATCGTCGGACCGAAGATGGGCTACAACGGCCCGGCCGCCGGCTTGCCCGTGTGGGTCTCGCAGCAGGCGAAATACCGCCCGTTCAAGACGGACCAGGAAGTGCTGGACGTCTACCGCAAGATGAACGTGCTGCTTGACAGCAAATTGCCCGCCCTGTTCACCTTGGTGCCGAAGGCGCCGCTGGACTTGCGCCTGGAACCTGAACTGAGCCGCGACACGGCCGCCGACCACTACACGGCGCCGGCCGCCGACGGTTCGCGTCCGGGCGTTTTCTGGTCTGTTGTCACGGATCCGACACTGTATGGCGACACGGGCATGACCACCCTGTTCCTGCATGAAGGCAAGCCTGGCCACCATTTCCACCTGGCGCTGGTGCAGGAGATGGACTTGCCGAACTTCCGCCGCTTCGGCGGCAACAATGCCTTCACGGAAGGCTGGGCCCTGTACGCGGAAACCCTGGGCAAGGAAATGGGCCTGTTCGACGATCCGGCCCAGTATTTCGGCCACCTGAACGACGAGATGCTGCGCGCCGTGCGCCTGGTGGTCGACACGGGCTTGCACACCAAGGGCTGGACGCGCGAGCAGACCATCAAGTACATGCGCGATACGCTCGGCTACGACGCCGTGGCCAGAAGCGAGACGGAACGCTACATGGCGTGGCCGGGCCAGGCGCTCGGCTACAAGATCGGCGCCCTGAAAATCGTTGAACTGCGCCAACGCGCGCAGCAGGCGCTGGGCGACAAGTTCAGCCTGCCGAAGTTCCACGAAGTGGTGCTCGGCGATGGCACCCTGCCGTTGAAACTGCTGGAAGCCAAGGTCGACCGCTGGATCGCGCAGCAGAAGTAAACGCACCAAGTACGCTAGCCCGGTAAGCTAGCCCGTTCTGCAATAGCGGCGGCCCCAGCCAGGGCCGCCGCTTTTTTTCGCGCCGATACTTGATCTGGCACAGAAGCGTGCATAAAACAGCGCATCCCACGCACGCCTGCCGGAACGCCTGCCAGACAACGCTGCCTAATTCTCACACACAGAAGGGAGGCAGCATGCAAAACGAAGACAGGAGCGACGGCGCCACGGCGCGTCCGCCAACATGGCAACAGCAGCCGGCCATGCCGGCGGAAACATCCGCCGCATTCGAGAATGGGCACGACGGCATTCTTCATTACACCAGCGCGCGGGGTCAGCCGGACGGGCACATGCAGCGGCACATTCCCCAGGAGCGCGCGCGCGGCAACACGGCCATGATCAGCGCGCTTGGCTGGCTCAGCATCGGCCTGGGCCTGGCCCAGCTGCTGGCACCGCGCAGCCTGGCGCGGGCCAGCGGCCTGACGGGTGTTTCCCCCCTCTGGATACGCGTCATCGGCCTACGCGAACTGGCCTGCGGCGTGGGCCTGCTGCGTGGCGAGACCCGTCCGGCATGGCGCTGGTCGCGCGTGGCTGGCGACGCCATGGATCTGTCGCTGCTGGGCGTGGCCATGACCAGCCGGCGCAATGCGCGCGCGCGACTGGCGACCACGGCAGCGGTGGTGGCCGGCGTGACGGCCATCGACTATCTCGCCAGCACGCAGCTGGCGCCGCGCAAGCTGAGCGAACTGCCGGGACCTGGCGAAGAGGGGCTGGCGCTGCAAAAGAGCGTGATCGTCAACCGCTCCGCCGATGATTGCTACCGCGCCTGGCGCGACCTGGAAAACCTGCCCCGCTTCATGCCCGGCCTGCAGTCGGTGCAGGTGATCGATGCGCGCCGCTCGCGCTGGAACAGTGTCGAGGGCGTCTGGATAGGCGAACTGACGCAAGAGCGTCCGGGCCAGGGCATGCGCTGGCGCGCGGCCGAGAACCATGCGGAAACGGGCGCGCTTGAACTGGCGCCGGCGCCAGGCGGGCACGGCACGGTGGTCACCCTGCAACTGCACATGCAGGCGCCCGTCGGCAAGGCAGGCGCAGCCATCGCCGGCCTCTTCAGCCAGGCGCCCGCCTACAAGATCGACACCACCTTGCGCCGCTTCAAGCAGTGGATGGAAACGGGCGAAGTCAGCACCACAGAGGGCCAGCCATCGGGCAAACGCAGCTTCAAGACGCGGCTGCTGGACAAGGCTGCAAACAAGGCTGGCAACAACGCCGGCAACAAGGCACATGCTGCCGGTACGCAAACGAACGGAGGTCTGTCATGAAAGCCAATTGCTGGCACGGCAAGCGCGACGTGCGGGTCGAGCAGGTGCCCGATCCCGCCATCCTCAATCCGGGCGACGCCATCATCAAGGTCAGCTCCACGGCCATCTGCGGCTCCGACCTGCACCTCTACAATGGCGTCGTGCCAACCATGGAGCAAGGCGACATCCTCGGCCATGAGTTCATGGGCGAGGTAGTGGAAGTGGGTGCCGCCGTGCGCAAGCTCGAGGTGGGAGACCGGGTCGTGGTGCCGTTTCCCATCGCCTGCGGACGCTGCTTTTTCTGCGAACAGCAGCTGTATTCGGTGTGCGAGAACTCCAATCCGAACGCCTACATGGCGGAAAAGATGTGGGGCCACTCGGGCGCCGGCATCTTTGGCTATTCCCACCTGACGGGCGGCTACGCGGGTGGCCAGGCGGAATACGTGCGCGTGCCCTTCGCGGACGTCGGCCCCATCAAGGTGCCGGACGAGCTGAAGGATGAACAGGTGCTGTTCCTCTCGGACATACTGCCGACCGGCTACATGGCGGCCGAGGCCTGCGACATCGCACCGGGCCAGGTGGTGGCCGTGTGGGGCTGCGGCCCCGTGGGACAGTTCGCCATCCAGAGCGCCCTCCTGCTCGGCGCGGAGAGGGTCATCGCCATCGACCATTATCCTGAACGACTGCGCATGGCGCGCGAACTGTCCGGAGCGGAAACCCTGCATTTCGATGCGGTGGACGTGCCCGATGCGCTGCGTGAAATGACGGGTGGACGGGGTCCCGACGCCTGCATCGATGCGGTCGGCATGGAAGCCCACGGTTCCGGCATCAGCTATCTCTACGACCGCCTCAAGCAAACGATGAAGCTGGAGTCGGACCGTCCCACGGCCTTGCGCGAAGCCTTGATGGCTTGCCGCAACGGCGGCGTGGTCTCGGTGCCCGGGGTCTATGGCGGCTTCAGCGACAAGATTCCATTCGGCTCCATCATGAACCGTTCACTGACCATCAAGACGGGGCAAACGCATGTGCAGCGCTACATGCAGCCCCTGCTGGAACGCATACAGCGGGGCGAACTTGATCCCGGCGCCATCATTTCCCATCATCTGCGCCTGGACGAAGCGCCGCATGGCTACGACATCTTCCAGAAGAAACAGGAGCAATGCATCAAGGTGGTGCTGCATCCGGGACAGTAAGCGCCTTGTCCGGACCGCATGGCGCGAACCTGCGGACGCCGGCTAAGCCTGGCCTGGCGCCGGCAGCCTATCAGACCAGCAGCGCGGCGCTCATCGAACGCACTTCCTCGTTTGATTCGGCCAGGATGCTTTGCAGGGTCTCGTTGTCGATAATGAAATCGATGACGGAGTCGGACGGCGTGAGCATTTCCACGAAAGTCGCCTGCAGTGGCGAGGCCACGGGCGAGAGTTGCTTGGCCAATAACAAGGTGTCGAGCAGGGAGTCGGGCGGGATGGACAGCAAGCCGTCGCGCAAGCCCTCGATGGCCTCGCTAACGGCCAGCGGAATCAGCAGCTTCTTCATGACTTCGCGCGAAATGATCTCTTCGGCCGATTCCATCCAGTGGTCGGCGTCGTCATCGAGCAGGCCGGGAAACTCGTCGGCGCGCGACAGCAGGTAAAAGCCGCCTACTTCATGCACGATGCCCGCAAACAGGGCGGTATCGGGATCGACGTTGGTGATGCGGCGGGCAATCACATGCGCCAGCGCCGCCACATGGGCAGTATGTTCCCACAGCTGGGTCGCCTTCTGGCGCAGCACGGGATCGATGATCTTGCTGCCGAACTGGCGCACCACCATGGCCGCCACCAGCGCATACAAGTTGCGGTAGCCCATGCGCATGACGGCGGCGCGTACGCTGGTCACGGGCGGGGCGTCGCCGCGGCTGTAGACGGCCGAGTTGGCCAAGGCCACGGTGCGCGCCGCCAGCAGCGGTTCGGCCAGGACCAGCTTGATCGCATGGTCAATATGGCAGTCCGGTTCGGCCAGGGCCAGTTGCAATTGCAAGGCGGAATTCACGCTGGTGGGGAAGGTCAGTTCTCCCCGCACCGCCTGGGAAACGATCAAGCCAAACGCCTGTAATTTATTCATCATACGATCAATCCGCCTCAGATATTATTCCAGCAAACAATTTCACTTTATAGCAGAAAGTGTTTGCCAGGCCAGTCCGCTTAAAAAACAGCTGGCATGCCATTTGGCTGCAAGGTGTCGTCTTTTAATGCCAATGCCTGCAACTCCGTTTCATCGCCAATTACAAACAGCTTAGGCTGCTGCAATACCTGCAGCAAGAATGGCTGGCCTTCGCGCAAGCGGCGCCGATAATCGGCCAGCGTATATAAGTTGGGATTGATTTTACGCCGCAAGGTTCGCTCGGCCGGAGCCAATCCCGTTAATAAATCACCGTAATTGGCTTCCTCGCCAATCAGCAGCAGGTCGACGGCACTGCCCGGCAAATCCTGTCCTTTCGCCATGGCGCCATACACGAAGGCCAGCTGCAGCTGCGCGCGCAGCGGCGCCAGGGTGGTGCTGAGCACACCGACCAGGCCAAAGGTCTTTTGCACCAGGCCACTCAACTCCGGATATACCAGACTTTCCTTGTTTGGCCAGAAGCGCCGCACATTGCCGATGCGCTCGGACGTGATCAGGCCCGACTCGTGCAGACGACGCAACTCGCGCTGTGCCGAAGCGCTGCCCAGGCCAGTCAGGCGCATGATCTCGTTCAAATGAAAGCCTTCATTCACGCGGACAAAGAGCAATCCCAGCAGTTTCTGCTGGGCGGGAGTAAACAGGGCTTGGGCAATCATGCGCCAAATCTTAGCATGAATAAACTGGAAACTGGCGCGTCAGCGGGAATCGCCGGCCATGGCGCAACAGTGCGACACCACGTCGTTTCTCCCTCAACCGCGCCTGAGCGCGCCGCGCCAAAAACGCCGAACGGTGGCGGCGTCACATGGTCAAAAAACTTGCAGCGCCATGCGCGCTTGTAAGCGCTCACTGCGCATACCGCGTCTGGCCGCAAAGCACCACGTTTCAGCATGCAACATGGGCCGGCAGCATCCGATAAACGCGCGGATATATTGCCGCCAATAAGCTGTCGCGATGCGCAAACCGCTTGTCCATTTTATTGAACTTTTCATTAATACATTCTCACAATGAAATTCCATCAGCATCGCCAATTACATAATCTCAATGTTCAATTTATGGATAAGCCGTCTTTACCCAATTGATCCATCTTTTATCAAATGGCCGTCCTGAAAAGCGAATGCCAAAGCACTTCCCTCTCTTTGCGTGCGCGCCGAAAGGTTTTAACAGCGCACATAAAAAAACGGCACCAGGAATTTCTCCCTGATGCCGTTTCTGTCAACTAGCAGCGTGCTTGATTACGCTTCGTCGCCGTGGTATTGCTGGATTTCGATGGCGCGCAAAGCTTCGGTGGTTTCACCGGCCAGTGTGGGTTTATCGGCGGCAGCAGTGCTTGCCGCTCTTCCACCTCCCACGCTTCCTTCTCTTTGCGTGTGCGCCGAAAGGTTTTAACCGCGCACATAAAAAAACGGCACCAGGGATTTCTCCCTGATGCCGTTCTTGTCAGCTAGCAGCGCAGATTACGCTTCGTCGCCGTGGTGTTGCTGGATTTCGATATCCTGGAGCGCTTCGGCAGCTTCGCCAGCCAGCGAGGCTTTCTCTGCCAGCAGCAGTGCTTGACGCTCTTCCACTTCCCACGCTTCTTTCTCTTTGCGTGCGCGGTGGAAGGCCAGGCCCGTACCGCCAGGAATCAGACGACCGACGATGACGTTCTCTTTCAGGCCGCGCAGACCATCGCGCTTGCCCATGATCGCCGCTTCGGTCAGCACGCGGGTGGTTTCCTGGAACGATGCGGCCGAGATGAACGAATCGGTCGACAGCGATGCCTTGGTAATACCCAGCAAGACGTTCTCGTAGGTCGCAGGAATCTTGTTCTCCGACGTCACGCGATCGTTCTCGTCCAGCAGTTCCGAACGCTCTACCTGCTCGCCAACGATGTAGTTGGTGTCGCCGGCATTGACGATCTGAACACGGCGCAGCATCTGACGCACGATCACTTCGATGTGCTTGTCATTGATCTTCACGCCTTGCAGACGGTACACGTCCTGCACTTCGTCAACGATGTAGCGTGCCAGCGCTTCGATACCCAGCAGGCGCAGGATGTCTTGCGGATCGGCCGGGCCGTCCACGATCATCTCGCCCTTGTTCACGACTTGGCCGTCATGCACCAGCACTTGTTTGTCCTTGGTAATCAGGAACTCATGCTTGTTGCCGTCCATGTCCGTGATTTCCAGACGCTGCTTGCCCTTGGTTTCTTTACCGAACGCAACCGTACCCGTGACTTCCGCCAGCATACCGGCATCTTTCGGCGAGCGCGCTTCGAACAGTTCCGCAACGCGTGGCAGACCACCGGTAATATCGCGCGTTTTTTGCGATTCGGTCGGGATACGTGCCAGCACTTCACCCACCGATACCTGTTGACCGTCCTTGACCATGATCAGCGCGCCGACCTGGAAGCCGATCGCCACCGAGTGTTCGGTGCCGGCGATCTTGACTTCTTCGTTCGCGTCGTTGATCAGCTTGACTTGCGGACGCAGGGTCTTGGTCAGCGAACCGCGACGTTTCGCATCGATCGCCACCAGGGTGGACAGACCGGTCACTTCGTCGACCTGACGGGCTACGGTGACGCCTTCTTCGACGTTCTCGAAACGCACTTGACCGGCGTATTCGGTAATGATCGGACGGGTCAGCGGATCCCACGTTGCCAGGGCCGTACCGGCCTTGATGACCATGCCGTCCTTGACGATCAGGGTCGCACCGTACGGTACTTTATGACGCTCACGCTCACGGCCATGGTCGTCGGTAATCAGCACTTCGCCGGAACGGGAAATGACGATTTGCGCGCCCTTGCCGTTCGTCACGTAACGCATGGTTGCCGTGAAGCGGATGGTACCGTTCGACTTGGCTTCCACCGACGATGCCACTGCCGCACGCGATGCCGCACCACCAATGTGGAAGGTACGCATGGTCAGCTGGGTACCCGGCTCACCAATCGACTGCGCTGCCACCACACCGACGGCTTCGCCGGCGTTGACCAGCATGCCGCGGCCCAGGTCGCGGCCATAGCACTTGGCGCACAGGCCGAAGCGCGTGTCGCAAGTCAGTGGCGTACGGACCTTGACTTCATCGATGGACAGACGCTCGATCTCTTCGACCATGTCTTCGTCCATCAGGGTACCGGCGTCATACAGGGTTTCCTGGGTTTCAGGATTGACGACGTCATGCACCACCACGCGGCCGAGGATACGGTCACGCAACGGTTCGATGACTTCACCACCTTCAACCAGGGCCTTCATGACGGTACCGTTCATGGTGCCGCAATCGTCCTCAATCACCACCAGATCTTGCGTCACGTCCACCAGACGACGCGTCAGGTAACCGGAGTTCGCCGTTTTCAGCGCCGTATCGGCCAGACCTTTACGTGCACCGTGGGTCGAAATGAAGTACTGCAAAACGTTCAGACCTTCGCGGAAGTTCGCGGTAATCGGCGTTTCGATAATCGAGCCATCCGGTTTGGCCATCAGACCACGCATACCGGCCAACTGGCGAATCTGGGCTGCGGAACCGCGCGCGCCGGAGTCGGCCATCATGTAAATGGCGTTGAACGATTCTTGCGTCGACTTGGTGCCATCGCGGCGGATCACGTCTTCGACTTTCAGCTGGTCCATCATGGCCTTGCCGACTTCATCGGAGGTCTTGCCCCAGATATCGACGACCTTGTTGTAACGTTCGCCGGCGGTCACCAGACCCGAAGCGTATTGCTGTTCGATCTGCTTGACTTCCGATTCGGCCGTCGCGATCAGGGTGACTTTTTGAGGAGGTACCAGCATGTCGTCGACGCAGATCGAGATACCGGCGCGTGTCGCCAGGCGGAAACCCGATTGCATCAGTTTGTCTGCGAACACCACGGTGGCGCGCAGGCCGCACTTGCGGAACGACGTGTTGATCAGCTTGGAAATTTCTTTCTTTTTCAGCGCGCGGTTCAGGACGGAGAACGGCAGGCCTTTAGGCAGAATTTCCGACAGGATCGCACGGCCGATCGTCGTTTCGTAACGCGTTACCGTCTTCTCGAATTCGCCCGTTTCGGCGTTTTTCGGGTACTCGGTAATACGCACGGTAACGCGGGTCGTCAGTTCGACTTCCTTGTTGTCGTAGGCGCGGATCACTTCCGATACGTCAGGGAACATCATCCCTTCGTTCTTCGCATTGATCGCTTCGCGGGTCGCGTAATACAGACCCAGCACGATATCCTGCGAAGGCACGATCGACGGTTCGCCGTTCGATGGGAACAGGATGTTGTTCGATGCCAGCATCAGGGTGCGTGCTTCCATCTGCGCTTCGATCGACAGAGGAACGTGGACCGCCATTTGGTCACCGTCAAAGTCGGCGTTGAATGCGGCGCAAACGAGCGGATGCAGCTGGATGGCCTTGCCTTCAATCAGCACTGGCTCGAACGCCTGGATACCCAGACGGTGCAAGGTAGGTGCGCGGTTCAACATGATCGGATGTTCACGGATCACGTCTTCCAGGATGTCCCACACGACCGGCTCTTGAATCTCGACCAGCTTTTTAGCGGCCTTGATCGTCGTTGCCAGGCCCATCAGTTCCAGTTTATTGAAAATGAATGGCTTGAACAGTTCCAGCGCCATCAGTTTCGGCAAGCCGCACTGATGCAGTTTCAATTGCGGGCCCACGACGATGACCGAACGACCGGAGTAATCGACGCGTTTGCCCAGCAAGTTTTGACGGAAACGGCCGCCTTTACCTTTGATCATCTCTGCCAAGGACTTCAGCGGACGCTTGTTGGCGCCGGTCATCGCTTTGCCGCGACGGCCGTTGTCCAGCAGCGAATCGACCGCTTCTTGCAGCATGCGCTTTTCGTTGCGCGTGATGATCTCTGGAGCGCGCAGCTCCATCAGGCGTTTCAGACGGTTGTTACGGTTGATGACGCGGCGATACAGATCGTTCAGATCCGAGGTCGCGAAACGGCCGCCATCCAGCGGTACCAGCGGACGCAGTTCCGGCGGCAGCACTGGCAGCACTTCCATGATCATCCAGTCAGGCTTGATGCCCGAACGTTGGAACGCCTCCAGCACTTTCAGGCGCTTGGCGTATTTCTTGATCTTCGCTTCGGATTTCGATTCCTTCAGTTCCACGCGCAGGGTTTCGGCATCGCGGTGGATGTCGATCGAGCGCAGCAGTTCACGGATACCTTCGGCGCCCATGAAGGCGGTGAAGTCGTCGCCGTACTCTTCGTACTTGGCGGCGTAGTCGTCTTCCGACATGATCTGGCACTTCTTCAGCGGGGTCATGCCTGGATCGGTCACGACGTATGCTTCAAAGTACAGCACGCGTTCGATGTCCCGCAGGGTCATGTCCAGGACCATGCCCAGACGCGACGGCAGCGATTTCAGGAACCAGATGTGCGCGGTAGGCGAAGCCAGCTCGATGTGGCCCATGCGCTCGCGGCGCACTTTGGCCAGCGTCACTTCGACGCCGCACTTTTCGCAGATCACGCCGCGGTGTTTCAGGCGCTTGTACTTGCCGCACAGGCATTCGTAGTCCTTGATCGGGCCAAAGATCTTGGCGCAGAACAGGCCATCGCGTTCAGGCTTGAAGGTACGGTAGTTGATGGTTTCCGGCTTTTTGACTTCGCCGTAGGACCACGAACGGATTTTCTCAGGCGAAGCGAGACCGATCTTGATTGCATCGAAGGTCTCGTTGGTCTGTACTTGCTTGAATAGATCGAGCAGTGCTTTCATGTATCACTCCAGAGGTGATTAAATTTCTATATTCCTGAGACTACATTGCCCGGCATGGTTTCCCAGCCGGGCTTTGTACTACTCACACCAAATGACAGATGGCTGTCTTTTAGTTGCGTTCGAGGTCGATATCGATACCCAGCGAACGGATTTCCTTGACCAGCACGTTGAACGATTCCGGCATGCCGGCGTCGATCACGTGGTCGCCCTTGACGAGGTTCTCGTACACTTTGGTACGGCCATTCACGTCATCGGACTTGACCGTCAACATCTCTTGCAAGACATACGACGCGCCATACGCTTCCAGTGCCCAGACTTCCATCTCACCGAAACGCTGGCCACCGAACTGGGCTTTACCGCCCAGTGGCTGCTGCGTTACCAGCGAGTAAGGACCGGTCGAACGCGCATGCATCTTGTCATCGACCAAGTGATGCAGTTTCAGCATGTGCATGACGCCGACAGTGACCTTGCGCTCGAACGCTTCACCGGTGCGACCGTCATACATGGTCACCTGGTTCTTCGAAGCGGTCATGCCCAGGTTCTTGGCGATGTCGTCCGGATACGCCAAGTCCAGCATGCGGCGAATCTCTTCTTCATTGGCACCGTCGAACACTGGCGTAGCGAATGGAACACCTTTTTTCAGGTTTTCCGCCAGCTTCATGATCTCTTCGTCGTCGAAGTTATCCAGCTCTTCGGCACGGCCGTTGTCGTTGTAGATCGTCGTCAGGTACTTGCGCACTTGCTCGACCTTGGTTTGCGCCTTCAGCATTTCGCCGATGCGGATACCCAGACCCTTGGCAGCCCAGCCCAAGTGAGTCTCGAGAATCTGACCAACGTTCATCCGCGAAGGAACGCCCAGCGGGTTCAGCACAACGTCGGCTGGCGTGCCGTCGGCCATGTATGGCATGTCTTCCACAGGAACAATACGGGAAACCACACCCTTGTTACCGTGGCGACCTGCCATCTTGTCGCCCGACTGCAGGCGGCGTTTCACGGCCAGGTACACCTTGACCATTTTTTGCACGCCTGGTTGCAGCTCGTCGCCTTGCGTCAGTTTCTTGCGCTTCTCTTCGAAGGCCAGATCGAACTGGTGACGCTTCTCGTTGATCGATTCCTTGATCGCTTCCAGCGCTACCGCTGCATCGTCGTCCGCAGGGCGGATGTCGAACCAGTGGTATTTATCCAGATCGGCCAGGTATTCCTTGGTGATCTTGGCGCCTTTGGCCAGCTTTTTAGGGCCGCCGTTGACAACTTTGCCGATCAGCATTTTTTCCAGACGCTGGAAGGCATCGCCTTCGACGATACGCATCTGGTCGTTCAGATCCAGACGGAAGCGTTTCAGTTCGTCATCGATAATTTGCTGGGCACGCTTGTCGCGCACAATGCCTTCACGGGTGAAGACTTGCACGTCGATCACGGTACCGATCATGCCCGAAGGCACGCGCAGCGACGTGTCTTTCACGTCCGAAGCTTTTTCGCCGAAAATCGCGCGCAGCAGCTTCTCTTCCGGGGTCAGCTGGGTTTCGCCCTTCGGCGTCACTTTACCAACCAGGGTGTCGCCGGCTTGCACTTCGGCACCGATGTAGACGATACCGGATTCATCCAGACGAGCCAGCTGGTTTTCAGCCAGGTTCGAGATGTCGCGCGTAATTTCTTCCGCGCCCAGTTTCGTGTCACGAGCCACCACCGACAACTCTTCGATGTGAATCGAGGTGTAGCGGTCGTCCTTGACGACGTTTTCCGAGATCAGGATCGAATCTTCGAAGTTCAGACCATTCCATGGCATGAAGGCCACGGTCATGTTCTGGCCCAGCGCCAATTCACCCAGGTCGGTCGATGCGCCGTCGGCGATCACGTCGCGCTTGGCAACACGGTCGCCCACTTGCACGATAGGACGCTGGTTGATGTTGGTGTTCTGGTTCGAACGGGTGTACTTGATCAGGTTGTAGATGTCGACGCCCACTTCACCAGCTTGCGCTTCGTCATCGTTGACGCGAATCACGACACGGCCCGCATCGATGTAATCGACGATACCGCCACGCAAGGCTTGCACGGTGGTGCCCGAGTCGACCGCAACGGTGCGTTCGATACCGGTACCGACCAGCGCTTTTTCCGGACGCAAGCAAGGCACAGCCTGGCGTTGCATGTTGGCGCCCATCAATGCACGGTTCGCATCATCGTGTTCGAGGAACGGAATCAGCGAGGCAGCGACGGAAACGATCTGGCCCGGCGCCACGTCCATGTACTGGATGCGCTCTGGGGATACCAGGATGGTTTCGCCGGCTTCACGGGCCGAGACCAGTTCATCGGACAGCATGCCGGCGTCGTTGATGGTCGCATTCGCCTGAGCGATGATATAGCGGCCTTCTTCGATGGCGGACAGGTAGTCGATCTGATCGGTAATCTTGGAACCTTCGACCTTGCGGTACGGGGTTTCCAGGAAGCCGTATTCATTCAGGCGGGCATACAGAGCCAGCGAGTTGATCAGACCAATGTTCGGACCTTCCGGTGTCTCGATCGGGCAGACGCGGCCGTAGTGGGTCGGATGCACGTCGCGCACTTCAAAGCCGGCGCGTTCGCGTGTCAGACCGCCGGGTCCCAGAGCCGATACGCGGCGCTTGTGGGTAATTTCCGACAGAGGATTGGTTTGGTCCATGAACTGCGACAGCTGGGACGAACCGAAGAACTCGCGAATCGCGGCCGAAATCGGCTTCGAGTTGATCAGGTCGTGCGGCATCAGGTTGTCCGCTTCGGCTTGGCCGAGGCGTTCCTTGACGGCGCGCTCAACACGCACCAGGCCGGCGCGGAATTGATTCTCTGCCAGTTCGCCCACGCAACGTACGCGACGGTTACCCAGGTGATCGATATCGTCGACTTCGCCGCGGCCATTGCGCAGTTCCACCAGGATCTTGATCACGGCCAGCACGTCTTCGTTCGACAGGGTCATGGCGCCCGTCAGTTCATCGCGGCCAATGCGGCGGTTGAACTTCATGCGGCCCACGGCCGACAGGTCGTAGCGGTCCGAGTTGTAGAACAGGCCATTGAACAGCGCTTCAACGGAGTCTTCCGTTGGCGGCTCGCCTGGACGCATCATGCGGTAGATCGCCACTTTCGCAGCCATCTGATCGGCGGTGTCGTCGATACGCAGGGTTTGCGAGATGTAGGCGCCCTGATCCAGGTCGTTCGTGTACAAGGTCTGGATTTCGGAAATGTTGGCATCGCGCAGGCGGCCCAACAGATCTTCCGTCAGCTCATCGTTCGCGGAAGCGACGACTTCACCGGTGTCGCCATCGACGATATTCTTCGCCAATACGCGGCCCAGCAGGTAGTCTTCCGGTACGGAAATGTGCTTGATGCCGGCAGCTTCGATATCACGCACGTGCTTGGCGTTGATACGCTTGTCTTTCAGCACCAGGGTCTTGCCCGACTTGTCGACGATGTCGAAACGCGCCACTTCGCCGCGCAGACGCTCGGAGACGAATTCCATCTCCGCGCCTTCGGAGCGCAGGTTGAAATTGTCGAAGACGAAGAAGTTCGCCAGGATTTGCTCATGCGACATGCCGATGGCTTTGAGCAGGATCGTCACTGGCATCTTGCGGCGGCGGTCGACGCGGAAGAACAGGATGTCTTTCGGGTCGAACTCGAAGTCCAGCCACGAACCGCGGTAAGGAATGATACGCGCGGAGAACAGCAGTTTACCGGACGAGTGAGTCTTGCCGCGGTCGTGCTCGAAGAACACGCCAGGCGAACGGTGCAACTGGGAAACGATCACGCGCTCCGTGCCGTTGATCACGAACGAACCGGTGGTCGTCATGAGCGGCAATTCGCCCATGTAGACTTCCTGTTCCTTCATCTCTTTGACGACGGGCTTGGTTGGCGATTCCTTGTCCAGGATCACCAGGCGCACTTTCGCGCGCAGCGGCGACGCGAACGTCAGGCCACGTTGTTGACATTCTTTGACGTCAAAGGCAGGATCGCCCAGAACGTACGACAAGAATTCGAGACGCGCAAAACCATTGTGCGAAACGATAGGGAAAATCGAGGTGAAAGCCGACTGCAGGCCATCATTCTTGCGGCCGGACGGTGCTATGTCCTCTTGCAAGAAGCTATGATAAGACTCGAGCTGGGTCGCCAGCAGGAACGGAACGTGGTGAACGTTGGCGCGCTTCGCGAATGATTTGCGAATGCGTTTCTTCTCAGTAAATGAGTAGTGCATGGACACTCCGTGAGTGACAGAAAGGATAGAAAATTCAGGTTTTGCAAGTGTTCGTTTGCACCGCTGCGTGTGACACAGACGAAACCTCAAGGCTCTGCTTTCCGGCTTGAATCGAATAAAAACTGCTGCTACAACTACATGACAAATACGATGCAGACGACAAAGGAGCCAAAGTCGGATTTCCCCCCTTGCGAGGGGAAACCTCAGACTTTGACTCGGGCGCTAACTGACGCCAGTACAGATATTACTTCATCGAAGCGGTTGCGCCGGCTTCAACCAGTTTCTTAACTGCAGCTTCAGCGTCAGCTTTCGACACTGCTTCTTTCACAGTTTTTGGTGCGCCATCGACCAGGTCTTTAGCTTCTTTCAAGCCCAGGCCGGTGATTTCGCGAACTGCTTTAATGACGCCAACTTTGTTTGCGCCGAAGGTGTCCAGCACAACGTTGAACTCGGTTTGCTCTTCAGCAGCTGCTGCTGGGCCAGCTGCAGGACCGGCCGAAGCCATTGCTGCTGCGGACACGCCGAATTTTTCTTCGAATGCTTTAACCAGGTCGTTCAGGTCCATTACGGACATGGCGCTAACTGCTTCCAGGATATCGTCTTTGCTAATTGCCATTTTGAAACTCCTAAATTTATTACGTTAGTTACATCAGATTGGTACTGAGAGAAAAAAGCGCGCGCAATTAAGCGGCTGCTGGGGCTTCTTCTGCTGCTGCTTCTGCAGGAGCTTCGGCGCCTTCGCCTTTTTTCGCTGCCAGGGCAGCCAGACCACGTGCAAAGCCCGAAACCGGAGCCAGCATAACGCCCAACAACTGCGAAATGAGGACTTCACGGCTAGGAATGCTCGCCAACGCGGTGACAGCAGCTGTATCCAGCGGCTTGCCTGCGTAGTTACCTGCTTTGATGACCAGTTTGTCGTTGGTTTTAGCGAAGTCAGCAATGACTTTAGCTGCTGCAACGGCATCGGCCGAGATCGAGTAGATCAACGGGCCGGTCATGGCATCTGCCAGGCTGGCGAATGCGGTACCTTCAACGGAGCGACGAGCCAGAGTGTTTTTCAACACACGCAGGTACACGCCTTGGGCACGCGCTTTAGCACGCAGTTGCGTCAAGTGACCAACCTGGATGCCACGATATTCGGCCACGACGATCGTTTGCGCATTTGCTACTTGTGCGGAAACTTCGGCGACGACGGCCTTTTTGTCATTCAGATTGAGACTCACGGTCAACCTCCTTAAATGATGTTCGGCAATCACAACCGAGTGGTTGAGCGCCTTGCATCGGTTCGAACACGGCGTCCGAAGTCAAGAAGTACTAAACTGAGCGGATACATTCACGCAGCATGAGGACTACAAAACTTGTTCGGGTACACCATCTGCGTTGGGCACTGGCCGTTGCCGGCCAGCCTATTAACCTTCTGCATGTGCGATCGCAGTCGGCCCAACGGTCTTTGATTGTCTGCCTGCCTGGTGCGAACACCGGGCAAACAGCCCAAAGATGCGCCCGCAGCGCCCGAAGGCGCGCGGGACTTGATTCTTTACTTAAGCTGCCAGGCTAGCCTGGTCAACACGGACGCCAGCGCCCATGGTCGACGACAGCGAAACTTTGCGCAGGTACACGCCTTTGCTCGATGCTGGCTTGGCTTTGTTCAGCGCGTCGATCAGTGCGACCAGATTCGACTTCAGATCTGCGTCAGCGAACGATTTACGGCCGATGGTAGCGTGGATGATACCGGATTTGTCGGTACGGTACTGAACTTGACCGGCTTTCGCGTTTTTCACGGCGGTAGCGACGTCAGGAGTAACAGTGCCAACTTTCGGGTTAGGCATCATGCCGCGTGGGCCCAGGATCTGACCCAGGGTACCAACGATACGCATGGTATCTGGCGAAGCGATAACGATGTCGAAAGGCATGTCGCCGGCTTTGATCTGCTCAGCCAGGTCTTCCATACCAACGATGTCGGCGCCAGCAGCTTTAGCCGCTTCCGCTTTTTCGCCCGACGCGAACACTGCCACGCGTACGGTTTTGCCGGTACCAGCTGGCAGCACGACGGAGCCGCGCACCACTTGGTCGGATTTCTTAGGATCTACGCCCAGTTGTACCGATACGTCGATCGATTCATTGAACTTGGCCGTTGCGCACTCTTTGATCAGAGCGACAGCGTTGTCGAAAGCGTACACTTTGGTACGGTCGACTTTGGCTTTCAAAGCCTTGATACGTTTGGATAACTTAGCCATTATACAACACCTTCCACCGTGATACCAATCGAACGAGCGGAACCAGCGATGGTGCGTACAGCAGCATCCATGTCGGCAGCGGTCAGATCAGGGGTTTTCAATTTAGCGATTTCTTCAGCTTGTGCGCGGGTCAGCGTACCGACTTTGTCGGTATGTGGCTTCGGCGAACCTTTGGTGATCGCAGCAGCTTTTTTGATCAGGTAGGTTGCTGGAGGCGTCTTCATCACGAAAGTGAAGGACTTGTCAGCGAACGCGGTGATCACGACAGGAATTGGCATGCCTGGCTCCAGACCTTGGGTCTGTGCATTGAAGGCCTTGCAGAATTCCATGATGTTCAGACCACGTTGACCCAGAGCTGGACCGATTGGTGGGGATGGGTTTGCTTTACCAGCTGGCACTTGCAGCTTGATAAAACCAATGATTTTCTTTGCCATGATGGCTCCTATCTTGGATTGAGTAGTAGCGCCCCGCCGATCCTACCCTGGCGGGGCTCCTCTGACCGGATTCTGCTGAGACTACCGCAACGCTCCTGGTGGCGCTTTCAAACCTGCTGCGCGGGGCGATTTGCAGCTTCCGATGCTCACTGTGCATTCGCACAGTTCCGCTTCTCAGCCACAACTCACATCCGCTCGCTACGGTTTTGTGAACCGTCTTTAAACTTTTTCGACCTGGCCGAATTCGAGCTCTACCGGGGTAGCGCGGCCGAAGATGGTGACCGAGACGCGTACTTTGGATTTCTCGTAGTTGACTTCTTCGACATTGCCGTTGAAATCGGTGAACGGACCATCCTTGATGCGCACTTGCTCGCCCACTTCGTACAAGGTCTTCGGACGGGGCTTTTCAACACCTTCCTGCATCTGGCGCATGATGGCATCGATTTCGCGCGCGGAGATCGGCGTCGGCTTGTTCGATTTGCCACCGATGAAGCCGGTAACCTTGCTGGTATTCTTGACCAAGTGCCAGCTCTCGTCCGTCATTTCCATTTCCACCAGCACATAGCCAGGATAGAAACGACGTTCGGTGACGGACTTCACACCATTCTTGACTTCAACTACTTCTTCGATCGGCACGAGGATCTGGCCGAACTGGTCTTGCATGCCCGCGCGCTCGATGCGCTCGGTCAGTGCGCGCATGACGCTTTTTTCCATGCCGGAATAAGCATGCACGACATACCAGCGCTTGCTGCTCACTGGCACGCTCAGCGCTGCACCAGTATCCGCTGCCGGAGCGTCGCCCGGAACGGATTCGTCCGCCGCTTCATCATGCACATTTTCGCTCATTATTTTTTCCAACCAAGAATTACGTCATACAACAAAAACTCGAGCAATTTATCCGTACCCCACAGGAAAATCGCCATGACCAGCACAAAGGCAAACACGATCGCAGTGATCTGCGTGGCTTCTTTGCGGGTCGGCCAAACGACTTTCTTGGTTTCGCGCACAGCTTCTTTGGCGAAATTGAGAAATTCACGGCCGGTCGTCGAGACATACAAGAGCGCAACAGCAATAACCAAACCAGCCACAAGCGCGCTTGCACGCACCAGAGCTGGTTGGCCTGCCAGGTAATAAAACCCGACTACTCCTGCAATCGCAGCCACTATTGCCAGCGCGACTTTTATCTTGTCACTCGACGTGCTAACGGTTTGCACGGATTGATTTGACATTTTTCTACTTTCGGTGCCCTGCACCTTGACGGTGGCAGGGACGGAGGGCATCGAACCCCCAACCTTCGGTTTTGGAGACCGACGCTCTGCCAATTGAGCTACGTCCCTACGTAAAACTTTCGAGGAGTGCTATTCTACCACCCAGGACGCCCCGGGTGGAAGCATAACATTTCCTTATGCGATGATTTTTGCAACCACGCCGGCGCCAACGGTACGGCCGCCTTCGCGGATAGCGAAGCGCAGACCTTCTTCCATCGCGATCGGGTTGATCAGCTTGACGGTGATCGACACGTTATCGCCTGGCATGACCATTTCTTTGTCTGCTGGCAACTCGATCGAACCAGTTACGTCCGTCGTGCGGAAGTAGAACTGTGGACGGTAGTTGTTGAAGAATGGCGTATGACGGCCGCCTTCGTCTTTCGACAGAACATAGATCTCGCCGGTGAAGTGGGCGTGTGGCTTGATCGAGCCTGGCTTCGCCAGAACTTGACCACGTTGCACGTCTTCACGCTTGGTGCCGCGCAGCAGCAGACCAACGTTGTCGCCAGCTTGACCTTGGTCCAGCAGCTTGCGGAACATTTCCACGCCGGTGCAAGTCGTTTTGACGGTATCGGTGATACCAACGATTTCGATCTCTTCGCCGACTTTAACAATGCCGCGCTCGATACGACCGGTAACAACGGTACCGCGACCCGAGATCGAGAACACGTCTTCCACTGGCATCAGGAATGCACCGTCAACAGCGCGCTCTGGCGTTGGGATGTAAGCATCCAGCGCATCGGCCAGACGCAGCACTGCGTCAACGCCCATTTCGCCTTCTTTGCCTTCCAGCGCCATACGTGCCGAACCTTTGATGATTGGCAGGTCGTCGCCTGGGAATTCGTACTTCGACAACAGCTCGCGCACTTCCATTTCAACCAGTTCCAGCAGCTCTGCGTCGTCGACCAGGTCGCACTTGTTCAGGAACACGATGATGTATGGAACGCCAACTTGGCGGGCCAGCAGGATGTGTTCGCGGGTCTGTGGCATTGGGCCGTCAGCTGCGGAGCATACCAGGATCGCGCCGTCCATCTGCGCGGCACCGGTAATCATGTTCTTGATGTAGTCGGCGTGGCCTGGGCAGTCAACGTGAGCGTAGTGACGGGTTTCCGTTTCGTACTCGACGTGGGCGGTGTTGATCGTGATACCGCGCGCTTTTTCTTCTGGAGCTGCATCGATCTGGTCGTATGCTTTAGCTTCGCCGCCGAATTTCTTCGACAGAACCGTTGCGATTGCAGCGGTCAGCGTGGTTTTACCGTGGTCGACGTGGCCGATGGTGCCGACGTTGACGTGCGGCTTGGTCCGTTCGAATTTACCTTTTGCCATTTTATTCTTCCTTAGAACAATGATTTAAATGTAGGGACCGGCATTCTCGTGAAAGCCGGCCCGGAACTTCTATTACTTAGCTTTCGAGCTTACGATCGCTTCAGTCACATGCTTAGGTGCTTCAGCATAGTGCTTGAATTCCATCGTGTAAGTCGCACGACCTTGGGTCGAGGAACGCAACGATGTAGCGTAGCCGAACATTTCCGACAGCGGTACTTCGGCCTTGATGATCTTGCCGCCACCGCCAGCAATTTCATCCATACCTTGCACCATGCCGCGACGCGACGACAGATCGCCCATCACGGTACCGGCGTAGTCTTCCGGCGTTTCCACTTCCACGGCCATCATTGGCTCCAGGATGACTGGCGATGCTTTGCGGCAGCCATCTTTGAATGCCATCGAAGCGGCCATGCGGAATGCATTTTCGTTCGAGTCAACATCATGGTACGAACCGAAGAACAGCGTGACTTTCACGTCAACGACTGGGTAGCCAGCCATCACGCCCGAAGTCAGCGTGTCGCGCACACCTTTTTCAACTGCAGGGATGTATTCGCGAGGAACGGTACCGCCCTTGATCGCGTCAACGAATTCAAAGCCCTTGCCTGGTTCTTGCGGTTCGATCTTCAGAACCACGTGACCGTATTGACCACGACCACCCGATTGCTTGACGAATTTGCCTTCCGACTCTTCGCACACTTTACGGATCGTTTCGCGGTAAGCCACTTGTGGCTTGCCGACGGTGGCTTCAACGTTGAATTCGCGCTTCATGCGGTCAACGATGATGTCCAGATGCAACTCGCCCATACCGGCGATGATGGTCTGGCCCGATTCTTCATCGGTACGCACGCGGAACGATGGATCTTCTGCTGCCAGACGGTTCAGCGCCAGGCCCATTTTTTCCTGGTCGGCCTTGGTTTTTGGCTCAACCGCTTGCGAAATCACTGGCTCAGGGAAGACCATGCGCTCCAGAACCACGCTTGCCTTGTCGTCGCAAAGCGTATCGCCGGTGGTGGTGTCTTTCAGACCCACAACAGCGGCGATGTCGCCAGCGCGCATTTCCTTGATTTCTTCGCGTTCGTTCGCTTGCATCTGCACGATACGGCCGATACGCTCTTTCTTCTGCTTCACGGAGTTCAACACCGAGTCGCCCGAATTCAGGGTACCCGAGTAGCAACGGATGAAGCACAGCTGACCCACGAACGGATCGGTTGCGATCTTGAATGCCAGCGCCGAGAATTTCTCGTTGTCGTCAGCTTTACGCTCGACTGGCTGCTCATCTTCGTCCAGACCTGGGACTGGTGGAATGTCCACTGGCGATGGCAGGTACTCGATGACCGCGTCCAGCATGGCTTGCACGCCCTTGTTTTTAAAGGCGGTACCGCACAACATTGGAACGATTTCGCTGGCGATGGTACGCTGACGCAGGGCAGCCTTGATCTCGTCTTCCGACAGGTCGCCTTCTTCCAGGTACTTGTTCATCAGGTCTTCCGACGCTTCAGCAGCGGCTTCAACCATGTTCTCGCGCCACTTGGCAGCATCAGCGGCCAGGTGTGCAGGAATGTCTTCGTATTCGAACTTCATGCCTTGCGAAGCGTCGTCCCAAATGACGGCCTTCATCTTGACCAGATCGATAACACCGGTGAACACGTCTTCAGCGCCGATAGGCATCTGGATAGGCACCGGGTTAGCTTTCAGGCGCGAACGCATCTGATCGTAAACCTTGAAGAAGTTGGCGCCGGTACGGTCCATCTTGTTGACGAAGGCCAGACGTGGCACTTTATACTTGTTAGCCTGACGCCATACCGTTTCCGATTGTGGCTGCACGCCGCCGACTGCACAGTAAACCATGCAAGCGCCATCCAGAACACGCATCGAACGTTCCACTTCAATGGTGAAGTCAACGTGGCCTGGGGTGTCGATGATGTTGATGTGGTGAGCTGGGAAGTTGTTAGCCATGCCTTTCCAGAAGCACGTAACAGCAGCCGAGGTAATCGTGATACCGCGCTCTTGCTCTTGTGCCATCCAGTCGGTGGTGGCAGCGCCATCATGGACTTCGCCCAGCTTGTGGTTCACGCCTGTGTAGAACAGGACGCGCTCGGTCGTGGTCGTCTTACCTGCATCGATGTGAGCGGAGATACCGATATTACGATAGCGCTCAATGGGGGTCTTGCGGGCCATAATTAATCCTAAATGAATGGACAAAACCGAGCAGCATTTTTTTGCAAAAATGAGCCCGGCCTCGAACAACAGATGCTTGACAGCCGCCTTGCGGTAGCTGGCTTTATATTAGAAGCGGAAATGCGAGAACGCTTTGTTCGCTTCAGCCATACGATGGACTTCGTCGCGTTTTTTCATCGCGCCGCCGCGGCTTTCAGCCGCTTCCATCAGCTCACCGCCGAGGCGTTGTGGCATCGATTTTTCGCTGCGCTTGTTAGCAGCTTCACGCAACCAACGCATGGACAGGGCCATACGACGGACTGGGCGAACTTCGACCGGCACCTGGTAGTTTGCACCACCGACGCGACGGGATTTCACCTCAACCAACGGCTTGGCGTTGTTGATTGCGGTAGCAAAAACTTCGAGCGGATCTTTGCCCGATTTTGCTGCGATGTGCTCGAAGGCACCGTAGATGATGTTTTCTGCAACCGATTTCTTACCGGACAGCATCAGCACGTTTACAAATTTAGCGACATCAGTGTTGCCGAATTTTGGATCTGGCAAAATTTCGCGCTTGGGTACTTCACGACGACGTGGCATATCAATTCCTTTCAATCTTCAGTTGAGCGCGCGTTCTTCGCACACTCGCGGACGACCATCATAGTCCTCCACTTACTCGACCAGATGCGGTCGACTACATTCACTTAGCTAGTTGCCACTGAGCGAAACTTGGGTTTGCTGCGTACAACTTATTACTTCTTGCCTGCTTTAGCGCGCTTGGTACCGTACTTCGAACGCGATTGCTTACGGTCTTTAACGCCTTGGGTATCCAGGGCACCGCGAACCATGTGGTAACGCACACCCGGCAAATCCTTGACGCGGCCGCCGCGCAACAGCACAACACTATGCTCTTGCAGGTTATGGCCTTCACCGCCAATGTACGAAATGACTTCGAAACCATTGGTCAGGCGAACTTTAGCGACTTTACGCAGAGCCGAGTTTGGCTTCTTTGGAGTCGTGGTGTAAACACGTGTGCAGACGCCACGCTTTTGCGGGCTGTTTTCCAGCGCCGGCGATTTGCTCTTCACGGTCAAAGCGACGCGTGGATTGCGAATCAATTGATTGATGGTTGGCATCGTTATAAATCCAACAAAAAACTACGATTAATAACCCGGGCAAGATGCCCGGCGACTAAAACCTCGTCCCGCTTTCATCTGCTGCGCACCGGCGGCGCCCGCAGCCACTCGATTAGGAGCGGCCATGAAATGCCAAGTAACACGTAAACGATGTGCAGAATAAAATCGAGAACTCGCTAGTTTAGACCTTGTGTTACAGGGGGTCAATCAGTTTACGGCTTTTTGCTATAAAAAAAGGCAAAGATCCGCCCATTTTGTGGCGTTTTGGCTAATTTTTCCCGCTGACACGGTCATCACCCACTTGCCGATTTGAAACTCTTTCTCTGCAGACACGCCGCTGCCGGGGCCGCTCTTGTATGACCACAAGATGACAAAAGGAATGATAATAGCGGACATTTTTCGCTGCCCTCCCTTATGCGCCCCTTGCTCCGTCCCGCCAATCTGTTCCTGCTGCTGACCTACGCCCTGCTGACGGCCGTGCCCTTCCTTCCCGCGCTGCTGGGGCGTCCGCTCGAGCATCCATGGCAGATGCTGACGTTCGAACTGCTGGCCTGGCTGGCCGTCTGGTGCGTCTTCAAGCGGCCCGCGTATTTCCACTGGCTGCTGCTACCGGCCTTCCTCGCCCTGCCGACGGAAATCTACCTGTTCATCTTCTATGGCCAGGGCATTTCCACGCACCACCTGGGCATCATCGTGGAAACCAGCCCCAAGGAAGCGATGGAGTTTCTGGGCCAGAAGGTCTGGCTGATGGGCGCCGTGATGCTGGGCGTCATCGCCTGGTGCGCCCTGAGCTGGCATGCGGCCACGCGCACGCGCGACCTGGACTGGCGCGGCAAGACGCGCCCGGCCGCCTTCGCGCTGCTGCTGATGCTGGGCGCTTTCTGGGGCTATGGCTATGAATTCGGTTTCGACGCCAAGGTCCTGCATAGCGCCGCCGCGTCCGCCAAGGCCAACAAGCCGGCGGCCAGCGCCAAGGCGGGCGCCTCCGGCTTCGGCGACGCCAGCGCGGCCGACGACGAGTCAGCCGAGGAAGACGAGGAAAGCAGCAAGCCGGAAAACGCCAGCATCGCCGGCGCCGACGAGACGGGCCTGGGCTGGCCCAGCCTGCCCCACTGGGCACGCCTGCCCTACACCTTCGAGACCATCAGCAATGCCTGGCCCTTCGGCCTGATGGCGCGCGGCCTGGACTTTTACAAGGAACGCAAATACCTGGCCGAACTGGGCCAGAAAAGCAGCACTTTCCGTTTCGGCGCGCACCAGCAAAATCCCGATACCCAGCCGGAAGTGGTGGTGATGGTGATCGGCGAATCGTCGCGCTACGACCGCTGGAGCCTGAATGGCTACGAGCGCGACACGAATCCCCTACTGAAACAGGAAAGCAACCTGGTGCCGCTGGCCGACGTCATCACGGCCGTTTCCGCCACGCGTTTGTCCGTGCCGGTGATCATCTCGCGCAAGCCGGCCACGCAAAGCCTGAAGGATGGTTTTTCGGAAAAATCCTTCCTGACGGCCTACAAGGAGGCGGGCTTCAAGACCTACTGGCTGTCGAACCAGATCTCGTTCGGCCAGTTCGACACGCCCGTTTCCGTGTTTGCCAAGGAAGCGGACGTGGTGCAGTTCCTGAACCTGGGCGGCTTTACCAACAATTCGAACTTCGACCAGATCCTGTTCGACCCGCTGAAAAACGCGCTGGCCGATCCGGCGCCGAAAAAGCTCATCGTGCTGCACACCCTGGGTAGCCACTGGAACTACAGCCAGCGCTATCCGAAAGCGTTCGACAAATGGCAGCCCTCGCTGTTCGGCGTCGACAAGCCCGTCTACACGGATACGGCCATCAAGCCGCAGCTCAACAACAGCTATGACAGCTCGATCCTGTACACGGACTGGTTCCTGTCGAACGTGATCGGCATCCTGAAGGACGATGGCCAGCGCATGGCCCTGCGCAGTTCTCTCGTCTACGTGGCCGACCACGGCCAGACCCTGTACGACGGCACCTGCCGCCTGGCCTTCCACGGGCATAACACGCAGTTCGAGTTCCACGTGCCCGCCTTTGTCTGGTATTCGCCGCAGTTCCAGCAGCATTACCCGGACAAGGTGGCGCAGCTGCAGCGCCATCAGAAGGCGCGCCTGTCGACGGAAAACATGTTCCACACCCTGCTTGACCTGGGCGACATCCGCTTCGCCGGCGAACAGCCGGAATGGAGCATCGCCAGCCCGCGCTTCAAGCAGCACAAGCGCTACGTCGACAGCTACGGCTGGACCAACTACGACAACGCCATCATCCGCGGCGACTGCCGCGAAGTGATCGACAAGAGCACGCCGGAAAAGCAGGACAAATAAGCGCTGCCCTCAAGCCCGCTCCAGCACCCCCGCGCAATCGGCCGGCTGCGCCATGTGGGTGCTGAGCCAGTCAAAGACGCGCCCGGCCTTGTCCGCGATGCCGGCATCAAAGCCCCGCTGCGCCAGCAGGGCGATGCCGTTGGTGGCCTGCAGCACGCCGGGCGCCAGCAGCAGCGCGCCATCGGCGTCGCGGCGCACGCACCAGGGCGCCAGGCAGTCTTCCAGCAAGGGGCCCAGCACCAGGTTGTGCGAGGACACGATCACCAGGTGCCGCGCCGCC
Organism: Janthinobacterium sp. AD80; assembly: GCF_002878455.1. Taxonomy (GTDB): domain Bacteria; phylum Pseudomonadota; class Gammaproteobacteria; order Burkholderiales; family Burkholderiaceae_D; genus Janthinobacterium. The sequence goes on from NZ_NRDQ01000011.1 coordinate 52,390, forward strand.
AGGCTGTGCAGCACGGCCGCCGCTGCCGCCACCGATTCGAGGTGGTTGGTGCCACGGAAAATCTCGTCGATCAGGAACAATGCCGGCGTGCCGTCCTCGGCCAGCGCCAGCAGTTCGCGCGCGCGCCGCAGTTCGGCGATATATAAACTTTCGCCGCCATCGAGCGTATCCTCGTTCTGCATGCTTGAATACAGCGGCGCCATCGGCACGCTGGCCGCCTGCGCATAGCAAAAGCCGAAGGCGCGCGCGCTGACCAGGTTCAGGCCCACGCCGCGCAGCAAGGTGCTCTTGCCGATCGCATTCTGTCCCGAGATGAAGGCGCCGCGGCCATCGAGGCGCAGGGACAGCGGCACGGCGCCGCCCAGCAGCGGGTGCACCATCGCCTCGAACGACAGTTGCCGCGCGCCCGCTTCCTGTGCCCAGCAGAACTGCGCGCGGCCGCGCAGGTGGCGCGCCAGGGCCAGGTCCGCTTCCAGGTCGGCCAGCAGCAAAAAGCTCTGGCGCAGGAAGGCGCGCTCGCGCCGCACCACGCGCAGGCTATGAAAATAGCGGCGGATATTGCCCAGCATGAGCCAGTCGTCATATTCACTCAGCATTGGCACCATCTTGATCCAGCGCAGCGGCGTGATCTGGCGGTTGATCGCGCCTGCCGCACGGCCGCCTTCGCACAGCGCCGCCGTGAATGGCATGTCGAGCGCGGCCAGGCGGCCATGCACCAGCAGTATGCGCTGCAGGGTAAACACGCTGCGCTCCCACGGCTTGCAGCGCTCATGAAAACGCATCTGCAGCCCCATCAGGAACAGCCAGACAGGCACCACGACGGCCCATGCCTGCGGCGCGACCAGCCATGCGGCCAGCAGCGCCACCAGCAACGCCAAGGTGGGCAGCAGCAGCCAGCGGCTCCACCAGGGCACTGCGGCGGGTGCGGCGCCGCACAGCAGCGCCGCCACTTCCATGTCGACCGTGCGCAGCGGCAGCATGGCCTGTTCGAGCGCCGCCTGCTGTCCCGGCGCGGCCAGCAGGGCCGCGATGCGCGCGCGTGACGCGGGGTTCGCCGTGCCGCTGGCCAGACGCTGGTGCAGGCGCTGCTGACCGAGGATGCTGGTCTGCTCGCCCAGCTGCGCATGGTAGTCGTCGAGCAGCATTTCGTCCCACGTCTGGCCATCGAGCTGGCGCGCGCCACCTTCGACCTGCTGCAGCATGGCGATGTCGCTGGGGGCGAACGGATAATCGAATTCGGCCGGCTCGGGCAGGCTGGCGAACTGGCGCAGCCAGCGTTTTTGCGTGGCGAACGGGCTCTGTTTGAAGGGCGAGGCAGGCATCATGCTCCAGAAAGTGAGCAGCATGGCGCCGCGCGCCATCACTGCGGGCAACAGATCAGGACGATTGCCAGATTATCAAGATCCCTGCGCCTGTCCTGTCCGCAGGACGCGCGCGGACACCCGCTGGCCGGCGCGGACACCCCGGACAGCCGGACACGCGATTTTTTCTCCTTGCCAATCAAAGGCTTATGCATTGGCATGGATCGTGCATTGAAAAAACCATTGTCCACGAAATGTCCACCATGATCCGCGATACTTCTTCCCAAGATGCCGTAGTGAGCGCGCCACCGGGCCAGCGCCACAAGAAACGCGCCCTGCTGCTGGCCGGTGCCGTCATCGTCATCGGCGGCGCCGTCGCCGTGTTTGCCGGCTGGCGCAACAGCGAACACTCCGTCAACGCCAGCCGTTTGCGCATCGCCGACGTCACGCGCGGCACCCTGATCCGCGACGCCGCCGTGAATGGCCGCGTGGTGGCCGCCATCAGCCCCACCCTGTATTCCACCACGGTGGCCACCGTCACCTTGAAAGCCAAGGCGGGCGACACGGTGAAGAAAGGCGACATCCTCGCCGTGCTGGAATCGCCGGACCTGTCCGATGCGCTGAAACGCGAACAGTCAAGCGTGCAGCAACTGGAGGCGGAAGTGGCGCGCCAGCAGATCCTGGCCAAGAAACAGAAGCTGCTGGCGCGCCGCGAAGCGGACACGGCGGAGATCGAGCGCCTGTCCGCGCAGCGCACCCTGGAGCGCTACGAGAGCGTGGCGCAGGTGGGCATCATCGCCAAGATCGACTACCAGAAGGCCAAGGATGCCTTGAATTCCGCCGAGATCCGCAGCAAGCACGCCTCGCAGGCGGCAGGTCTGGAAAGCGAGGACGTGACCCTGGCGCTGAAGACCAAGGCGAATGAACTGGAACGCCAGCGCCTGAGCCGCGACAATGCCCAGCGCCGCGTCGACGAACTGACCGTGCGCGCGCCCGTGAACGGTTTCATCGGCACCCTGTCGGTGGCCAATCGCAGCGTGGTGCAAGCCAATACGGCGCTGATGACCCTGGTTGACCTGTCGCAGCTGGAAGTGGAGCTGGAAGTGCCGGAAACGTATGTGGCCGACATCGGCCTGGGCATGGGCGCGGAGATCGAGACGGGCGCCATCAGGGCGACCGGCAAGCTGTCGGCGCTGTCGCCGGAAGTGGTGAAGAACCAGGTGCTGGCGCGCGTGCGCTTCAATGGCGAACAGCCGGCCGGACTGCGCCAGAACCAGCGCGTCACGGCGCGCCTGCTGATCGATGAAAAACCGAATGTGCTGATGCTGGCGCGCGGTCCCTTCGTCGAAGCCGACGGCGGCCGTTTCGCCTACGTCGTGCGCGATGGCGTGGCCATCCGCACGCCCATCAAGATGGGCGCCACGAGTGTCTCGTCGGTGGAAATTCTCGGTGGCCTGAAGCTGGGCGACAAGGTCGTTGTCGCCGGTACGGAAGCGTTTGACAACGCCGCCCGCGTCTCCATCAATCAATAAACCGCATCCCATCCCAGAAAGAGGCACGCCATGCTGCGCATGCAAAACCTGAACAAAGTCTACCGCACCCACATGATCGAAACGCACGCGCTGCGCGGCTTCGAGATCCACGTCAAGCAGGGCGAATTCGTCACCGTCACGGGGCCGTCCGGCTCCGGCAAGACGAGCTTCCTGAACATCGCCGGCCTGCTGGAAGAATTCACGGATGGCGAATACATCCTCGACGGCGTCAACGTGAAAGGCATGAACGACAATGCCCGCTCGCGCCTGCGCAATGAAAAACTCGGTTTCATCTTCCAGGGCTTCAACCTGATTCCCGACCTGTCGCTGTTCGACAATGTCGACGTGCCCCTGCGCTACCGCGGCTACAACAGCGCCGAGCGGCGCGAACGCATCGAGGATGCGCTGGCCAAGGTGGGCCTGGCCTCGCGCATGAAGCACTACCCGGCCGAGCTGTCGGGCGGCCAGCAGCAGCGCGTGGCGATCGCGCGCGCGCTGGCCGGCTCGCCCAAGCTGCTGCTGGCCGATGAACCGACCGGCAACCTCGATACGCAGATGGCGCGCGGCGTGATGGAACTGCTGGAAGAAATCAATGCGCAAGGCACCACCATCCTGATGGTCACCCACGATCCGGAACTGGCGCTGCGCAGCCAGCGCAACGTGCACATCATCGATGGCCAGGTCTCGGACCTGGTGCACAAGGAGCCGTCGCTGGCCAGCAGCCCGGCCAAGGCCGGCAGCCACACCGCCACCGCCTGAGGACAGATCCATGCTCCAGTACTACTTCCTGCTTGGCCTGCGCAGCCTGCGCCGCAACCCTGCCCTGACGGCGCTGATGGTGCTGACCCTGGCCATCGGCGTGGCCGCCAGCATTTCGACCCTGACCATCCTGCACGTCATGTCGGGCAATCCGCTGCCGCACAAAAATGGCCGCATGTTCGTGCCGCTGGTCGACAACGGCTCGCTCACCGGCTACACGCCGGGCAACGAGTCAGGCGACAAGCAGCTCAGCTACCGCGATGCCGTCAACTTCCAGAACAGCAAAATCGGCGAGCGCCGCAGCGTCATGTACGGCGTGAGCGGCGCCATCGAACCGGAGCGCAAGGATATCGGCGCCTTCAGTTCGCAGGGCATCGCCGCCTACCGCGACTTCTTCCCCATGTTCGAGACGCCGTTCCTGTACGGCCAGCCATGGAGCGCGGCCGACGATGCGGCCGGCGCCGACGTCATCGTCCTGTCGCGCAAGCTGGCGGAAAAACTGTATGGCGACAGCAACCCGGTTGGCCAGCGCATGACCTTCATGGGCTTCCAGTACCAGATCACGGGCGTGCTCGACAAATGGGATCCCGTGCCGCGCATCCACCGCATCATCGGCAGCGGCGCCTTCGGCAGCGAAGACAGTTATTTCATCCCGTTCAGCAGCGCCATCCGCCACCAGACGGGCCACAACGGCAGCATGAATTGCAGCGGCAACCGCGAACCGGGATTCCAGGGCACGCTCGATTCGGAATGCACGTGGATGCAGTTCTGGTTCGAGATGGCCAGCGATGGCCAGCGCGGCGAACTGCAGAATTACCTGGACAGCTACGCACAGGAACAGCGCAAGCTGGGCCGCCTGAAACGGGCCGCGCCGAACAAGCTGTTTACCATCGATGAATGGCTGGCGCACCTGCGCGTGGTTGGCAACGACAACAAGCTGTCGGCCTGGCTGGCCTTCGGTTTCCTGGCCCTGTGCCTGGTCAACACCATCGGCCTGCTGCTGGCGAAGTTTTCCGTGCGCGCTTCCGAGGTGGGCATCCGCCGCGCGCTGGGCGCCTCGCGCGGCGACATCTTCCGCCAGTTCCTCATCGAGACGACCGTCATCGGCCTGGCCGGCGGCGTGCTGGGCCTGCTGCTGTCCTTCGGCGCGCTGGCACTCATCGGCATGCAGTCGAAACAGCTGACCGTCGCCGCGCACATGGATTGGGTGATGCTGGCCATGACCTTCGTCATTTCGGTCGCCGCCGCCATCCTGGCCGGCTTGCTGCCGACCTGGCGCGCCTGCCAGGTGACGCCGGCCATCCAGCTCAAATCCCAATGACCGCACACACCGCACACGAATAGGACACCATGGAAATCCGACCCATCCTGTCTGCGCTGATGCGCAGCAAAACCGGCGCCATCCTGGTTGCCGTGCAAGTGGCCCTGAGCCTGGCCATCCTGGCCAATGCCCTGCATATCGTCAACGTGCGCCAGGAAGTGGCGGCACGCCCCAGCGGCGTGGCGGCCGAGGGCGACGTCTTCCACCTGCTGGCGCGCAACCTGCGCCCGCTCGGCCACAATGAAGAACTGGCCCTGCAAAAACGCCTGGCCGCCGCCGCGCGCGCCGTGCCCGGCGTCGTCTCCGTGGCGCAGGTGAGCCAGGTGCCGCTGTCGCGCAACGGCAGCAACAGCGGCTTCGCCGCCAGCCGCAAGCAGGAAAACAGCACCGCCGTTGCCGCCGTGTACATCACGCCGGATTCCCTGATCAAGACCTGGGGCCTGCAGCTGCGCGAAGGGCGCGATTTCACGCCCGCCGAAATCGCCGAGATCGACCAGAACGTGACCGAGGTATTTCCGCCGCAAGTGATCGTCACGCGGGCCATGGCCGAAAAAATCAATCCGGGCGGTGGCAGCGCGCTGGGCATGCCGCTGTTCCTCGGCACCGGTGAAAATGCCCAGCAACTGCAAGTCGTCGGCGTCGTCGAGCGCCTGCAAAGCCAGGGCGCGGAAGTGGGCGAACAGGGCGAATACTCCGTGATCTTTCCCGTGCGCCTGACGGGCGACGGCGATACCCTGCTGACCATCCGCGCGGAGCCGGGCCAGCGCGACCGCGTGATGAAGGAGGCCGAACAGGCGATCCGCGCGGCCACGCCGGACAAGCTGATCGTGCGCATCCGCAGCCTTGAGGAAGACCGCAGCACGCGCTACCGCGCCGACCGCGCGCTGTCGTGGATGCTGATCACGGTGTCGGCCCTGCTGCTGCTGGTCACCGCCAGCGGCATCGTCGGCATCGCCAGCCTGTGGGTGACGCAGCGGCGCAAGCAGATCGGCGTGCGCCGCGCCCTGGGCGCGCGCCGCGTCGACATCCTGCGCTACTTCCTGACGGAAAATTTCATGATCACCAGCGTCGGCGTGGCGGTGGGCGTGGTGCTGGCCCTGGCGCTGAACCAGCTGCTGGTCAGCCAGCTGGAAATGGCGCGCCTGCCCTTGCCGTATCTGCTGGGTGGTGCACTGCTCTTCTGGCTGCTGGGCCTGGGCGCCGTGTATGGCCCGGCCTGGCGCGCGGCCAGCATTTCGCCGGCCACCGCCACGCGCAGCACGTGAGCTTTCATCGCTGTCATGGCGGCCATGAGAATGTTATGCTGCGCGCATGCCTACCGTACTGATAATTGACGACAATGCCGCCGTGGCCATCGCGCTCGACGTGCTGTTCTCGCTGCACGAGATCGATGCGCTGCGCGCCGCCTCGCCCGAGGAGGGCCTGGCCCTGCTGGCGCGCCATCCCGTCGACCTGGTGGTGCAGGACATGAACTTCACGGCCGACACCACCTCGGGCGAGGAAGGCAGCGCCCTGTTCCACGCCATCCGCGCGCGCCATCCGGACCTGCCCGTGATCCTGCTGACGGCATGGACGCAGCTCGATGCGGCCGTCGACCTGATCAAGTCGGGCGCGGCCGACTACCTGGCCAAGCCATGGGATGACCGGCGCCTGATCGCGTCCGTGCACAACCTGCTGGAACTGGGACAAGCCAGCCGCGCCCTGCGCCAGCGCGTGGTGCAGGAGCGGCGCCAGCGCCACGCGCTCGAAGACAGCTTCGATTTGCGCGGCATGGTCTGGCAAGACCCGGCCACGGAACGCGTCGTGCACCTGGCGTGCCAGGTGGCGCGCGCCGACGTGCCGGTGCTCATTTCCGGTCCGAACGGCAGCGGCAAGGAACACATCGCCGCCATCGTGCAAGCCAATTCCCAGGTCGCCGGCGGCCCCTTCGTGGTGCTCAATTGCGGCGCCGTGCCGGTCGACCTGATCGAGGCCGAACTGTTTGGCGCGGAAGCGGGCGCCTACACGGGGTCCACGCGTGCGCGCGACGGCAAGTTCGATGCGGCCGACGGCGGCACCCTGTTTCTGGACGAAATCGGCAACCTGCCGCTGGCCGGGCAGATGAAACTGCTGCGCGTGCTGGAAACGGGCCGCTTCGAGCGCCTCGGCTCGAACCGCGAACGGCAGGTGAAGGTGCGCGTCATCAGCGCCAGCAACGCCGACCTGCCGGCCATGATCCGTGCCGGCACCTTCCGCGAAGACCTGTTTTACCGCCTGAACGTGATCGAGCTGCGCCTGCCGCCGCTGGTCCAGCGTCCGGCCGACATCCTGGTGCTGGCGCGGCACTTCCTCGGTCCCGGCAAGGCACTGCATGCGCAAGCCGAAGCGGCGCTGCAAGCCCATGGCTGGCCCGGCAATGTGCGCGAGCTGAAAAACGTCATGCAGCGCGCCAGCCTGCTGACGGCCGGCAGCGTGATCCATGCGCAGGAACTGGGCTTGCCGCAGGCAAGCGCGCCAGCGCTGCGCACGCCGCCCGACCCTGCCGGCGCCGAACCCGATCGC
>NZ_NRDQ01000110.1 GCF_002878455.1 Janthinobacterium sp. AD80
AACGCGCCCGTGTAGCCGAGCGCACGCAAGCTGGCCGCGATGCTGCGGCACAAGGCGCGCACGCCACCGAACAGGCGCAGGCTGGCACCCGCGTCCACCAGCAGCGTCGCTTCCTCGCCCTGCGCCACCAGCGGTGAATATTGCAGCAGCGCCAGCGCCACCGCCTGCAGCGCTTGCGCTTCCAGTTCGGGCGAGCGTTCGTGCAGGCGCGCCTGCGGCGCCAGCATCAGGGCGCCGGCACGCCGCATGCCCGGCTTGATGCCGGCTTCCCGCGCCAGCGGCGACAGGGCCATCACTTGCTCCTGCTCCAGTACCACGCCCAGCTGGTCAGCCGACCAGCGCGGGCAAAACACTTCGAGCGGGAGCCGGGGCAGGCACAGGCCGATCCAGAGTCGCATGGCGTCGCAGTAAAGAAGGAGGTTGCAGGGGCAGGAACAACGGCGCATCGCGCTGCGGTCCCCGGCGCTTGATGAAGCCGATCTCGATGCCGCCGGCGGCCGGGCGCACGGACAGGCGCAAAGGCGCCGGCGAGGCATCCTGCGCGCCGTGCAAGGGACGCAGCATGCAGAACAGGGTATTGCCGCCTTGTGCCGCCAGGTGCAGGCGGCGCAGGCTGTCGGCGCGCACTTGCGATTGCCAGAACAGCAAGGCGCCGCAACTGCCGCTGCGCAAAATATTTTCCGCCGCCCACAAGGCATCCTTGCTGCTGGCGCTTTTAAGCCACAGCAGTTGCGACGGCGCCAGCCCTTGCGCGGCCAGGGCCAGCGCCTGCGGCGGATGGGGCGGCTGCAACAGCACGATGGACTGTCCCGTCAATTGTGCCAGCGCGGGCGCCAGCAGGCGCAATTCGCCGCTGCCCGGCTGCTGCACCAGTAAATCGATCAGGCTGCCACTGGGCCAGCCGCCGCCAGGCAACTGTGCCGACAGCGTGGCAAAGCCCGTGTCCAGGCAGCGCGTGGCGCCCTGCCCCAGCTGCGATGCGCGCCATAAAGACGGGTGCAAGGCTTCCGGCGACGCCATCAATTGGGAATGTTGCATGATTGAATAGAGAGATGAATACTGTATGCATATACAGTACTATCCAGACCTGCTTTTGGCAAGGCTTATCTGTATATCATCTGCCCGGGGGCCGTTGCGGCATGTCCGAAAAACCCCGTTTCCGGCATCGATTGCTGTACCATAAGCACTCTCCTTACCGCTCGGCAATGTACCGGGCGGCTTTCTCCGTCCATAAGGAAACGCATTTGACCACCATCCAAATCATCAGCGCCATCGTCTTCGGCCTTGCGCTCATCCACACCTTCGCCGCCAAGTCTTTTGAAACATTGTCGCGGCGCCACCCACGCCATGCGGGCCTGCTGCATTTGCTGGGCGAAGTGGAAGTCGTGTTCGGCTTCTGGGCTTTCATTTTGATCATCATCATGGCCTTCGTCTCGGGCGGCGATGCGGCTATCGAGTATGCCGAGTCGCGCCAGTACACGGAACCGCTGTTCGTCTTTGTCGTCATGGTGGTGGCCGCCTCGCGCCCCGTGCTCGACGCCGTGCAGCGCCTGCTCAAAGGCGTGGCGCGCGTGATGCCGCTGCGCACGGAACTGGCGCTCGTCTGGCTGGGCCTGGCACTCGTGCCCCTGACGGGCTCATTGATCACGGAACCGGCCGCCATGACCCTGGCCGCGCTGATGCTGGCGCCGCAAATCTTCCGCCCGGGCATTCCTGAATGGCTGAAATACGGCGCCCTGGGCGTGCTGTTCGTCAACGTTTCCATCGGCGGCACCCTGACCTCGTATGCGGCGCCGCCCGTGCTGATGGTAGCCACCACCTGGAACTGGGACAGCGCCTACATGGCCAGCCACTTCGGCTGGAAGGCCGCCATCGCCGTGCTGGTCAACGCCACGGGCGTGAGCATATTGCTGCGCAAATATCTGCACAGCAATACCTCCGACATCAAGCCAAAGGCCGGTGAAGTCGAAGCGCCGAAAGTGCCGCTGGCCGTCAGCCTCGTGCACATGATCGTGCTGGCCGGCGTGGTGACACTGGCGCACCACCCCGTGCTGTTCATCGGCCTGTTCCTGTTCTTCCTCGGTTTCGTTCAGGCCTACGAGCGCTATCAAAGCCCGCTGATCCTGAAGGAAGGCTTGCTGGTCGGCTTCTTCCTGGGCGGCCTGGTGGTGCTGGGCGGCATGCAGCAATGGTGGTTACAACCCATCGTCTCCAGCCTGAAGCCGCTGGCCCTGTTCTTCGGCGCCCTGGGCCTGACGGCCATCACCGACAATGCGGCGCTGACTTACCTGGGCTCGCTGATCGTCGGCATGACGGACGAAGCGAAATACATGCTGATGGCTGGCGCCGTGGCCGGTGGCGGCCTGACCGTCATCGCCAATGCGCCGAATCCGGCCGGCGTGGCCCTGCTGCGCCGCGGCTTCAAGGATGAATCGATCGGCGCCATCGGCCTGCTGGCGGGCGCCCTGCTGCCCACCGCCGTGGCGGGCCTGGCCTTCCTGGCCCTGTAAACCGCATCGGCGGGGCGGCCGCGGCCGCCCCTGCTCCCTCGTTTTCCTTCCTCAGTTACCCTCCTCAGTTCCCGTCATGGACGAGGAAATGCAGGCGGTCATAGAACAGGCTGTAGGCATAGTCGAAGGTGCCGACGCTGCGAAAGCCCTTGTGCAGATACACCTGCAAGGCTTCGCTCTTTTCCCACACCGTCAGACTGATGCGCCCACAGCCCTTGCGGCTGGCCAGGTCGCGGATTTCATTGAACATCTGCTTGAACAAGCCCTGCCCCCGGTACTTGTCATCGATGGCCAGGCTGCTGACGAAGCAGTCGCCGGCACGCGCGTGCTGCAGCACGAACTGGTCATACGCCTTGTCGAGCGCCTTCATGTCATCGCGGTAATAGGAGACGGCGCCGCAAGCCTGGAACTCGTCCATGGTGGCGGCCGTGAAGAAGCCGATGAAGCGCCCGTCCTCGTCGTGCAAGCCATGGATATGCGCCAGATACGGCTCGATATTCTGCCGCCGCTGCAATTCCACGAATTGCAGATTGAGTTTATTGCCGAAGGAGCAGTATTCAAGATAGCTGGTGGCGAACAGCAGCTTGGCCATGCGGTTCTTTGCCTCCTCGTCCAGCAGGCTGCCGGGCACCAGCCTGAGCGGCGCATGCGACAGCAGGTCCGCCTGGCCCTCTTCCTCGGGCACGGCAGCGCTGGCGGCCGGCAGGCGGCGGGCATGGCGGCCCACGGTGGGGCGCCAGAAGGCGCCATCGGCAATATGCCGCGAGCGGTGCGCCAGCAGGTAGCGGCAAAAGATGCTGTTGACCCTGTCCAGCTGAGGGTCGTCCGACAGCACCGAGTAATAATGGAAATGTTCGATGTCCGAGCGCAGCTGGGCCGCGTAAGCCATGCGCGGCACTTCCTCGATATCGAACACGTCGACGATATTGACCAGGTTCAAAGGGTCGTCCAGTTGCCAGTCGATATCGTCCAAGGTGGCAATGCAGCGTACATACGCGCGCCGCTCTTCCACGCTGAGGGGCAGGTGCACCTCGGTGATGATATCGTCGAGCAGGCGCATGCCGCGGATGCCGCCCACCACCGCTTCCCGGGTACCGTCGTACAGCACGCAATAGCGCTGGTAGAACTCGGCATGGCTGAGCATGGTGCGTCCCAGGTGCTGTTTCCACTCGGCATAGAACTGGCCGAACAGGCGCGCCTCGAATTGCGGGCAGGAACGGGGCACCTCGCCGGCGATGCCCGCATAGGCGCGGTTCACATTGCGCTGGATCAAGCGCAGCGCGCCATCATTTTTGCGGGCGACCAGCATGCCCGTTTCATCGAGAAACAGATTCATCCAGCTGACATGCTGCCGGCCTGCGCCATCGCCCTCCTGCGGCTGCTGGAAATAATCGGGCACTTCCGGCTTCATGAGGAAAATCGTCGCCGGGTTATGCGGAATCGTATCGACATCCATATAGATGCCGCCGTACTCGCACACGATGAGGATGCGGAAATAATCGGACAGGGTGGCGAAATAGCGCTGTGCATGCAGGGTGTCGAGGATGCCGAAGCGCTGCGGCGCAAAATCCAGCGCCAGCGCGCGCAGCGAGTTGATGTGCAGGGTCGTGCCGCCGATCGCATAGCGGCCTATCGTGTAGCGTCCCGCGCCGCCCGTCGGGCTGAAGCGCGGATCGCTGCGCAGCTGGGCCGCATCCCACACCCACAGGATGGAAACATACGGCGCTCCGCCGTGATCGCGCACCTCGTCAAGCGCCGCGCCCCACTGCTGAATCGCTTCGGCAGCGATGGCCGGCAGCGGGCCGCCCATCCAGATACGGTGCAAATAGCGCTCGTCGTCGCCCAGCGCGCGCGTGGGGATGGCGCTCAGAGAAGAACAGCTGGCCGCATTGAAATGCGTAAAGTTGGCGGCGATGAAGGCGCGCAGGGCGGCGATGCCAGCCTCGTGCTCTTCGGCCAGCGCCATACGGCCGGAGCCGGGATCGCCGTGGCGGGCATCGGCCAGCTTGATGAAATCGAGTTTGAGCTTGTTTATGCGAAACTCATATTCCAGGTTAAAAATCGTTACTTGATCATGTTTTGAGGCCAGGTCATCTATTTTCATGAACGCACCATCTTCCACAGGAGAGTGTAGGTAAACTTCGTATGAGGGAATTCCACGTCAACAACACGCGCATCGTTGCGCCATCAATGCCGGGCCAGCCGCACCTCGCTTTCCCCACGTCCCGCCATGCCGCGCGTAAACAGCAGCAGGCAGGCAACGATGATCAGAATCACCGGCATGTTCAGCAGCGCATACGTTTCCAGCGCATAGCCGAAACGCTGGCACAGCACGTTGTACAGCTGCAGCCAGGCCGACAGATAAATGCAGTACAGCAAGCTCATGGCGGCCGTCGTCAAGGTCATCGCCTCCTTGCTGGCGGTAATGGCGCTGCGGATCAGGGCGCCATTGAACAGGCCGAAACCGAGGGAATAAATGAACATGCAGGCGGCAAACACGTCGACGTGATGGCGGAACACGCCCGCGCCCAGCATGCCGGCCGCCGCGATCAGCCCGCCCAGGCGCAGCAAATAGACCAAAGGGAAATCCTGGCGCAGGCGCTGGATGGCGATGCTGCTGAGTACAAAGCCCGACAGGATCACGCATTGCAGGGCGATATAGGTGGCATACGACGCGCGCATTTCCTGCAGCACGAAGATGGGGGAAAAGCCGATCCAGGCCGTCAGGGGCACGGTGGCCAGCCCGGCCGTAAACATGCCGAACATGAAGCGCCCATTGCTGAAAATGGCCGCATAGCTGCGCACGATGGCGGCCAGGTCCAGCCGCGCCACGGCCGGCGGGGTGCGCGGCATGCTGTTGAACAGGCCCAGCAATGACAGCAGCGCCAGCAAGCCCGAGAGGACAAATACATAGCGCCAGTCCAGCTGGCTGATGATGGCGCTGCCAAGGATGGGGCCGGCCAGGGGCGCCAGGATGGTGGTGCTGGAGAGGATGCTGCTCAGCTTGACGGCCGCCATGTCGTCGAACAGCTCGTGGATCATGGCATAGCCGACAAACACGAAGCAGCAGCCCATGCCCTGCACGAAACGCGCCAGCAGGAATTGTTCGATCGACGCGGTCAATGGCACGGCCAGGGTAGCCAGCAGGAACAAGGTATTGCCCGCCAGGACGAGCTTGCGCTTGCCGACATGCTCGGCCAGCGGCCCGAGGAAAATCTGCAGGGAGCTGCCGCCCAGCAAGTACAGGCTGAGGGACAGGGGAATGAATTTTTTGTCCGCCTGGAACTCGTCGACGATACTCAGCATCGCCGGCATGATCATGTCATTCGATAAATAGATATTCAGCTCGAAGACGAGAAAAAAGGCAAAAAACCACAGCAGTTGCTTCGACTTGATGGACATGGCGCGTTCCGTGACGTGGGTGGCTGCCGCCAGTGCCGGCCGCCTGCCGGCGCATGGCAGGACAAGCACTCTCTGGCACTGAAAACATATACCAATTGTATACCACTTGCCATTTTTTACGCCTTTTTTAATTGTTTTCAAATACCGCAGCAATACCACTTCTGCAAAAATGCACGATGTGGACGCATACCAAAAACAAGCGAAAAAAGGGGAACGCGGCCAAATACCGCGCGTGCGCGAAAGCGCTGCGGCAGGGCTGGTGCTGCCAGCAGGAAAGGAAACGTGCGTACCAATGCCGGCCACGCCGGCACGCAGCGCCGGCTTACCGGAGGTTTAGCGGTGGCTTAGCGGCGGCGCTGGCCGGCGAAGAAATCAAGCAGCAGCTTGCTGGCGTCGGGCTTGGCCTTGTCATTGAAGGGCAGGCTGGCGTCGCCGCCACTCCAGGCGTGTTCCAGGCGCTCGATCTGCGCCACGCGCAGCAGCAGCTGTTTGCCGACCTGGTAGTCATGCAGGGCATACGCATGCGCGGGATTACGCCCGCCTGCCGCACTGGCCGGCAGCCGCCGCACCGTCACCACGGTATCAAACGGCAGACGGTTCACGCGCACGCTCTGGCGTACCAGCTGCGTTTGATTGACGGGCCGTACCACCTTGTCATCCTGCCCTTGCAGCAGCATCGTCGGCAGGCGGGGAAACGCGGGCTGGCGCGCCAGGACTTCATCGATGGCCGCGTCCATGCGGCCGCTGGCGCCGTGCTGCATCACGTGTAGCGCGCCGATCAAATTATGCCCGGCGCCGAACACGGGGCCGGAATGCAGACCCAGCGCGGCGAACAGGTGGGGATGGTTCAGCGCCACGATATGCGCCATGCCGGCGCCAGCGGAAATGCCGCAGATATAGATGCGCGCGCGGTCGATCGCGTGGCGGGCCGCCACCTGCTCGATGGCGCCGACGATCAGGCGCGCATCGCCGCCGCCCTCCTGGGTCGGCTTGTCGTACCACTTCCAGCAGCGGCGCGCGTGCGAGCGCAGCGACTGCTGCGGATACAGCACCGCATAACCCTTGCGCTCGGCCAGGCGGTTCATGCGCGTGCCCTCGGCAAACTGCGTGGCGCTCTGCTCACAGCCATGCAGCATCACCAGCAGCGGGCGGCCACGGCTGCGCATGGCCACGTTGGGCGGCTTGTCGGGCAGATACAGGAAATACGGCAGGCGCCGGCCCGGCAACTGCCCCAGCTCCGGCAGGGGCGCATAGTGGGCCGCCAGCCATTTCCCGGGCGCCGGCGCCGCCTTCTTGCGCACGCGGGACGGCGACAGGGGCGTGGCAAAGGGTGCCAGGGCCGGTACCGCGGAGCGCGTCACCACCTCGCTGGCTGGCCTGGCACGCGGCTTGGCGCTGGCCTTGACAGCGCTGACGGCCTTGCTGCGGGGCTTGGACTTGGATGCCGGCTTGGCCTTGGCTGCCGGCTTGGCCTTGGCGGGCATGGGACCGAACAGCACCTTGGCCAGCTTGGTGGCCGTGCGCTGCTGCGCCTTTCCAGCACGTAACAGCCCGCGCAGCCACGTGGTCGCGGGCTTTACCATGGGCCAGCGTCCACGCTGGGTTGTGGAGCATACCGCCAGTTCATTCCTGTGCATCGTCGCGTGATCAGCATGTGCGGCTCCTCCGGTGAACGCATAGAGTACCGCAATTGGCTTGCGGCACCGTACGTTTGCACGCTTATAAAAGTGCCGCTGGCACCATTGAGGCAGATCAAACACGGCCTCGGGCACATGCTTAATCTGTGAACTCGATCCGCACCACTTTTACAGGAGAAACCACCATGAGCTATCTGGACCGCGACATCTTGGGCATGTACCGCAACAACAGGGACAACGATGGCCCGGGGCCGGAATTGATGGGAGCCGACACCCTGATCGGCGACGATGTCTACAATCACAGCGACGAGGAACTGGGCGACATCAAGGAAATCATGCTCGACATGCGCTCGGGCCAGATCGCCTATGCCGTGCTGTCGTTTGGCGGCGTGCTGGGCATGGGAGAAAAACTGTTTGCCGTACCCTGGGAACGCTTGACCCTCGATACCATCAACAAGCGCTTCCTGCTCGACGTCGACAAGGAGCAACTGAAGAACGCCCCCGGCTTTGACAAGGATAACTGGCCCGACATGGCCAGCGAGGCCTGGAATGAGCAAATGAACCAGTTCTACGGCACCACCTCGCGCTACGGCATGGGCGGTGGCGCGGGCATGGGAGGCAGCCGCGCCCAGTCCGGCAGCGACCTGCGCGGCGGCGCCAGCCTGCAATCGGGCAGCGAAGGCAGCATGTCGGGCACCACCATGAGCGGCAGCCGCGCCGGCATGGGCAGCAGCCAGGGCGGCGACCTGGGCGACCTCGGCTCACGCTCCTCGCTCAGCGATGACGACGACCTGAACAAGCGCACATGAGGGAGCGGCAGACGAAGGCCGCACGAAGCAGGACAGCGTAAGTCGGCGTAGGTCGGCGTAGGTCGGATTAGCGGCGCAGCCGCGTAATCCGACATCACCACCAACGCCAACGAAGCCACCAACGCCAACGCCACCCACGCCACCCCCGCCAACGATATTGTCGGATTACGCGTGGCTACGCCCCGCTAATCCGACCTACTTAAGCGCAGCAAGCTGCCAGCAGCGTTGCTGTCATCGCTGCATGGATTCCCACACCTTCTGCAGGCGCTTGGCCGACACCGGCATCGGCGTGCGCAATTCCTGCGCAAACAGCGATACGCGCAGCTCTTCCAGCATCCAGCGGAAATCGACCAGTTTCGGGTCCGTGTTCTTGCCGGCCTGGCGGTCCTTGGCCTGGCGCAGATACGGCGCGGCCGCCGATTGCCATTCGGCCATCAGCTTGGTGTCGCGGGCCGGGTCGGCGCGCAGCTTTTCCAGGCGCACATTGATCGCCTTCAGATAGCGGGGGAAATGCGCCAGTTGCGTGTACTCGTTTTCCGTCAGGAAGCGTTTATGCACGAGGCCCTGCAGCTGCGACTGGATATCGGCGGCCGCCGCTGCGGGAATATTCTGCAGGCGCTTGGGCAAGCCGTGGAATTCCGTCAGCACTTGCGACAGCAAACGGGCGATTTCATTCACCAGCAAGACCAGACGCGACTTGCCCTCCGCCTGGCGCTTGGCGAACGAGGCGGCGTCCAGCGGCAGCGGATCTTGCAGGCAGGCGATATCGAGCGCCTTGTTGATAATTTGCTCGCGCAACTCTTCCTGTGACCCCAGGGCCATGAATTGCATGCCCATCTGCTGCAAACCCGGAATGCTTTTCTCGACGTACTTGATCTGCTCCTTCATTTGCAGCGCGAACAGACGGCGCAAGCCGATCCTGTGCGTGCGGGCTGCCACGGTCGGATCGTCAAACACTTCCAGATCGCAATGCGTG
Source organism: Janthinobacterium sp. AD80 (assembly GCF_002878455.1). GTDB lineage: Bacteria > Pseudomonadota > Gammaproteobacteria > Burkholderiales > Burkholderiaceae_D > Janthinobacterium. The sequence continues at coordinate 9,335 of NZ_NRDQ01000110.1, forward strand.
CCCTTGTCGACCAGCGCCGGGAAGCCGATCAGGGTCAGCTTGCCCTGCACGATCTCCAGCAATTCCGGCAATTCGCCGAAGGTCCAAGCCGTCAAGCCCATGTGCTGCGAGACGGAGGCGTTGCCTGACGCCGGTGCGGCCGCAGTGGCTGCGCCCTTGGCCGGCGCGCCGCCCTTGCCTGCGGCAGCGTTGACGTTGGCAGTGACACCCTGCGCCTGCGCCTGCAGCCGCGACGCCACTTGCGCGCCCGCCACCTTGGCACCGGGCGTGCCCGTGCCGGAGACACCCGACACTTCGGCCAGCTTCTGGAAACTCTGGCGCGCCTGGCCGCCGAATTCCGCCTGCAGGATGGCCAGGTTACGGCCCATGTCCAGCTGGCGGCCATGCTCGTCAATCACCTTGAAATTCATGAAGTGATGGGCAGGCAGAGTTTCCGGCTTGAAGTCCGTCGTCAGCACGTTGATCGTGATCTGCGTGCGGATGTCCAGGATGATGGCGTCGATCAGGTCGCCGCGGCCAAACACGCCCGCCGCATGCACGCGCTCGCAGAATTTGGCGGCGTAATCGGGCAGCGGCACGCAGTGGCGGCGCAGCTTTTGCGGCAAGGACTTGAGCAGCAGATGCACTTTCTCCTTCAGCATGCCCGGCACCAGCCATTCGCAGCGCTCGCGCGGCAACTGGTTCAAGGCATACAGCGGCACGCTCAAGGTCACGCCATCGCGCACGCTGCCCGGCTCGAAATGATACGTCAAACCCATTTCCAGCCCGGTCACCGACATGGTTTTCGGGAACAGGTCCGTCGTCACGCCAGCCGCTTCGTGGCGCATCAGCTCGTCGCGGTTCAGGTACAGCAGCTTGGGGTTCTCGCGCGTGGCCTCCTTGTGCCATTTTTCGAAGCCGGCGCCATTGCATACGTCGGCCGGCAGCAGCTTGTCGTAAAAGGCGGCGATCAGCTCATCGTCGACCAGCACGTCCAGCCGGCGCGATTTATGCTCGAGGTTTTCGATGTCCTTGATCAATTTATGGTTGTGCGCAAAGAAGGGCGCGCGCGTGTCGAAGTCGCCGCCCACCAGCGCGTCGCGGATGAAGATCTCGCGCGCTTCCGGCAGATTGAAATTGCCGTAGTTGATGCGCCGCTGGCTGTACACCACCAGGCCATACAAGGTCGCCCGTTCGGACGCTGTCACTTGCGCCGAGCGTTTTTCCCAGCGCGGCTCGCCCCAGGATTTCTTCAGCAAATGCTCGCCGACTTTTTCCAGCCACTCGGGCTGGATCTGCGCCACGCAGCGCGCATACAGCCGCGTCGTGTCGACCAGTTCGGCCGCCATGATCCACTTGCCCGGCTTTTTCAGCAGCGAGGAACCGGGCCAGATGTGGAACTTGATGCCGCGCGCACCCAGATAACCGGCGCCCGGCTCGTCCTCGCCCTTGAAGCCGATATTGCCCAGCAAGCCGGTCAGCAAGGCCATGTGCAGGTTGTCGTAGGTGGCCGGCGCTTCGTTCAGGCGCCAGCCCTGCTCCTTGACGATGGTCAGCAGCTGCGAATGCACGTCGCGCCATTCACGCAAGCGCATCTGCGAGAGGAAATTCGTGCGGCAATTGTCCTGCAACTGGCGGTTGGTTTTCTTGTGCTCGATGGCGGACTCGAACCAGCGCCAGATTTTCAGGTAGCTGAGGAACTCCGACTTCTCATCGGCAAACTTCTTGTGCGCCTCGTCGGCCGCCTGCTGGTGTTCCATCGGGCGGTCGCGCGGGTCTTGCACGGACAGGGCCGAGGCGACGATCAGCACTTCCGTCAAACACGCATTATCGAGCGCGGCGAGGATCATGCGGCCCACGCGCGGGTCCAGCGGCAGCTTGGCCAGCTTGTTGCCCAGCGGCGTGAGTTTGTTGACGTCATCGACGGCACCCAGTTCCTGCAGCAACTGATAACCATCGGCGATCGCGCGCGCCAGCGGCGGCTCGATGAAGGGGAAGGTTTCCACGTCCGTCAGGTGCAAGGACTTCATGCGCAGGATGACGGCCGCCAGCGAGGAGCGCAGGATTTCCGGTTCCGTGAATTTCGGGCGCAGCAGGTAATCCTGCTCTTCGTACAAACGGATGCACACGCCGTCGGCGACGCGGCCGCAACGGCCGGCGCGCTGGTTGGCGGCCGACTGGGCGATCGGCTCGACTTGCAGCTGCTCGACTTTATTGCGGTAGCTGTAGCGCTTCACGCGCGCCAGGCCCGCGTCAACCACGTAGCGGATGCCGGGCACGGTCAGCGAGGTTTCCGCCACGTTGGTGGCCAGCACGATACGGCGCGCATTGCTGGTCTTGAACACGCGCTCCTGCTCCTCGGCCGACAAACGGGCGAACAGGGGCAAGATTTCCACGTGCGGCGGGTGGTGCTTGCGCAGCGCTTCGGCGCAGTCGCGAATTTCCCGCTCGCCCGGCAGGAACACCAGCACGTCGCCCGAACCGATGCGGCACAGTTCTTCCACGCCATCGACGACGGCATCCATCAGGTCGCGCTTTTCACGCGCGGCGGCGGTCCTTTGCCCCGGCTTGTCGGCGTTCGCGCCCGCACCCGGCATGGCCACCTGCTCGCGCTCGACGGGGCGGTAGCGCACTTCCACCTGGTACAGACGGCCCGACACTTCGATCACGGGTGCCGGTTTTTCCGGCGTGCCGAAATGCCGCGCGAAGCGTTCCGCATCGATGGTGGCCGAGGTGATGATGATTTTCAGGTCGGGCCGGCGCGGCAGCAGCTGCTTCAGATAGCCAAGCAGGAAATCGATGTTCAGGCTGCGTTCGTGCGCTTCATCGATGATGATGGTGTCGTAGTTTTTCAACAACGGATCGGTCTGCGTCTCGGCCAGCAAGATACCGTCCGTCATCAGCTTGACGGACGCGCCCTTCGTCAGGGTGTCGGCAAAGCGGACTTTAAAGCCGACCGTCTCGCCCAGCGGCGTACCGAGTTCCTGCGCGATGCGCTTGGCCGTCGACGAGGCGGCGATGCGGCGTGGCTGCGTGTGGCCGATCAGGCCCTTCTGTCCGCGTCCCAGCTCCAGGCAAATCTTCGGCAGCTGCGTCGTCTTGCCGGAACCCGTCTCGCCGGAAACGATGATGACCTGGTTTTCCGTCAGGGCCTTGGCGATTTCGGCGCGCCGGCCCGAAACGGGCAAGTCTTCCGGATACGTAATTGGCGGCAGCGGATTGCGGAAAGCCTTTTCCGCCTCGCGCGCGGCGCGCGCCGTATCACGAGCCTCGCGGGCCTCCGTACTCTCGCGGCCAGCCGCCGCATTGCGTGGCGCCTGTCCTTCGCGCGGCGGACGTGGCTGGGATGGAGCTTGGCGCTCATTGCGCTCACCGCGCGCCCCCGCCCTCTGCTGCTGTTGCTGCCGCTGCTGCTCTTTCGGCTGCTCCCCGCGCGGTGCCGCCGGCCGTTGCTGGCTCACGGGCGGACGCTGGCGCCCCGGCGCAGGCGCGGGCGTGGAGACGGGAACGGAGGCGGCATCGGGCGCAGAAACGGGCGCGGAAACGGGCACATTCGCAACGTTGGAAGGAGGGGAAGACTTATTGCTGGCTGAAGACATTGTTTTTTACAGGTATTTTAAGCGCGCACATCGCGCAGCGAATTATAATGCGCTTAATGGAAAACCCTACCCAATTCGTCCAATGGCTGCGCTCCGTCGCGCCCTACATCCACGCCTTTCGCGGCAAGACCTTCGTGGTCGCCTTCCCCGGTGAACTCGTCAGCGCCGGGGCGCTGCAGGTGCTGGCCCATGATCTTTCCCTGCTGCATGCGCTCGATATCAATGTGACCGTCGTCTACGGCTCGCGCCCGCAAGTGGCCGAACAACTGGCCCTGCGTAACGTCGAAGGCCGTTTCCACAATGGCGTGCGCATCACCGACATTGCCGCACTGGAATGCGCGAAGGAAGCTGCCGGCGAGCTGCGCCTCGACATCGAGGCCGCCTTCAGCCAGGGCTTGCCGAACACGCCCATGTCGCATGCGGCCATCCGTATCATTTCCGGCAACTTCATCACGGCGCGTCCGCTGGGCGTGATCGATGGCGTGGACCTGGAACTGACGGGCATCACGCGCAAGGTCGATGCTGAAACCATCCATTCCATCCTCGGTTCGGACGGCCTGGTACTGCTGTCGCCGCTGGGCTTCTCGCCGACGGGCGAAGCGTTCAACCTGACCATGGAAGACGTGGCGTGCAGCGCCGCCATCGCCCTGCACGCGGATAAACTGATTTTCATTACCGAAACGCCAATGATGGAAGACGCGACAGGCGTGGAAATCCGCGAACTGTCGTCGCACCAGGCCGAAGCCGTGCTGATGGCGGGCTTCCTGCCCGACGCCACGGCGTTTTACCTGAAACATTGCGTCAAGGCATGCCACAACGGCGTCGAGCGCTCGCACATCGTGCCCTTCTCGATGGATGGCTCGGCGCTGCTGGAATTGTTCACCCATGATGGCGTGGGCACCATGATCAGCCATGAAAACCTGGAAAGCCTGCGCCAGGCCACCATCGAAGACGTGGGCGGCATCATCAAGCTGATCGAACCGCTGGAAGCGGACGGTACCTTGGTCAAGCGGGGCCGTGAGCTGATCGAGCGCGAGATCGATTATTTCTCTGTCATCGAGCATGATGGCGTGATCTTCGGCTGCGCCGCGCTGTACCCGTTCCCCGCGCAAAAGATGGCAGAAATGGCATGTTTGACGGTCAACCCTGAAGTGCAGGCCCAGGGCGACGGCGAGCGTATCTTGAAACACATGGAAAACCGCGCGCGCGCCGCCGGCCTGAACAAACTGTTCGTGCTGACCACGCGCACCTCGCACTGGTTCAAGAAACGCGGCTTCGTGCCGGCCACGGTCGATGATTTGCCGAAGGACCGCCAGCATATGTATAACTGGCAACGTAAATCCCAAGTGCTGATCAAGACACTGTAAAACTGAAAAAGCCCGGCATGCCGGGCTTTTTTACATTCAGATCGTTATTTGATATTCAATGGGGCAAACGACTTGACCAGGTCGTCGAGCGCCTTCAATTGCGCCAGGAACGGTTCCAGCTGGTCCAGCGGCAGGGCGCTGGGGCCGTCGCAGCGGGCATTGTCGGGGTCAGGATGGGCTTCCAGGAACAGGCCGGCAATGCCGACGGCCAGGCCGGCGCGCGCCAGGTCCGCCACTTGCTGGCGGCGGCCACCCGAGGCGGCGCCACCGGGGTCGCGCTGCTGCAGCGCGTGCGTGACGTCGAAGATGATCGGCAAGTCGTCGCACGTTTTTTTCATGACGCCAAAGCCCAGCATGTCGACCACCAGGTTGTCGTAGCCAAGGCAAGTGCCGCGGTCGCACAGGATCAGTTGATCGTTGCCCGCTTCCTTGAATTTCTCGACGATATTGGCCATCTGGCCAGGGCTGAGGAATTGCGGCTTCTTGATGTTGATGACTTTACCGGTTTTCGCCAGGGCCACGACGAGGTCCGTCTGGCGCGCCAGAAAAGCGGGCAATTGCAGCACGTCCACCACTTCGGCCACCTGCTGCGCCTGCCATGGTTCATGCACGTCGGTAATCACGGGCACGCCGAACGCCGCTTTCACATCCTGGAAGATGCGCATGCCCTCTTCCAGGCCCGGGCCGCGGTAGGAATGGATGGACGAGCGGTTGGCCTTGTCAAAGCTGGCCTTGAACACATATGGAATCCCCAGTTTTTGCGTAACGCGCACATATTCTTCGCAGGCGCGCATGGCGAGATCGCGCGACTCGAGCACGTTGATGCCGCCAAACAGCGCGAAGCTGCCTGTGTTGCTGACATCGATGCCATGGACTTTCACTGAGGTCATAGGGGATTCCATATTGGTTAATTACTACTACTGGGTTCGAAGAGGCGCCGCCAGCGGCGGGCGCGATAAAGCATCTTACTAGCTAGGGCGGCGCAGATCAAATTTGATCCAGCGCAAGGGCGTGGCAAACGGCGCGTGGCCCGGCCGCGACGGCCCCGCGAAGGGACGCGCAAAGTGCCTTATAATCACGCTTTATCTCTACACTGATTCAGGAGCACAGATGGCCCGCACGATCCACTGCATCAAACTCAACAAGGAAGCCGAAGGACTGGACTTCCCGCCGTACCCGGGCGAACTGGGCAAGAAGATTTACGAATCGGTGTCGAAAGAAGCCTGGGCTGCCTGGCTCAAGCACCAGACCATGCTGGTCAACGAAAACCGTTTGAACCTGGCCGACGCGCGCGCCCGCAAATACCTGGCCACCCAGATGGAAAAGCATTTCTTCGGCGATGGCGCCGATGCGGCCATGGGTTACGTGCCGCCAACCGAGTAAGCACGGCGCAGCTCACTCTCGGGCCTCCGTTGCTCGCTGTACCGAATGTACAGCTCCGCTACTCGGCCCGATATTGAGCTTGTTCGCCACGGTTGCAAAGGTGCCGATGCGGTGAATTCTTTTTAGCTCATCGCCACCTCTATCCCCTCCCTGCTTCACGCCGCCTGACGCCGTTTCACGGCCATCCCACCCCGTTTCGTCGCACATCGCTGGCTGCCCATGCCGCCGGCAGGCACAGTACGTCCATCGACAACGACTTTCCAAGGCGGACACCATGTTGCAGCACATCTTCAGCCACACTCCCCTGTATGTCTGGGCCATCCTGGGCTTTCTTGTCTACCGTGGCGTACTGGCCAGCCGCGCGCGCGAAGTGACCTTGCGCAAGCTGTGCATCATTCCCCTCGTCATGCTCGTCCTGTCGCTGAGCGGCGTGCATGGCAGTTTCGGTTTCGACGGCATGGCGCCGTTCGCCTGGGCGACTGGCGCATTGGCGGGCGCGGCGCTGGCATGGTCGCTGACCGATGCGCGCAAGCTGACGGCCTGTCCCGAGCGGGGCAGCGTGCAGCTTCCCGGCAGCTGGCTGCCGTTGATATTAATGATGAGCATCTTCTGCATGAAATATGCGGTGGCCGTGGCCCTGGCCGTCGCTCCAGCGACTGCCCATGCGCCCGGCTTCATCGTGCCTGTCTGTCTCGCCTATGGCTGCTTCAGCGGCCTCTTCCTCGGTGGCTTGCTGCGCACCATGGCCGTGTACCGCCAGGCGCACATGACAAGCGGCCCGCAAGGGGCCGCCGTGTAAGACAAGTGCAAATGCCGGCAAACGCCGGCTATCCCCTTAGTACGCCAGGGTGCGCACGCCTTCCGGCATGCCCAGCAGGCAAACGTTGGCGCCGCGCACGGCGAACAGGCCCACGGCGATGACGCCGACGATCTGGTTGATCTGCTGTTCCAGCGCCACCGGGTCGGCGATCTGCAAGCCCAGCACGTCGATGATCTCGCCGCCGTTATCCGTGATGAACGCTTCGCTAGTACCCGCCTTCAGGCGCAGGCGGGGCGTGCCGCCCAGCGCGGCCAGCTGGCGCGAAACGGCGGCGCGCGCCATCGGGATGACTTCCACCGGCAACGGGAAGGCGCCCAGAGTGTCCACCAGCTTGGAACCGTCGGCGATGCAGACGAACTGTTTCGCGACCGAAGCCACGATCTTTTCACGCGTCAATGCCGCGCCGCCACCCTTGATCATGGCGCCGCTGGCCGTGATTTCATCGGCGCCATCGATGTAGACGGCGATCGATTCGACGTCGTTCAAGTCGAACACGGGGATGCCATGGCCTGCCAGGCGGGCGGCCGTCGCTTCCGACGAGGCCACGGTGCCCTTGATGCTGTCCTTGATCTTGGCCAGTTCATCGATAAAGAAATTGGCGGTGGAACCGGTACCGACGCCGATAATTTCACCTTTCACCACATAGTTGATGGCGGCACGGGCTACGGCTTGCTTCAATTCGTCTTGGGTCATGGCATTCAGGCTAAAGTGAGGAATGCCGCTATTTTAACGGATTGCCGTAGCGGCCAGCCGCCCATGCTGACAGGCCGCGGCATTTGAGACAACAGCGGCTTGCGAATATTTTGCCCTAGAGCAATTCGCCAGCCAATTACTCTCTATGCCCTTTAAAATATGCGAAAATGGCACGATTGACAGATATGACGTTTCAGGAATAACACATGACTCACAGTAAACAGGTACTTGTTGTCGATGACAGCCGGGTTTCACGTTTGATGTCGCATCAGTTCATCCTCAGCAAACATGCCGACTGGCAAGTCATCGAGGCGGCGACGGGTGAAGAAGCCCTGGAAAAAGTCAAGACCATGACCCCTGTGCTGATATTACTAGATGTCAACATGCCCGGCATGGGCGGCGTGGCGGCGGCGGAGCAATTGCGCGCGCTGTGCCCGCAAACGCATATCGTGCTCGTCACGGCCAATGTGCAAAATGCCATCCGCAACCGCGCCAGCGAACTACAAGTTGGCTTCATGGAAAAACCGATCACGGAAACCCGCATTCACCAGCTGATCGAGTCACTGGGGCTGTGAGCATGGTCAATCTCTCCGAACTGGAAAACGATGCCCTGGTAGAGATATTCAACATCGGCGTGGGCCACGCGGCGGCGGCGATGAGCGAAATCGTCAATGAAGAAGTCACCATGTCGGTGCCCTCCATCACGTTCCTGAACCGCGCCGACGCGGCGGCATTGCTGGGCAGCAAAAAAGATGGCGAACGCATCTGCGGCGTCAGCCAGCACTACGATGGCGCTTTCGCCACCGAAGCCATCCTGATGTTCCCCGAAGACAAAAGCCTGGAAATCGTGCGCCTGATGGTGGGCGACGCCATGCCGCTGCAGGAACTGACGGAGATGGAACAGGAAGCGATGAGCGAGATCGGCAACATCATCCTCAATTCCTGCGTGGGGACGCTGGCCAACCTGTTCGACAGCGAACTGCATGGCTCGCTGCCCCTGTACCACGTGGGCACCAGCGCGGAAATCCTGTCCTCGTTCGGCGGCCACGACGACGACGCCGTCGTGCTGATGCTGCACATCGACTTCGTGCTGTCGAAGCACCAGATCCATGGCTATGTGGCGTTCGTGCTCGACCTGTCCGCCTTGCACGACCTGAAGCAGCAAGTCAGCCACTACCTGGCCAAGGTCCTGGGCCAGGCGTGACGATCATGCCCGATGCCTTGCACCGACTCGCCCTGCTCGAAAGCATCATCGGTGCCGTCAACCTGGGCGCCATCGTGCTCGATGAAGCACACCGCATCGTGCTGTGGAACCACTGGATGGCGCGCCACTCCGCCCGGACCGCTGAAAGCGTGCTGGGCCAGGACTTTTTCGCCATCTTCCCTGAGCTGCGCCACAAGCGCATCGCGTCGGCCATCACCCAGGCCCTGCGCGACAATTTCCAGTCGCTGCTGTCGCAAACCCTGCACAAGGCGCCGTTTGCGCTGTACACGCATGGTGCCGCCGCCGGCGGCGAGGAAGGCCAGGAACGCATGCAGCAGGCGATCGCCGTCACCCCCATCAATCTGCCCGCTTCGCCGCGCCATTGCCTGATCCAGATCAATGACGTCACCATCGCCGTGGGGCGCGAGAAACTGCTGCGCGAACAAACCATGGTCTTGCGCTCGCAAACCTTTTCCGACGGCTTGACGGGCATCGCCAACCGCCGCCACTTCGACGTCGCCATCGAGAAGGAAATGCGGCGCGCCATGCGCACGGGCAACCCGCTGTCGCTGCTGATGATCGATATCGACCATTTCAAGGATTACAACGACCATTACGGCCACCAGCAGGGCGACGACTGCCTGATACGCGTGGCAGCCGAGCTGGCCGCCATGCTGCAGCGCCCCACCGACTTGCTGGCGCGCTACGGCGGCGAGGAATTCGCCGCCATCCTGCCCGACACGGATGCGTCGCAGGCGCTGGGCATGGCCGAAGCGATCCGCCAGCGCGCGGCCGATTTGCGCATCCCCCATGCGAAGACGGGCAATGAAGCCAAGCACATCACGGTCAGCATCGGCATCGCCACCCAGCATCCGCACCAGCCGCTGGCCATTTCCGCCCTCATCGGCGCCGCCGACCGCGCCCTCTATCTGGCCAAGCGCGCGGGACGCAACCGCGTGTCAGGACAGGCGTGCTAGGAAAGCAACGCACCACGATTAATTCCTGTAGACATCTTTACGGCGGGTGCGTAGACTCGTAGCTGATTGCAGCAAAAACAACAAGAATTTGTCTGTGGTATCTATCCCCGCGCATGGTTCCCCCGTGCAGGATACGGCCAGGAGTGCTTGTGAACCTCGATCCTCCCATCAAGTCGGGCTTGCCAGGTGCGGGCATGGATACGACCATGGTGAACGGCATGCGCCTGCTGTTGTCCAGCGCCACCCTGCTGACCCTGTTCATCGACCCCGAGAGCGCCGGCCGGCTGAGCAGGATCACCTGGCTGATCTTTTCCGCCTACACCATGCACAGCCTGCTGCTCTACGTGCTCGCCGTGCTGGGCCTGAACTTGCCGGAAGACATCTTGCTGTACTGGCTGGACGTGGCCTGGTATGCGCTGATCGTGTTTTCCACCAGCAGCCACAATAATCTGTTCTTCCTGTTTTTCTTCTTTGCCATCCTGATCTCGTCTTTCCAGCGCGGCTTCGAGGAAGGCGCCCGCGTCACCCTGGCATCGGCCGGCCTGTTCGCCGCCACCGCGCTGTTCGGCGAAACAGATGCCGAATTGTCACGCATGCTGCTGCGCACCACCTTTTTGCTGGCGCTCGGCTACATGATCGCCTACTGGGGCGGCTCGGCCATTACCCAGCGCAGCCACCTGGCCCTGCTGCGCGATGTCAGCCAGCTGTCCAATCCCCGCTTCGGCGTGGACCAGACCATCACCTCGGTGCTGGAAAAAACCCGCAGCTACTTCAACGCCCGCAGCTGCCTGCTGATCATGCAGGACAAGGGCACGCGGATCTGGTCGCTGCGCAGCGTGATCCAGACGGAATCGGGCGTGATCCATACCAGCTCGCTGCTCAGCGACGAGGCGGCCAGCCCATTGCTGGCCTTCCCGCCCGATAAAATCGTGCTGTACAACCAGCCGCCGGGGGCCTGGCTGCGCTGGCTGGGTGGCGCGCGACTGCTCAACCTCGACAACGGGCGCTGGCTGCAGCAGGACGACACGGCCGGCGCCAGCCTGGCCGAGCTGCTCGAAGCGCACGCCTTCATCAGCGCCCCGCTGCCTTTACGCAATGGCAAGGGGCGGCTGTATATCGTCTCGTCGACCAGCCTGAGCAGGACTGACGCCCTGTTCCTCAGCCATATCGGCGCACAGGCCTTTCCCGTGATTGAAAACATCGACCTGCTCGACCGGCTCGCTTCGCAGGCGGCCTCGCGCGAGCGCGAAAAGATGGCGCGCGACCTGCACGACACGGCCATTCAACCGTATATCGGCCTGCGCCACGGCCTGGCCGCCCTGCGCAACGAGGCCACCATGGGCAACCCGCTGCTGCCCGAGCTCGACAAGCTGATCATCATGTCGGGCCAGGTGATCGCCGACCTGCGCAGCTATGCGCGCACCTTCAAGAATGGCCAGGTGCAAAGCGAGCCGGAACTGCTGGTCGCGCTGCGGCGCCAGGCCACGCAGATCCGCGAATTCTATGGCATCGACATCGCCGTGCAAATCGAGGGCGACCTGCATATCAATGACCGCCTGGCCGCCGAAGTGTTCCAGATCGTCAATGAAGGCATGAGCAATATCCGCAAGCACACCTCGGCCCGGCATGGCGCCGTCAAGCTCACCTGCGTGCAGGGGGCGCTGCACATCAGCATCGACAACGAATGCGCGGCCGCGCACGTGCCCGATTTCCTGCCCGACTCGCTGGCCGAACGGGCCGCCGCCCTGGGTGGCGTCGCCCGCGTCACCCACAGCACCCTGGGCAATACCTCCGTCGAAATAGAGATCCCCATATGAACGAACTCCAGCGCCAGCCCAGCGCCAGCACCGCCATCCGCGTGCTGCTGGTCGACGATCACAAGACCATGCTGTGGGGCCTGGAACGGCTGATCGGCGGCGAACACTCGGGCATGCGCGTGGTCGCCACGGCCTCCGACAGCGCCGAGGCGCTGGCCCAGGCAGCGGCGCTGGAACCCGATGTCATCGTGCTCGACCTCGACCTGGGCGGCGTCAGCTCGCTGGCCATCCTGCCGGCGCTGGTGCAGCGCGGCGCCACGCGCATCCTGGTGCTGACGGCCAGCCACGACCAGGCGACTCTTGACCAGGCCATCCTGAAAGGCGCGCGCGGCATCATCAGCAAGGATGCGCCGGCCGAAATGGTGCTCAAAGCCATCGAGAAGGTCTACCACGGCGAACTGTGGCTGGAACACGCCATGCTGGGCCGCATGCTGACCCAGCTGACCCAGCCGGGCGGCGGCTCGGCGCATGCCGCCGCCGTGGCCAGCCTGACCCTCAAGGAAAGAAAAATCATCGCCGCCCTCGTGCATGGCAGCGGCACGCCGGCCAAGCTGCTGGCCGACCAGCTGTTCATTTCAGAACACACCCTGCGCAACCACCTGACCTCGATCTACCGCAAGCTGGGCGTGTACAACCGCCTGGAACTGTACGCCTACGCCACCAAGCACCACCTGGGCGAGCTGCCCCGCAGCTGACCGCGCGCCACTGGCGCCGTCCCTCCCCGCCAGGCCGCGCGCCTGCCCCTTCCGCCCCTCCAGCCCTTGCGCCGCCGCACCACGGCGGGGCATCCGCACGCTTGCCGAACCCGGCCATGACAATTGTCCCGAAAAAAACAAGCAAATCCTCCCGGTATAAAAAGGAGGTTCTTCTGATGTAGATCAAGGTCTTCACTTCTATAGTGGAATTACCGAAGAGCAGATCACACGCCGCGGCCACCACGACACGGAGCTCAGCATGCGTTTAGATAAGTTTCTTCCTGCTGCCCTGGCCAGTTACCTGCAGAGCAAGCAAAGGGCGACGTTCTACCGCTATGCGCTGGTGGCGGCACTGATGGCGGTAGTTTGCATCATCGGACTGCTGGCACTGGGAGAGAGCCCGTAACGGCATGACACCGCACCGCAGCGCAGTACCCAAGCAGCAATGTCGTTTCATCCATCGCAGTACCTCAACCACCAGGAGTTTGTCATGAACCTCATCAAAAACTTTATCCGCGAAGAAGATGGCGTCACCGCAATTGAATATGGCCTGATCGCCGCCCTGATCGCCGTCGTGATCATCGCCGCCGTCACCATCGTCGGTACCCAGCTGAAAAAAACCTTCAGCACCATCGGCACCAAGCTGACCACCGCCAATGGCTGATGCGGTGCTGTCCGGGCCGGCACTGCGCCAGCCCGGACTACCGCTCTCCACCATCCCGGCACGCCCACCTTGACCAACGCATAGCGAGGCCCATCGTGAAATCCCTGTTCCGCCGTTTATCCGACGAGTCCGCCGTCACGGCGATCGAGTACGCGCTGCTGGCGGGCCTGATCGCCACGGTGCTGGTGATCACCATCACCCTGCTCGGCGACCAGGTCAGGCTGCTGTTTGTCTACGTCAAGGACCAGGTCGTCCTGGCCATGTCATGAACACCCTGAGCGCCTCGCTGCGCACCCACCGCCTGCTGCTGCTGATCGTGCTGCTGTATGCCGCCGCCGCCCTGCTGCTGGCCGGCAGCCTGCCCAGCGCCTCGGACATGCTCAACGTGCTGGCCGGCTTCCTCGTCGCCATCCTCACGGGTCCCGTCTTCATCCTGTGCGGCTACACCATCCACGTCATGGTGATGAAACGCCCGCACCGCCTGTGCCATTACCTGTACCACGACCTGCGCCGCTACCTGAGCAACGAGCGCCTGCTGCACGCGCTGCCGGCCATGCTGCTCATTCCCGTCTTCGCTTCCAGCTTCACCGTCTTCAAGGCCGCCATCCCGCGCCTGCACGCCTACACCTGGGATGCCAGCCTGTCCGCCTGGGACATCGCCCTGCATGGCGGCAAGGCCCCGTGGGAACGCCTGCAGCCGCTGCTGGGCCACCCGCTGGTGACGGCCCTGCTCAACTTTGCCTACCATTTCTGGTTCTTCCTGTTCTACGCCATCCTGTACTGGCTCATCCTCGATACCCGCCGCCCGCTGCTGCGCATGCAGTTCCTGCTCAGCTTTGCGCTGACCTGGATCGGGCTGGGCAGCATCATGGCCGTGCTGTTCGCTTCGGTCGGCCCCTGCTACTACGGCCACCTGCATGCCAGCGACCCGTATGCGCCGCTGATGGCCTACCTGCGCGACGCCAACGCACACATTCCCGTGTGGGCCCTGCAGGTGCAGGACATGCTGTGGCAAGGCTATCAAAGCAAGGGCGCGAATGGCGAACTGGGCATCTCCGCCATGCCCAGCATGCATGTCGCCACGGCCGTGCTGATGGCCATGATGGGCTGGCGCGTCAGCCGCGCCGCCGGCATCGCCCTGTCCGCCTTCGCCGTGCTGATCCTGCTCGGCTCCATCCACCTGGGCTGGCACTATGCGCTCGACGGCTATGTCGGCGCGGCCGGCGCGGCGCTGGTCTGGCACCTGGTGGGACGCGCCCTGGGCAGCCATGCCGCGGCACCGGCCATGCACATGGCCACCGTGCCGTGCATGAACAAGGAAGGACTGACATCATGAGCGCCCACCTGCCCATGCTGCTGTGCCTGGCCGTGCTGGCCGCCCTGCTGGGTGGCGCGCTGTGGCATGACCTGCGCACGCGCCGCATCCCCAACCAGCTGGTGCTGTGGGGCACGCTGACAGGCCTGGCGCTGAACAGCTTCATCCCCTCCGGTAGCGGCCTGTTCGATCCTTCCTTCGGCGGCCTGGGCCTGCTGCAGGCGCTGGCCGGCGCCGGCGCCGGACTGGCTTTGCTGCTGCCCATGTACCTGCTGCGCGCCCTGGGCGCCGGTGACGTCAAGCTGATGGCCATGTGCGGCGCTTTCCTGGGACCCGACGCCGTGCTCGAAGCGGCCCTGCTGACCTTCCTGTGCGGCGGCGTGCTGGCCCTGGCCGCCGCGCTGGTGGGACACCGCCTGCGCCAGGTGCTGAAAAACACCTATCACATGATGCTGGGCGCCCTGCTGCACAGCCTGGCCGGCGGCGCCGCCACGATCGCCGAACCGCCACCGGCCACCGGCAAGCTGGCGTATGCCTTTGCCATCGCCAGCGGCACATTGCTGCAGCTGTTCCTGCATTACCACCAACTGTGGAGCGTGCGCTGAAACGCGCCGCTCCGACCACCAGCCACCCCAGGACCTGACCATGAACACCATCGCCACCCTCTGCCAATCGCGGCTCGCCAGCCTCTTCACCAGCATGTCCATGGCCTGCCTGTGGGCCTTCTTTGCCAGTGCCCACGTGGTGGGCTACCTGCACAGCGGCGACTGGAGCTATTTGCTGTTCTGCGCCGCAGAATCCCTGGGCGCGCTGTTCTTCATCGTGCGCTCGGCCCCCGTCAGCGTCTCCACCGATGCGGGCGACTGGCTGCTGGCCATCGGCGCCACCTTCGCCCCGTTCCTGCTGGCCCCTGCCGACGTGGCCATCTGGCCCGGTGCGCGCTACCTGCTGGCCGTCGGCAGCCTGCTGCAGATCGCCGGCCTGCTGTCGCTGAACCGCAGCTTCGGCCTGGTGGCGGCGCAGCGCGACATCAAGACGGGCGGCGTCTACCGCGTGATACGCCATCCGCTGTATGCCAGCTACCTGATTTCCCTGAGCGGCTACCTGCTGTCGAATACCTCGATCGCCAACGCCATCATCTACGTCGCGACGATGAGCATGATGGTGATGCGCCTGCTGCGCGAAGAGCGCTTCCTGTCGACCGACGTGCGCTACCGCGTCTACATGCGGCAAGTGAAATACCGCTTGCTGCCTTTCATTTTCTGACATCCGCACCGCACCAGAACAGGAGCACAGATCATGCCTGATACCTATCCAGAACGCAGCGACGGCGGCGGCGTCGAACCGGCCGCCAGGCGCGCCCCGCGCAGCGTCGCCGAAACGGGACTGCCCTTCCTTTTCCTGGTCGAACTGCTGGTCAAGATCATGTTCCTGCGCGGCCAGATCACCCTGCCCGCCCTGTCGAGCCACGTGAAGCTGGGCGCCAACGTGCTCGAGCCGCTGCTGACCTTCATGCGCGCCGAAAAACTCTGCGAAGCGCGCCGCGACGGCAGCAGCGGCACCGACGCCGACCTGTCCTACCAGCTGGGCGACCAGGGCCGCCTGCGCGCCGCCGACTACCTGCGCCGCAATGCCTACAGCGGACCTGCCCCCGTCAACCTGGCCGACTACAGCAACCAGGTGCTGGCGCAAAGCGTGGCGCACATGCATGTCACGCGCGAACGGGTGATGCGTGAATTTCGCGACGTGGTGGCCAGCACGGCGGTACTCGACCAGCTGGGCGCGGCCATGAATTCCGGGCGTGCCCTGTTCTTCCATGGCCCGGCCGGCAGCGGCAAGAGCTACCTGGCCGAACGCCTGAACGGCCTGCTCAGCGGCGCCATCGCCCTGCCGCACGCCGTGATGGTCGATGGCGAGGTGCTGCCCTTCCTCGACCCCATGCTGCACACCCTGTCGGGCGACACGCCGCCGGCCGACCCGCGCTGGGTGCGCGCGCTGCGTCCCGCCGTCCTGACGGGTGGCGAACTGACGCTCGACATGCTGGACCTGCAGTTCGATCCGGGCGCCCGCCTGTATCAGGCGCCGCCCCACCTGAAGGCCAACAACGGCATCTTCATCATCGACGACCTGGGCCGCCAGCGCTGCTCGCCCGGCGAACTGATGAACCGCTGGATCGTGCCGATGGCGCGCCACATCGATTTCCTGTCGCTGCACACCGGCTACAAGTTCGCCGTGCCCTTCGACGTGATCGTGGTGTTTTCCTCGAACCTGGCGCCGCAGGAGCTGGCCGACGATTCCTTCCTGCGCCGCATCGGCTACAAGATCCATGTGGGCCCGCTGAGCGCCTACCACTACCTGGCCGTGTTCCGCAGCACCTGCGCGCAGCTGGGCATCAATTTCGATGAATCCGCCTACGCCTGTTTGCTGCACCTGCACGACCTCCACAAGCGGCCGCTGCTCGCCTGCTATCCGCGCGACATCCTGGCGCAGATCTGCGACAAGGCGCGCTATGACGATTTGCCCGCGCAGCTCACGCCCGAAGTGCTGCAGTGGGCCTGGAACAACTATTTCGGCAGCGACGACATCCTGGCAAGCACACACACCGGATCGGCAACGGTCCAGCACAAAGGGGAAGCAAAATGAGAAACGCACGCGCTCTGACGATGATGGCCATTGCGGTCATCCTGGCGTTCGCCGCGGTCATCGTGGCCGCGCGCTGGATCAATGCCCAAGCATCGGGCAACATCAACAAGGTGGCCGTGGCCCAGGTCGACATCAGCCTGGGCGCGCGCCTGACGCCCGACATGGTGCGCATGGTCGACTGGCCATCGAACGCGCTGCCGCCGGGCGCCATCAACGATCCGAAACTGCTGGAAACGCGCGTCACGCGCACCAGCATCCAGCACGGCGAACCGATCATGGAAGGCAAGCTGGCGCCACCGGGCACCCAGGGCGGCCTGTCGGCCGTCGTCGCCGAGGGCAAGCGCGCCATGACCGTGCGCGTCAACGATGTGGTGGGGGTGGCCGGCTTCGCCCTGCCGGGCAACTTTGTCGACATCCTCGTCAACACTCAGGGGGAAGGCGCGCACAAGACGCCGGACCGCGACCCGAATATTTCCAAGATCGTGCTCGAACGCATCCTCGTGCTGGCCATCGCCCAGGAATCGAGCCGCGACGATACCAAGCCCAAGGTCGTCAATGCCGTGACCCTGGAGCTGACGCCGGACCAGGCGGAAAAACTCGACCTGGCACGCAGCGTGGGCACCCTGTCGCTGGTGCTGCGCAACCAGATCGAGGACAAGCCCGTCAACACGGAAGGCGCCACCAAGAGCACCCTGCTCGATGAAAAAATCGCCATTGCCGCCCCCGCCGCCATGGTGCAGGCCAAGCCGATCCCGCGCCGCCGTCCCGCCGCGGCGCCTGCGCCACAAGCCGGTCCACGCATCGATGTCATCAAGGGGCTGGAACGCAGCTCCCAACAATTCTAACCTGCACCAGAGGAGCCATGCCATGAGCACAAATTGCACCGCAAGCGGAAGCCGGGTACTCAGCCTCGCGCTTGCCCTTGCCATGATCGGCGCCCTGGCGCCCCAGGCCCGCAGCGAACCCGTCGCCGCCACCGCCGTTGCCACCGCTGCCGCCGAGACGGGCGCCAGCAAGGCCGGCAGCCGCGTCACCAGCCGTCCCCGGAGCACGCCGGCGCAAGGCGAGATGCGTGCCGGCCGCACGGAGATGGCGCCGCAGATGCACCTGGCCGAAGGCAAGTCGACCCTGATGCGCCTGCCGTTTGCCGCCAGCCGCATGTCGGTCGGCGACCCGCGCATCGCCGATGTCATCCTGCTCAATCCGACCGAAGTGTATCTGCTGGGCCGTTCCGTCGGCACCACCAACCTGATCCTCTGGAACAAGGCCAACGATGCCACCATCGTCGACCTGGCCGTCGGCATCGACAGCAGCAGCCTGCAGGCGCGCCTGGCCGAACTGCTGCCGAATGAAAAAGACGTCAAGGTCACCGTGGCCGGCGACACCCTGATCGTCTCGGGCATGGTCAGCGACGCCGTCAAGGCCGACCAGGTGATGTCGCTGGCGAACGCCTATGTGCAGCGCGGCGCCCGCAGC
>NZ_NRDQ01000111.1 GCF_002878455.1 Janthinobacterium sp. AD80
GATGCGCGAGCCCATGTCGCCCACGTGCATGGCGCCCGTGTTGATGCCGATGCCGATGCGCAGCGCGGGGCAGCCGCGCGCGCTGAACTCATCGTTCAGGCGCGCCGCGCTGCGCTGCATCAGCAGCGCGCTGGCCACGGCGCGGCTGGCGTGGTCGGGGAAGGCCACGGGCGCGCCCCAGAAGGCCATCACGGCGTCGCCGATGTATTTGTCCAGGGTGCCGCCATGGCTGTCGCGGATATCGTGCGACATGGCCGTCAGGTAGGCGTTGATGTATTCGCGCAGCGTGGCCGGCGCCAGCTGTTCGGAGATGGCCGTGAAGCCCCGCACGTCGGCGAACAGCACCGTCAGTTCGCGGTTTTCGCCATCCATGGTGTAGCGCTGCGGATTGTCCGCCATCTCGGCCACCAGTTCGGGCGCCACGTATTCGCCGAAGCGCGCCACCAGCGCGCGCCCCTTGCGCACCTCGAAAAAATAGCCCCAGGCCAGGTTGACGATGAACAGCGCGACGATCAGCAGCAGCACCACGGCGCCGCCCAGCACCAGGTCGCGCACGGCGTACAAATACAGGTTGATGCCGATGGTGAGCGCCAGCGCGCCCAGGGTCGCCAGCATCACGCCGGCCGGCGGCAGCACGGCCAGCGCGCCCGCCAGCAGCACGCCGAACAGCACGATCTGCAGCAGCTCGAACGCCAGCGCATAGTCGGGACGCGCCTTGAAGCGGCCGTCGAGGATGGACTTGATCAGGTTGGCATGCACCTCCACGCCCGGATATTCCGCGTTCACGGGCGTGGCGCGGATATCGTTCAAACCGGGCGCCGTGGTCCCCACCAGCACGATGGCGCCTTTCAGCAGCGCGGGCGGCACCGTGCCCGCCAGCACGGCGGCGGCGGAGACATAGCGGAAGGCGCCGCCATCCGGGCCGCCCGTGCCGCGGTACTGCACCGTGGTGGTCAATGCCTCGCCCACGGGAACCGGCATGGCGCCGCGCGGGGTAAACAGCACGATGTGTTCGAGGCCCGCGTTATCCAGCTGGCGCGCCGACAGGCTGTCGGCCGTGGCCGTGAAGCGCGGCGCGATGGCGCGCGCCTGCAGGTAGACGGCGGCCGTGGCCAGCGACAGCGATGGATAGTAGCCATCGCCGATGCGCGTCAGCAGGGTCGATGAGCGCACCACGCCATCGTTGTCCGTCAGTGCCGTGAAAATGCCGGCGCCCCGCGCGGCCGCCTGCAGCGGCGCGATATTGGCTTCGTAGCCGCGCGCCACATAGGCCGTCAGCGTGCGTCCGTTCAAGTCGGCGACGGTGAAAGCCGGCTCGGGCAGCACGCCCTTGGCTTGCTGCGCCGAGATGCTGTAGCCCAGCACCACGGGCTGGCCGCGCATGGCCTCGGCGAACAGGCCATCGTAATCCATAGCGGGGCGCAGCTTTTCCAGCTGCGCCGGCAAGCCCGGCACGCCGGCCAGCTCTCCCTGCGCCAGGCCTTGCAGCACGGCGTAGCCGGAACTGGTATCCGCCTCGGGAAACGCGATATCAAAGCCCAGCGCGGCCACGCCGTAATGGCTGGTGAGCTGGCGCACCAGGCGCGCCTGGATGTCGCGGCTCCATGGAAAACGCCCGACGCGGGCCAGGCTTTGCTCGTCGATGTCGACGATGACGATGCGCGCGTCGAGCTGCGGCGCATCAAAGCGCATGCGCCAGTCGCCCAGCATGGCATCGAGGCGCGCGATATTCGCGTTGCCGGCCAGACACAGGATGGCGGCGGCGACGGTCAGCAGCACGCCCAGAAAAAAGCGCGCGCCATGCTTGCGCAACGTCTGCGCCAGCGCCGCGCGCCCGGCCCGCATCACGGCGTATAGCCCGGAATGGCCGCCTCGTCGACGCTATCGATCTGGCTCGGATGCATGTGCTTTTCGGCGAAGGTCAAATAGACCTTGCTGCGGATGAAGACGTCGAACAGCTCCGGGTCGATATGCCCGTTCAGGCTGAAGTTGCCGAGGATGCGCAGCGATTCCGACAACGACTTGCCCTTTTTATAGGGACGGTCGCGCGCCGTCAGCGCTTCGAAAATATCGGCGATGGCCATCAGCCGCGCCGGCACCGACATCTGCTCTTTGGTCAGGCCGCGCGGGTAGCCCTTGCCATCCATGCGCTCGTGGTGGCCGCCCGCGTATTCCGGCACCTTCTGCAGGTGCTTGGGCCATGGCAGCGCTTCGAGCATGCGGATCGACACGCTGATATGGTTGTTGACGATGGCTCGCTCGGCTGCCGTCAGGGTGCCGGCGCGGATGGTCAGGTTTTCTGTTTCGTTGGCGTCAAGGAAATCATGCAGCTCGCCGTCGGCCGCGCGCCAGCGGCGCCGCGCGATCTGCCGCACGCGCTCCTGGTCGGCCTGCGCCATGCTTTCGCCGCCGATGTTGACCGTGCGGATGAAGTCGCGCTCTTCGCGCAAGCTGGCCTGTTCGCGCGCCAGCGCCTGGGCGATGTCGCCCGCCTGCTGCGGCTGCGCCGCCTGCTGGCGCAGGGCCGCGATCTCGGCGTCGCGCAGCAGCACTTCGTAGCGCGTGTCGATCAGGGCGATGCGGTCGAAGATGGTTTCCAGCTTGGTGGCCTTGTCGACCACGTGCACGGGCGTGGTGATCTTGCCGCAATCGTGCAGCAGGCCGGCCAGCCACAGCTGCTTGCGTTCGTTCTCGCTGAGCCGGAAATCGGCCAGCGGCCCCGTTTGCGTGGCGTGCGCGGCATCGGCCAGCAGCATCGTCAGCTCGGGCACGAACTGGCAGTGGCGGCCCGTGTACGGCGATTTTTCATCGATGCCGATATTGATCAGGGTCACGAGCGACTCGAGCAGTTCTTCCAGCTGCGAGATCAATAATTGATTCGTCAGCGCCACGCCGGCCTGCGCGGCCAGCGCCTCGATGAAGCGCTGGTCGGTGGAGGAAAACGCGCGCACCTGGCCGGTGGCGTCATCCTTGGCATTGATCAGCTGCAGCACGCCGATCAGGTCGCCCTCGTGGTCGCTCATGGGCACCGTCAGGATCGATTGCGTGTGGTAGCCGTGCAGGCGGTCGAAATCGCGCATGCCGGAAAAATTGAAGGCCTCGTCGCGATACACATCGGCGATGTTGACGCTGCGGCGCATATTCGCCGCATACGCGGCCACCGACGCCAGGTTGGGCTGGCCGGCCGCATCGGACAGGGGCACGCCGGGCAAGCCGATGTCGGCGCCCTCCCCGATGCCCAGGCTGTCGTTGACGCTGATATCGAAGGCCAGCTGGCGGCCCTGGTCCGCGGGCCGGTACAGGGTGGCGCCATCGGCGCCGCTCATGCCCTTGGCCAGCAGCACGATGCGCTGCAGCAGCGGGCCGATATCGCGCCCTTCGCCGCCCAGGCCATGGCCGAGCGCGACGCTGAGCTCTGTCAATTGCTCCAGTCTGTGGGCGATTTTCTCAGGTTGAAGCTGAGGCATGGTGGCGGCAATCAGGTAATGGGCGAGCAAAAAAGAGAAGTTGGCAAGCGCCAGTGTACCGGCCACCCCGCGCACTGTACATTACTTAGTCACAACAAAATGAAATAACTTTCTCTATTGCAACACACACAAATGTTGCCGCCAATCTCATTAATTAGAATAGAATCAACAATAATTACACAGTAACAAGGTGCTGGATGAAATTCACGTTCAGGGGCGTCCGCGGCTCTATCCCCTCCCCCGGTCCGCGCACGGCGCGCTATGGCGGCAACACGACCTGCATCGAGGTGCGCACCGACAACGACAGCCTGATCATCCTTGATGCGGGCAGCGGCATCTTTGCGCTGGCGCAGCAGCTGCCGGCCGGCCAGCCGGTGGACGCCCACGTCTTCATCACCCACAGCCACTGGGACCACATCCACGGCTTGCCGATGTTCTCGCCCCTGTTCGTGGCCGGCAACCGCATGCGCCTGCACGGCGCCTATGATGCGGTGGCCGGGCGCGGCATCGAGCACGTGATGGCGGTGCAGCTGCAGGACAGCTATTTCCCCGTCAGCGAAGCGGCCATGGCGGCCAGCATCGACTATCGCACCGTGGCGCCCGGCGAAACCATCGACGTGGGCGGCGCGCGCGTGCGCGGCGCGGAAATGAACCACCCCGTCATCAACTTGGGCTACCGCATCGACTGCGCCGGCGCCTCGCTGTTTTTCAGCGGCGACCATGAACCGTTCTACAACCTGCACCCGCCCGGCCATGCCGAACACGCGGCCTGCGCCGCGCGCAATGCGCAGCGCCAGGCCGGCATCGACGCGCTGGTGGCCGGTGTCGACGCGCTGATCATGGACTGCTCCTACACGCGCGAGGAATACCCGGCCAAGCAGGGCTGGGGCCACGGCACCTTCGACGCCGCGTTCGAGCTGGCCCTGCGCTGCGGCGCCCGGCGCCTGTACTGCACCCACCACGAACCGACGCGCAGCGACGAGCAGCTCGAAGCCGTGTTTGCCGACGTGATGGGCCGCCACGCGGGCCGCCTGGCCGGCTTGCAAGTCTTCCTCGCGTACGAGGGGCTGACGGTGGAACTGGCGTGAGCAACTGCGGCCGGCGCTATGTTGTGCACCGAACGGTGGCACAGACCGCCACGCGGCATCATTGACACTCATCATTCAAGGAGAGCGCCATGAGCAAACCCCACGATACGCCACGCGAGCAGCAACAGCGGGAAGACCAGCAAGCCCAGCAGGAAGCAAACAAGATCCGCCAGCAAGCGGAACATGATAAAGGCGCGATCCGCCAGAATGATGGCCTGAAGCCGCATCAAGGCGGCGACAAGGGTCCTCGCGGCCAGTAGGCAAAAAAAAGGGAGCCGCGAGGCTCCCTTCTTACTGGCGCTGGCTATCCATTACATGATGTGCCGGCCAATCCACCAGGCGATCGCGGCAACGAATGCCGAGGCAGGAATCGTGAAGATCCAGGCCCAGACGATGTTGCCGGCGACGCCCCAGCGTACGGCCGACATTTTTTGTGCCGAGCCGACGCCGACGATGGCGCCCGTGATGGTGTGCGTGGTCGACACGGGAATGCCCATGGCCGTCGAGATGAACAGGGTGATGGCGCCGCCCGTTTCAGCGCAGAAGCCGCCGACCGGTTTAAGCTTGGTGATCTTCTGGCCCATGGTCTTGACGATGCGCCAGCCGCCGAACAGCGTACCGAAGCTGATGGCCGTGTAGCACGAGATGATGACCCACAGCGGTGGCACGGCGTCGGTGGTGCTCGAATAGCCGGCGGCGATCAGCAGCATCCAGATGATGCCGATGGTTTTTTGCGCGTCATTGCCGCCGTGGCCCAGGCTGTACGCCGCAGCCGAAACCAGCTGCAGGCGGCGGAACCATTTGTCGACCTTGCGCGGCGTCGAGCGCACGAAGATCCATGACACCAGCAGCATGATCAGCGAACCGAACAGGAAGCCCAGCACCGGCGACAGCACGATGAACAGCACGACCTTCCACAGGCCGGCCGAGATCAGCGCGCCCGTGCCGGACTTGGCCACAGCGGCGCCCACCAGGCCGCCGATCAGGGCGTGCGAGGACGACGAAGGAATGCCGTAGTACCAGGTGACGAGGTTCCACACGATGGCGCCCATGAGGGCGCCAAATATCACATATTGGTCAATCACCGTGGGGTCGATCGTCCCCTTGCCCACCGTGGCGGCCACGGTCAGCTGGTGGAAGACGAAGATGGCGACGAAATTGAAGGTGGCAGCCATGGCAACCGCGGTCTGCGGTTTCAATACGCCCGTCGAGACCACCGTGGCGATCGCGTTGGCGGCATCGTGGAAGCCGTTCATGAAGTCAAATAGCAGTGCAAGGATGACGAGCAGGCCTAGCACGTAGATGCTCATTTGGATGGTTTGCATGGATTTTTCTTTTCTGATTCTGTTTCAGGACAGACGCTGTTACGCGTTTTCGACGATGATGCCTTCGATAATGTTGGACACATCTTCGCAACGGTCTGTCACGGTTTCCAGAATTTCATAGATCGCCTTCAGCTTGATCAGGGTGCGCACGTCCGGTTCGTCGCGGAACAGCTTGGACATGGCGGCGCGCATCACGTGGTCGGCGTCCGATTCCAGGCGGTCGATCTCTTCGCAGATGGCGACGATCTTGCGCGAGTTATCCATGTTGTGCAGCATGGCCACGGCGTCGCGGACTTTCTCGGTGCACGCCAATACCAGTTCGGCCAGGCGCTTGGCTTCCGGCGTGACGGCTTTCAGGTCGTACAGCGACACGGTTTGCGCCGCATCTTCCAGCAGGTCGAGGATGTCGTCCTGGCGCGTGATCAGCTGATGGATGTCATCGCGGTCGATCGGCGTGATGAAGGTCTTGTGCAGCATTTCCACGGTGGCGTAGGTGACTTTGTCCGCCTGTTTCTCGATGCTTTCAATCGCATGTACGCGGTTTTCCAGGTCGTCGAAATTGGTCATCAGGCCGAGCATCTCTTTTGCGCCCTTGACGCACAGTTCCGCGTGCTGGTTAAACAATTCAAAAAACTTGCCCTCAGTGGGCATCAAGCGTCCAAACATGTCATTCTCCGTTAAGCATTGAGTCGTGTTATTTACTACAGAAAGCCGCCCCGTTGTCGGGGGCGGCCAATGGAATATCAGTGCTGCTGTGTTAGTCGCCTTGGTAAAGCGCCAGGCCACCACTGTAATTGCCAAATTTGGTGTACTGCCCCATGAAGGTGAGGCGGATGCTGCCGATTGGACCGTTACGTTGTTTGCCGATGATGATTTCGGCCGTCCCCTTGTCTGGCGAGTCGGGGTTATACACCTCGTCGCGGTAAATGAACAGGATCACGTCGGCATCCTGCTCAATAGCGCCCGATTCGCGCAAGTCGGACATGACCGGACGTTTGTTCGGGCGTTGTTCCAGCGAGCGGTTCAGCTGGGACAGCGCGATCACGGGACAACCGAGTTCTTTCGCCAGGCCTTTCAAGCCCCGCGAAATTTCGGAAATTTCCGTGGCGCGGTTATCGCCCGGAGTATTTGCCGACATCAGTTGCAAGTAATCGACGATGATCAGGCCCAGCTTGCCGCATTGACGCGACAAACGGCGCGAGCGGGCGCGCAATTCGATCGAGTTCAGCGCCGGCGTTTCATCGATGTACAACTGGGCGTCGTTCATTTTTTGAATCGCGTTGGTCAGGCGCGGCCAGTCTTCATCGTTCAGGCGGCCGGTACGCAGACGGTGCTGGTCCAGCTGTCCCACGGAGCCCAGCATACGCATGGCCAGCTGGGCGCCGCCCATCTCCATCGAGAACACGGCCACGGGCAAGCCGCTGTCGATGGCCACGTTTTCGCCGATGTTGACGGAAAACGCCGTCTTGCCCATCGAAGGACGTCCCGCCACGATCACCAGGTCGCCCGGCTGCAGACCGGAGGTCATGCGGTCGAGGTCGATGAAACCGGTGGGCACGCCCGTGATTTCACTCTGGTTGTCGCGGCTGTACAGTTCGTCGATACGCTCGACCACCTGCGTCAGCAGGGGCTGGATCGCGGTCCAGCCCTGGGCGCCGCGTGCGCCTTCTTCGGCGATGGCGAAGATCTTCGACTCGGCCTCGTCAAGCATCTGCTTGACTTCCTTGCCTTGCGGGCTGAAGGCCGTGCCGGAAATATCGTCAGCGACGGTGATGAGTTTGCGCAGCACGCCGCGGTCGCGCACGATCTCGGCGTAGCGCCGGATGTTCGCGGCCGATGGCGTGTTTTGCGCCATGGCGTTCAGGTAAGCGAGTCCGCCCACATCCTCGGCCTTGCCGAGCTGGGTCAGGGTTTCAAAAACAGTAATGACATCGGCTGGCTTGGAAGCGTTAACCATCTTGACGATTTGCTCGAAGATGATGCGATGGTCATAGCGATAGAAATCCTCCGCATGCATGAAGTCGGCGATGCGGTCATACGCGGCATTGTCGCGCAGCAGACCACCGATGACGGATTGTTCTGCTTCGATCGAATGCGGCGGAATACGGAGGGAATCCAGTTGCGGATCAGAGGGGGCGTTCATGGCGCGAATTATACCCGCTTCGGCGTCAGGGCAAAAAAAAAGGGCGAAAAATCGCGGAAAAAAAGGCCACAAAAAAGCCGGGCGAACCCGGCTTTTCATAGTGCGGCAGCGCTTGCGGGCCAGGCCCGCAGACGATTACGCGTTCGCGTCTGGTACGACAGCGATAACAACTTCCACGACCACGTCGGTGTGCAGAGCAACCGAAACGTTGTGCTCGCCAACGATCTTCAGCGGGCCGGTAGGCATGCGGATTTGTGCTTTTTCAACAGCAAAACCTTGCTTGGTCAGCGCTTCAGCGATGTCGAAGTTGGTGACGGAACCGAACAGACGGCCATCAACACCAGCTTTTTGAGCAACTTGAACGGTCAGGCCGCTCAGTTTTTCGCCCTGGGCTTGCGATGCGGCCAGTTTGGCGGCAGCAGCTTTTTCCAGTTCGGCGCGCTTGACTTCGAATTCAGCCACAGCGGTTGCCGTGGCACGACGTGCCAGGCGTTGCGGGATCAGGAAGTTACGTGCGTAACCGTCTTTGACTTTGACGACTTCGCCGAGGTTACCGACGTTAACAACTTTTTCTAACAGAATGATTTGCATAGTTCTTCTCCAGGAATATCTGACCGATTAAGCGTGGTGCAGATCGGTGTATGGCAGCAGCGCGAGGAAGCGAGCGCGCTTGATTGCGGTGTCAACTTGGCGCTGGTAGTGCGCTTTGGTACCGGTCAGGCGTGCTGGCATGATCTTGCCGTTTTCTTGGACGAAGTCTTTCAGCGTGTCGACGTCTTTGTAGTCGACTTGCTCAACGTGAGCTGCGGTGAAGCGGCAGAACTTCTTGCGTTTGAACAACGGGTTTTGCTGTTTGCGTTTTTCTTTAAGCTTGAGCTTATTTTTGTCGAACTTTTTACCGAATGCCATGTCAGGCTCCTGTATCTAAAATGCGCTAGTCAGAATTGACTGCACTAAAATCAATGATGTGAAACACCAAACTCTTGCTGTTGCGGCTCTTCCTGGCCAGGAAACCCGTGAACTGATACACCCCGCCCAAGTTTGCCTGACTGAACCGGCCTGAGATTTCGCCAGCGGCTAGCGCGGCAACATCAAACTCGGTCAAACGGGCAATCCCTGCTTCCATCTGCTGCGAACTGTGCTGCAATACTGCATTCACAATCGGCAGCCCTGCCGGGGTATAGCGCAATATTTCGCGCTCGGCAATGATGGCGGTTACTTGTAGCTGGTTCAGCGCACGATCCTGGTCAAGAATTAAGCTGCTGCTGCGGCTGGAGCGGCTGCTGGTGCTTCGGTGCGGTGGCTTTTGGCCGCGTCTTCGCGTTGTACCGATTTCATCATCGGCGAAGGAGCTGTTTCAGCTTTCTTCATTTTAACGGTCAGGTGACGCAACACGGCATCATTGAATTTGAATGCTGTTTCCAACTCGACCAGGGTCTCGTTGTCGCATTCGATGTTCAGGCAGATGTAGTGTGCTTTAGGCAGCTTTTGGATCGAGTAAGCCATTTGACGGCGGCCCCAATCTTCCACGCGGTGAACCGAACCGCCGCGGGTGGTTACGCTGGCTTTGTAGCGTTCGATCATCGCGGGCACTTGCTCGCTTTGGTCCGGATGGACGATAAAGACTATTTCATAATGACGCATGCAAACTCCTTCAGGTCGGATTGATAATCGCCCACCCCGGCGTCAAGACGGGTGTGGGAAGGTCAGCCGAAGATTATAACCGCCTTTTGCAAACGTTTCAATCATTCCTTCTACCTGCGCCCGAAAAGCCCGCGCGCCGTGCCGCTTTTCATCGGTGCACAAGTATTTCTTGCGAAATCCGCCCAAAACACGGAAATCCCCTTGCATAGTGGACGATACTGTACAAAAATACAGACTGTTCATATAGACAGCATTTTAGTATGCACCCACCGCTCATGATCAAGCTGACAGCACGACAAGAACAAATCCTGAACCTGATCAAGGACGCGATTGAAAATACGGGTTTCCCTCCCACCCGTGCCGAGATCGCCAATGAATTGGGCTTCAAATCGGCCAACGCGGCCGAAGAGCATTTGCAGGCCCTGGCCCGCAAGGGCGCCATCGAGATTTCGCCGGGCACCTCGCGCGGCATCCGCCTGATCGGCGCTGCCGCAGACACCCTGCCATCGAAGGTGCCGGCAGCGCTGCTGATGTCGCTGCCGCTGATCGGCCGGGTGGCGGCCGGCTCGCCCATCCTGGCGCAGGAAAACCTGGAAGCGAGCTACAACGTCGACCCTGCCCTGTTCTCGGCCAAGCCCGACTTCCTGCTGAAGGTGCGCGGCTGGTCCATGCGCGACGCCGGCATCATGGATGGCGACTTGCTGGCCGTGAAAAAGGTCGACAGCGCCAAGAACGGCCAGATCGTCGTCGCCCGCATTGGCGACGAAGTCACCGTCAAGCGCTACAAAAAAACCGGTTCCGTCATCGAACTGTTGCCGGAAAACCCCGACTTCAAGGTGATCACCGTGTCGCCGGAAGACGAGTTTGCTTTGGAAGGTTTGGCGGTAGGCTTGATGCGCAGCTGGCATTAAATTGCCGCACGTAAAAAAGGGCCGCGACAGTATCACTGTCGCGGCCCTTTTTACATGGTGCGCGGCTGCTTATGCGTCCAGTGCGTTGCTGAAATCTTCCAATAAGTCTGCTTCATCTTCGATACCGACAGACACGCGAATCAAGGACTCGGCAATGCCCATGCTGGCGCGGCGCTCGGCGCCCATCTCATAAAAGATCGTGTGGGCGACGGGAATCACCAGGGTGCGCGTGTCGCCCAGGTTGCTTGCGGGAATAGCCAGGTTCAACCGATTGAGGAAATCGAAGCAGTCGATGCCATCCTTCAGCTCAAAGCTGAACAGCGAACCATAGCTGCGGAACAGGTCCGTCGCCAGCGCATGTTGCGGGTGCGACGCCAGGCCCGGGTAATGCACGGCCGCCACTCGTGCGTCGGCGGCTAGCATGGTCGCCAGCGCCAGGGCGTTCGAGCAGGTGCGGTCCATGCGCAAGGCCATGGTTTCCGCGCCGACAGCAATATGATGCGCCGCTTCCGGTCCCAGCGAAGCGCCGAAATCGCGCAAGGCCTTGGCGCGGATTTGCGCGATGCCCCACTGCGCCGGCGCCGCCTTTTTATAATTTTCAAAGATGTTCGGGTACCGCGTCCAGTCGAAGACGCCCGTATCCGTCAGGCTGCCGCCCAGCGCATTGCCGTGGCCGCCGATGGATTTCGTCAAGGCGTTCACCACCAGGCCCGCACCCACGGCTTTCGGACGGAACAGATACGGCGTCGTCATGGTGTTGTCGACGATGTACAGGATGCCTTTTTCACGGCACAGGTCGCCGATTTTCTTCAGGTCGGCGATCTGCGTACGGGGATTGGCGATGGTTTCCACAAACACGATGCGCGTGGCCGGCGTAATGGCGGCCGCCACGTTGGCCACCTCGGTGGCGTCGACGAACGACACGCCGATGCCCTGCCCCGTCACCGTTTGCCACAGGCTGTTGGTGTTGCCAAACAAAAACGCCGACGAGACGACATGGTCGCCCGCGCGCAACAGCGACTGCACCACGGCGCCGATGGCGCCCATGCCGGTGGCGAAGCACAGGGTGGCCACGCCGTCTTCCATCTTGTTGACCTTGTCTTCCAGCGCGGACACGGTCGGATTGCCCTGGCGGCCATAGCGGAAGCCCGGCTCCTTGCCCTGGAACACGGAAGCAAGCTGGCGCGCATCGGCGTAGCCAAAGGCAACGGAAGTGTGCACGGGCTTGTGCAAGGAGCCGTGCTCGATGCCCTTGCGGCGGTCGTTGTGCAGGATGGTGGTGGTGAAGCCGTAGTTTTTTTTGGTGGTCATGGTGGAAGTTCCAAATACTCGTCTTGCCGCTTAACCCAAGGCAAGTGCTGGGGTCAGTCCCTCCGGGATCGGAATGCGCACCACTGGCGCGCACTCCCCCGGCGGGTCTGACCCCGAAAAAAAAGCCCGGCAATAGCCGGGCCCAGTATCAAGCCTCGGTAGTAGCGAGGTTCAGGTTCAGCTGGGAACGCGGCGTATCTTCGGGCGCTGCCGCCTTCGGATGGTGGCGCGCATATTCCAGGCGGTCCAGGTATTCCTGCGACACGTCGCCCGTCACGTAGACGCCATCGAAGCACGATGCCTCGAAGTTGGTCAGGGCCGGGTTGACGTCGGCAATCGCCTGCTTCAGCGCTTCGATATCCTGGTACACCAGGTAGTCGGCCGTGATTTCGCGGCACACTTCTTCCGTCGTGCGGCCGTAGGCGATCAGCTCGTCGCGCGTCGGCATGTCGATGCCGTACACGTTCGGGTAGATCACCGGTGGCGCGGCCGAGGCGAAGATGACCTTAGTCGCGCCCGCTTCGCGCGCCATCTGCACGATTTCACGGCTGGTGGTGCCGCGCACGATGGAGTCGTCGACCAGCAGCACGACTTTATCCTTGAACTCGGACGGAATCGCGTTGAGCTTCTGGCGCACGGATTTCTTGCGCGCCGCCTGGCCCGGCATGATGAAGGTACGGCCGATGTAACGGTTCTTGATGAAGCCTTCGCGGTACTCGATGTTCAGCGCCATGGCCAGCTGGATGGCGGCCGGGCGCGAGGAATCGGGAATCGGCATGACCACGTCGATATGCACGCCGGGCAATTCGGTGCGGATCTTTTCGGCCAGGTATTCGCCCATTTTCAGGCGCGTGGCGTACACGGAAGCGCCGTCGATGACGGAGTCCGGGCGCGCCAGGTAGACGAATTCGAAGACGCACGGATTCAGGCTGGCATTGTCGGCGCATTGGGCGCTGTGCAATTGCTTGTCGGCGTCGATGAAGACGGCTTCGCCCGGACCGATGTCGCGCACGAAGCGGAAGCCCATGCCTTCCAGGGCCACGGATTCGGAAGCGATCAGGTATTCGGGACCCTGCTCCGTTTCATTGATGCCCAGGCACAGCGGACGGATGCCGTGCGGGTCGCGGAAGGCCAGCAAGCCCACGCCGGCGATTTGCGCGACGGCGGCATAGCCACCCTTGACGCGGCGGTTCAGCACGGTGACAGCCTTGAAGATGGCTTCCGGGTCCAGGTTCAGGCCCGTCGTCGCTTCCTGGATTTCATGCGCCAGCACGTTGAGCAGCACTTCCGAGTCGGAATCGGTATTGATGTGGCGGCGGTCGTTCTTGAACATTTCCTGTTTCAACTGCTCCCAGTTGGTCAGGTTGCCATTGTGCGCCAGGGTGATGCCGAACGGCGCATTCACATAAAACGGCTGTGCTTCCTCTTCGCTCGACGAACCGGCCGTCGGGTAGCGACAGTGGCCGATGCCGGTGGTGCCTTGCAGCGAACGCATGTTGCGCGTACGGAAGACGTCACGTACGAGGCCATTGGCCTTGTGCATGGAAAACATACTGCTGTGATTGGTCGCAATCCCTGCCGCATCCTGACCGCGATGTTGCAAGAGCAACAATGCATCATAGAGCAATTGATTGACAGGTTGATGGGAAACGACGCCGACGATGCCACACATGGTGTGCTCCTAAACTGTGCTACTGATTTTAAAAAAAATTCAAAATTTCACATGCTGCGCGTAAGCGGCAGGCAGATAAGGCTTGATGGCGCGCGCGCCCTGTTCCGCGACCGGGCTGAGCAGCGCGTTTTTCCAGAATGGCTGCTGCGGGATGGTCGTCATGCCGCACAAGATGACGGCGGTCAGCACGATCACAAGGCCCCGCGCCAGGCCAAACAGGCTGCCCAGGGTGCGGTCGGCCAGGCTCAGGCCCGTCACCTTGACAAGCGCGTCGACCGTCATGGACAGCAAGCCCATCAGAATACGCACGCCGATGAACAGCACGACGAAGGCCAGCAATAACCGGATGGCTTCGCCCGGCACGGCTTCAGGCAGGAATTTCGCCAGGGTGGCGCCATAGGCGTTGGCAATGACGAAGGCCACGATCCAGCTGACCAATGACAGTATTTCCTTGACCAGGCCACGCATCATGCTGATCAGCACGGACGTCACCAGCACGAACAGCACCAGGTAATCGAAGATCGTCACGCGCGTTCAGCCTTGCATGATCACGCTGGCACCAGCGAACCGCCCAGGCCCAGCTTTTGCAGCTTGGCGCGTGTCTTTTCCGCGTCTTCGCGGCTGCCGAACGGGCCCACCCGCACACGGATACGCTCGCCAGCAGGGCTGGAGACTTTCTGCGTGTACGACTTGATGCCTGCTTCGCGCAGCTTGTCCTGCAATTCGTCGACCTTGTCCTGCGTCGCCAGGGCTGCCACCTGCACCACGAACTTGCCGCTGCCGGCATCGTGGGCTTTTTCCTGTGGCTTCTCCACGGGCTTGCCTTCCAGGATCGCCAGTGCGCGCGCCGCATCGTCAGCGGACTGCGCCGGCTTGGCAGGTTTCGCTTCGGGCTTGGCTTCCGGTTTCACCTCATGCTTGGGCTCAGGCTTGGTTTCCGCCTTGGGCTCGTGCTTCGGTTCCGGCTTCGGTTCGTGTTTCGGTTCAGGTTTCGGCTCCACCTTGACCGGCTTGGGCTCGGGCTTCGGCTCCGGTTTCGGCTCCACATACGTGGGCTTGACAGGAGCTGGCTGGGCAGCGGCAAGCACGGGTGCCGGCGCCGGCTTGGCGGCCGGCGGCAGCGGCGTGTCGACGATTTCCTCGGACTGGTCCAGGCCATTGCTTGCCGCGGCCTGGGCCGGGACGGCCGGCACCGGTGCAGGTGCCGGCGCGGCTTTTTCCTTCGACGGGATGTCGATGGCGATATCGTTGAAAGGGGCTTTCGGCTCGGAATCGAGCAGCATCGGCAAGCCGACAGCCACGCCCAGGGCCAGGGCGATGGCCCCGACCAAGCGGCGGCGTGCGCGCTTCTTTTCAGGCAAGACCGGATCCGGTGCGTCCTTGCCGCCACGGCGCGATCCGCCGCCACCGGAGGTGTTGGCAGCGCGTTTGCGGGTCGGCGACTGTGCTTCGCCAGGGACATAAAAGCCGCTGTCTTCGCCAGAGGATTCTTGCTTGTTTTTAAACAGTTTCGAGAACAAGCCCATGCGTGATTTTCAGTCGAGTGCGTTTCAGTGAAGTGAGGATTTTCGGGCCTTCATCACGCCGGCAACGGTGAGGAAAGAACCAAAGACCACAATTCTATCATTCTCACCGGCCCGGCTCATTGCATTTGCAAAAGCTTGTGCCGGATCATCGAAAATAGACACAGTATGTTCGCTGCTGTCAGGCTTGTCTTCCAGCATGATCTGCACCTTGGCGGCCAGCTCGGAGGCTGTGGCAGCGCGCGGCGAAGGCAGGCCCGTCAGGCACCAGTGGTCGACGTGTTCGGACATGGCGGCCAGTACGCCATCGATATCCTTGTCCTGCATGGAACCGAAGACGGCATAGGTGTACGGATGGAAACCCATATTGCCCAGGTTCTGGTTCAGCGCCGAGGCAGCATGGGGGTTGTGCGCCACGTCGAGGATCACGCTGGGGCGGCCAGGCAAGACCTGGAAGCGGCCCGGCAGTTCCACCGTCACCAGGCCCGTGCGCACTTCCTGCGCGCCCACGGGCAGTTTCAGCTTCAGCACTTCCAGCGCGGCCAGCACGGCCGTCGCGTTGAGGATCTGATTGGCGCCACGCAAGCTTGGATACGCGAGCGAATTGCGGCGCTGCTCGCGCCCGCCATAGTTCCACTGCTGCTTGTCGCCCGAATAATTGAAATCGCGGCCCATCAGCCACAGGTCGGCGCCGATGGCCGCGGCATGGTCGATCAGCGACTGCGGCGGCACGGGGTCGCTGCAGATGGCCGCCTTGCCCGGACGGAAGATGCCGGCCTTTTCAAAGCCGATCGCTTCGCGTGTATCGCCCAGGTAATCCGTATGGTCGATGTCGACGCTGGTGACGATGGCCACGTCGGCGTCGATCACGTTGACGGCGTCCAGGCGCCCGCCCAGGCCCACTTCCAGGATGGCCACGTCCAGCTTTGCCTGCGCCAGCAGGTGCAAAATCGCCAGGGTGGTGAATTCAAAATACGTCAGCGGCGTGTCGCCGCGCACGGCCTCGACAGCGTTGAAGCTGGCGACGATCTGCTCGTCGCTGGCCATCTCGCCCAGCACGCGCGCGCGCTCATTGAAATCGAGGAAGTGCGGCTTGATGTACAGGCCCACTTTGTAGCCAGCGCGCAACAGCACGGATTCCAGCATGGCGCAGGTGGATCCCTTGCCGTTCGTGCCCGCCACCATGATCACGGGGCAAGTAAAAGCCAGCTGCATGCGCGCCTTGACGGCTTGCACGCGGTCCAGGCCCATGTTGATCTGGGTTTCCGAATGGCGGGTTTCCAGCATGGCGAGCCAGTCCGGCAAGGTGGTGGGGAGGTTTTGCATGGGAGACTTCTTGAGGTAAGGATGCGCGAGGCAGAAAAACAGATGACCCTAAACAACATCTGGGGTCGCCCCTCAGGGGCGACCCCAGCAGTTCATGGGTTCAGGCAAATGGACATTATTCCATTCAATACAATCAAGCCAGCACTTCCACAGCCTGATTCTGCAGCAAGGCCAGCAGACGGGCGATTTCTTCGCGCATCTTGCGGCGGTCGACGATCATGTCGACGGCGCCCTTGGTAACGAGGAACTCGGCGCGCTGGAAGCCTTCCGGCAGTTTTTCACGCACGGTGTTTTCAATCACGCGCGGGCCGGCAAAGCCGATCAGCGCTTTCGGCTCGGCGATGACGACGTCGCCCATGAAGGCGAACGAAGCGGACACGCCGCCCATGGTCGGGTCGGTCAGCACGCTGATGAATGGCAATTTCTTTTCCGACAGCTTGGTCAGCATGGCCGTGGTTTTCGCCATCTGCATCAGCGACAGCAAGCCTTCCTGCATGCGCGCGCCACCGGTGGCGGTGATGCAAATGAACGGCACTTTCTGTTCCAGCGCGATCTGCGCGCCGCGCACGAAGCGTTCGCCGACCACGGAGCCCATGGAGCCGCCCATGAATTCGAATTCGAAGCACGCCACGACCACTGGCAGGCTCATGATGGCCCCGCCCATGACGACCATCGCATCCGTCTCGCCCGTCGCTTCCATGGCGGATTTCAGGCGGTCCGGGTATTTCTTGCTGTCCTTGAACTTCAGGGTATCGACGGGCAGGATTTCCTGGCCGATTTCGTAGCGGCCGCCCGCGTCGAGCAGGCTGTCGAGGCGTTCGCGCGCGCGGATGCGCATGTGGTGGTCGCACTTCGGGCAGACGTGCAAATTCGATTCCAGGTCCGTACGGTACAGCACGGCTTCGCACGACGGGCACTTGACCCACAGGCCTTCCGGCATGGTCTTGCGCGCGGCGGCGTCCGAACGCTGTATGCGCGGTGGCAGCAGTTTTTCCAACCAACTCATATTTTCTCCTTGGGCCCTTGTGGGGGTAGCGTCGGTGGACGCCCCCGGCAGACGGTCAACGGCGGCGCCCCGCAGGACGCCACCAAAAATTTTATCTATTGCACAATAACAGGCAAATCAGTGGCCGAAGTGTAGCCGTTTATCGCCGGGCTGTCGAACTTTGCCGCCAACGCATCTTGCGTAAACGACAAGCTTGCTCAGGCATCCAGTGCGGCGCGGATGCCGGCCGTAAAGCTGCGCACGGCGTCCACGGCGCCGCCTGCCGGCGCGTTTTCTATCTCCTGGATGATGCGGCTGCCGATGACGACGGCATCGGCCACCTTGGCAACGGCCTTGGCCGTGGCGCCATCGCGGATGCCGAAGCCCACGCCGATGGGTAATTTTACATGCTGGCGGATGGCCGCGAGGCGTTCAGCCACCTGTTGCGTATCAATGTTGCCCGCTCCCGTCACGCCTTTCAGCGACACGTAATAGCTGAAGCCGCCGCCGACCTTGGCCACTTGGGCGATGCGCTCCTCGGTCGAAGTGGGCGCCAGCAGGAAAATCAGGTCGAGGCCCGCTTCGCGCATGGCGGCGCCGAACTCTTCGCATTCTTCCGGCGGATAGTCGACGACGATGGCGCCATCGGCGCCGGCCGCCTGTGCCGCCGCGATGAAGGCGGCGCTGCCGATGCGCTCGATGGGATTGGCATAGCCCATCAGTACCACGGGCGTCGTCTGGTTCGTCTCGCGGAACTGGCGCACGTAGCCGAACACGTCATGGATGCCGACATTGAATTTCAGCGCACGCTCGCAGGCGCGCTGAATGACGGGGCCTTCCGCCATGGGATCGGAAAACGGCACGCCCAGTTCCAGCACGTCGGCGCCGCCCTCGACGAGCGCATGCATCAGCGGCACGGTGGCGTCAGGGCCGGGGTCGCCGGCGGTGATGAAGGTGACCAGGCCGGTCTTGTTGTTCGATTTTAAATTGGCAAAGGTGGTGGCGATACGGGACATGGGATGCTTTCTTTATCTGTGGGGGGTGTCGGATTACGCGCTTGCGCGCTAATCCGACCTACGCAATACTGGGGTTGTCAGTTATTTAACTGAAATTCAATCCCATGCGTTCCGCCACGGTATGCATGTCCTTGTCGCCACGGCCCGACAGGTTGGCCAGCACGATCTGGTCTTTCGGCAAGGTGGCCGCCAGCT
This sequence comes from Janthinobacterium sp. AD80, assembly GCF_002878455.1. Lineage (GTDB taxonomy): Bacteria > Pseudomonadota > Gammaproteobacteria > Burkholderiales > Burkholderiaceae_D > Janthinobacterium. Next base: position 18,607 of record NZ_NRDQ01000111.1, read on the forward strand.
TGGCCGCGTAGGCCAAGGCGTGCGACGATTCCAGGGCCGGGATGATGCCTTCGATATGGCAGCAGTCGTGGAAAGCCTGCAGCGCTTCCTCATCCGTGATGGACACGTATTGCGCGCGGCCCGAGTCTTTCAGCCACGCATGTTCCGGACCCACGCCAGGATAGTCGAGGCCGGCCGAGACGGAGTGCGTCTCGATGATCTGACCGTTGTCATCCTGCAGCAGATAGGTGCGGTTGCCGTGCAGCACGCCCGGGAAACCGGCCGTCAGCGAGGCCGAGTGCTTGCCCGTGTCCAGCCCTTCGCCGGCCGCTTCCACGCCGATCAGTTTGACGTCCTTCTGGTCGATGTACGGGTAAAAAATGCCCATGGCGTTCGAGCCGCCGCCGATGCAGGCCAGCACGTAGTCGGGCTGGCGGCCCGTCATTTCCGGCATCTGCACCAGGCATTCCTCGCCGATCACGGACTGGAAGTCGCGCACCATCATCGGGTAAGGATGCGGGCCGGCCACGGTGCCGATGATATAAAAAGTGTTTTCAATGTTCGTGACCCAGTCCCGCATGGCTTCGTTCAGCGCATCCTTGAGGGTCTTGGAGCCGGATTCGACAGGCACGACGGTGGCGCCCAGCAGTTTCATGCGGTACACGTTCTGCGCCTGGCGCTTGACGTCTTCGCTGCCCATGTAGACCACGCATTCGAGGCCGAAGCGGGCACAGATGGTGGCCGTGGCCACGCCATGCTGGCCGGCGCCCGTCTCGGCGATGATGCGCGGCTTGCCCATGCGCTTGGCCAGCAGGGCCTGGCCGATGACGTTATTGATCTTGTGCGCGCCCGTGTGGTTCAAGTCTTCGCGCTTGAAATAGATCTGCGCGCCGCCTGCCAGCTCGGACCAGCGCTTGGCGTGGTAGATGGGCGACGGGCGGCCGACGAAATGTTTCAGCTCGTAGCGGAATTCTTCGAGGAATTCCGGGTCCGCGCTGTAGCGGGCGTAGGCGTCCTTCAGTTCGGCGAGCGCATGGGTGAGTGTTTCGGCAACAAACGAGCCGCCGTACGGGCCGAAGTGGCCGCGCAGGTCGGGAAACGGGTAATCGGTGGCGTGGAACAATGCGGCGGCTGCGCCGGGCGCTGTGGTGCGGTCATTCATGATGGTTTCCTCTGGCAATGATGGCATCGGCATCCTGTACCGCGGCGATGAACGCGCGGACTCTGGATGCGTCCTTGATGCCCTTGGACGCCTCGACACCACTGCTGATGTCGACGGCGTAAGGGCGCACGCGCACCACTGCGTCAGTCGCGTTTTGTACGCTCAAGCCACCACTTAAAACGACCCGAGGCGCGAGTTCTTCTGGAATGAGGGACCAATCAAATACCTTTCCTGCACCGCCATAGGCGTCCACATAGGTATCCAGCAAGAGGCTGGCAAACAAGGGACTGGCGGCACGATAGCGCTGTTCGTATTCTAGCAAATCTTCAAACGAGGTGTCAGGTTTGACGCGGAACACCTGCGTAAATGGCGTCTGCACGGCGCCAGCCAGCGCGGCGCTGTGCTCTGGCGTCTCGTCGCCATGGAATTGCAGCAGCGACAAGGGCGCCACGGCCTTCGTTGCCCGCACCTCGTCCAGCGTGGCGTTGACGAACAGGCCCACCGTCGTCACATAGGGCGGCACGGCGGCAATCAGGCTGGCCGCCTGTTGCGGCGTCACGTAGCGGGGGCTTTTCGGGTAAAACACGAAGCCGATGGCGTCGGCGCCCGCCGCCACGACGGCGTGGATGTCTTCGACTCTGGTCAGGCCGCAGATCTTGATGCGTGTGCGTGGCATGCTGTCTTCCTTGAAGTTATTGCTTGATGCGCAATTGCTTGATGCAAACTTGCTTGATGCAAAACGTCAGAACCAGGGCAGCGCGCTGCTGCTGTCTTGCGGCAAGCCCCACTTGGGATCGTAATCGATCTTCGCCAGGTACAGGCCGTCCGGCATGAAAGTGGGCGCGGCCGCGTGGCGGTCTTTGCTTTCCAGTAAATGCCCGAGCCAGTCCGGCTTTTCCCGCCCCGTGCCGATATACACGAGCGAGCCGACCAGGTTGCGCACCATGTGATGCAGGAAGGCATTGGCCGTGATCGTAAAAATCACGCAATCGCCGTGCCGCTCGATGCGGATGTCATGCATGAGCTTGACAGGCGACTTGGCCTGGCATTGCGCGGCGCGGAAGGCTGTGAAGTCATGCCAGCCCAGCAGCGGCTGCACGGCCTGGCGCATCAGTTCCACGTCCAGCGGACGGAAAAAGAAGCCGGCGCGCCCTTCCACCAGCGGCGAACGCGTGGCGTTGTTGTACAACACATAATGATAGGTGCGCGCGCGGGCACTGAAACGGGCGTGGAAGAAGTCATTGACCGTCGGATCGCCTTCGAGTTCCTTGGCCCAGCGCACGGCAATGGATTTCGGCAGGAAGGCATTCACGCCGCGCACCCACGAGTGCACGTCGCGGTTCAGGTCCGTATCGAAGTGCACGACTTGTTCAAGCGCATGCACGCCCGTGTCCGTGCGGCCGGCGCAGGTGGTGTCCAGGCGCACGCGGGCAAACTGCTGCAGCGCGTTTTCCAGCTGGTCCTGCACCGTCTGGCCATCTTCCTGCTTCTGGTACCCATGCCAGGCCGTGCCGTCATACTGCAGACCCAGGGCGATACGCTTGAATGGCGTTGCTGTCGTAATATTTTGCATCGAAGCATTATACCGGCGCGGCAGCCCCGGTGCGCCGCATCGACCTACGCGAACGAGCTGGCGTTCTGGGCAAGGCGCGCGGTCGAAGACAGTACGAATAGTACAAGGTGAAATAGTACAAGGTGAACGCCATGACCGCGCAACGCAGCCATGGCCGTCGTATCGACGCTCAGGTTAGCTCAGCAAGGCTCTCATCGTATTCGCCTTGGCAACCTGCTCTTCGCTGCCGCCCTTGATGACCTCATCGATCAGCTCGCGCGCGCCTTCCTTGTCGCCGATTTCCTGGTAAGCGATCGCCAGGTCCAGCTTGGTATCCATTTCCATGTGGATAGCCGACAGCGGGTCGTCCACGCCGACGCTGGCCGTCTTGCCGTCGTTCAGGTCCAGGTCGATACCGGACAGGTCGAATTCCTGCGCAGGCGGGATATTTTCCGGCGGCGCGGCCGGCGCTTGCGCGTCGTCGAACAGGCTGTCGACCGAAGAGTCGGCTGCCGCTACCGGGGCCGCAGCCGGCGCCACGGGCTCATCCAGGTCGAAGTGCGCCAGGTCCACGTCCTTCAATGGATCAGGCAGTGGCGTCAGGCCCGCGCCCACGCCATTCACGGGACCGGCTGGCGGCTCCAGGTCGAGGCCGAAATCCATGCTGGCGTCGTAGTGTGCATCCTGCGCTTCCTGCAGCACCGGCGCAGGCTTGACGTCCGGTCCCGGCATGACGATAGGGTCGCTGGTGGAAACAGGCTCGAAATCGAGACTGTCGAGGTCAAAGTCGAGCGGATCGCGGACATCGCGCGACGGAACGGCAGCCGGCCCGGCCGGCGCCAGGTCGGCTACCGGCGCCACGTCCGCCTGCGCGGAGTTGGCCGGTTCGTCGGGCAGGTCCATGCTCTGGCCACGCAAATCGTCGCCGGCGCCCTTGCTCAGGCTGACGACGGCATCATCTTCCGTGTCGCCATACAGCGGGTTGGCGGGATCGAGCGCCAGGCCCAGGGCAGCGGCTTGCGGCCACTCCTCGCCCTGGCCGCGCGTCAAACTGTAGAGTTCGCTAGCCTGATCTTCAAAGGCGCGCACATCGTTGCGGGCAGAATAGATTTCCAGCAGCTTCAGGCGCGCCGCATGGCGGTCCGGGTGGATGCGCAGTGCTTCCTTGAGGATATCTTCCGCCTGGCCATCGCGGCCGTAGGCGATATACACATCGGCTTCGGCGACAGGGTCCACTTCATTGCCATCGAGCGCACCCGCACCCGCCGTGGCGGCGGCGATGCCAGCGGCGGCGGCACCGGCGCCAAACAGGTGATTGCTGGCTTCGGACTGCTGGTCTTCCGGCGCCACGCCGGTTGGCGGCGTCACGGGCGCTTCCGGCTCGAACACGGGCGCGGCATCGTCTTGCGCCGGCGGCGCGTCCTTGCGGCGGCGCGCGATCACCAGGGCCGCCACGGCAGCCATCAGCGCGGCCAGGCCGATGCCGATG
>NZ_NRDQ01000112.1 GCF_002878455.1 Janthinobacterium sp. AD80
CGATCAGCGCGGATGCTGCATTGCAACGTCACTATTTCTTTGAAAGCTGGATCGTAATGTAGAGCAAAAAATGAAGTTTTGATAGCTTTAGTTTATTTTGTTGTATTTTTTCCAACATGCTAATTGTTGCCTCTGTGACCAACAGGCTACTTGGCGCCGGCGCCTGCCGCCACGCCCGTGCCATGCGGGAGAGACGCTGGAATGGCTGCTGTCCCGGTGCGCCACATTGGTGCGCCAGGGACAAGATAGCGGTTTGGCGGACCTTTTTTCAGCAACGCCGGCATTTTTTTTTCCAACATCGGCGGGCGCTGTGGTGCATTTCCGGCGTGTAATTGGGACGCACTAGGAAAAGGCGTACAAAACACAGGCAGTATCTGGCACGCACCGTGTTGGTGCATATGAATTTGCTAGGCAGTGTAGCAATAATTTTTTTTGGCGCAAACTAAAACGTTGGTATCAGAAAAAGTGTTGTTTCTTGGATGAATCCGTTTTTTAGTATTATTGACAGTGCTGCTTTGAAAATGGTTTGATGGCGTAATGTCATAGTAACGACGCTGGCTCGCTCATAAAGCGATAAACGGTTGGACACACGGCCGATGGCGCGGGAAGAAAGACATTAAACATAATTTTATGTTTACAAGAGCCTGACTAGATCAGTAGGTAGTATTTCAAATCGGAGAACTTATGCATCAACGCACCAAGATTGCCGTAGCAGTGGCATTGGCATTGAATACGATGACCGCTTTTGCTCAGGCGCAAGCTGAAGCTGAAGCACCACAGCGTGTCGAAATTACCGGCTCGCGCATTCGCCAGGTCGATCTCGAGACCGCTCAACCTGTTCTGAAAATGACGGCGCAACAGATCCAGGCGACTGGTCTGGTGACTGTTGGCGATGTCTTGAATCAACTGACTTCGGCCGGTCCTCCAGCGTTCAGCAAAGGATCGACTCTGACGTCGAACCGCGAGCAAGGCGGCCAGTACATCGACATGCGCGGCCTGGGTTCGCAACGTCTGCTGGTGCTGGTTAACGGCAAGCGCTGGACCACCACCGTTGCCGGCTACACCGACATGTCGACGGTACCTACGTCCATGATCGAACGCATTGAAGTGCTGAAAGATGGCGCATCGGCCATCTACGGTTCCGACGCGATTTCCGGCGTGGTCAACATCATTCTGAAAAAATCCATGCAAGGCGCCAACATGAGCGTCTACAAGGGTGAAAACGACAAGGGTGATGGCAAGAACTCGGACTACAGCTTCTCGTATGGCGCTGGCGACGAAAAAGCCAACCTGATGTTTGGCCTGTCGCACACCACTTCGGGTGTCGTATGGTCCAAGGATCGCAAGTCCACCGCCACCACCTACGGTCCTGACCATCCACTCGACGGCCTTGGCGTTGGTCAGTGGGGACGTTACCGTCAAGTCAGCGCTAGCGGCGCTGCGACCGGCGTCAACCAATATCTGAATCACACCGGCACATGGCAAAGCCCGAACGGCGTGGGTTCCGATTCGCGCAATCCGGCCAGCTACCACCCGTATGCGGCAGCACCGGACGATCTGTTCAACACGACCGAGCAAATGATGTTCCAGTCGCCGAATACGCTGACGACGATGTTTACCAAGGGCACGTATGAACTGCCTATGGGCATCCGTTTTGCCAGCACGGCGATGTTCTCGGAGCGTAACGCCACCCGTCAAAACGGCGGCTACCCGCTCAACAGCCTGAGCCAGGCAAAGTATCCTGTCTACCTCGACAAGAACAGCTATTACAACCCGATCGGCGCCTCCGTCACCGGCGGTGCTGGTTCGGACGCGTTCTTCTACCGTCGCATGATTGAAATGCCGCGCGTTACCGAGAGCAAGAACCAGACAGTCCACATCGATGCTTCGCTGGAAGGCGACTTCACGCTGCGCGGCCTGCCATGGGGCTGGAGCGTAGGCTACAACCACAATGCCGTAACCGGCTTGTCGTCGAGCACCGGTAACCTGAACCTGATCAACCTGAAAAAGGCTCTGGGCCCATCGTTCCTGAACGCCAGTGGCGTGGTGCAATGCGGTACGGCAGCCAACCCGATCGGTCTGGCAGAGTGCACACCGTTCAACATCCTGGGCGGCCCATCGGCTTCGACGCCGGAAGCGTTGAAATATATCGCCGCAAACGGCCAGGCCACCTACGGCAGCACGGTCAACAGCGTCACTGCCGATATCACGGGTGAACTGTTCTCGCTGCCAGCGGGTTCGGTTGGCTTTGCCGGCGGCGTGGAGCATCGCGAAGTCCGCGGTTACGACGTTCCCGATCAGTTCGCACAGTCGAATCTGACCACGGACCTGGCAGGTAACGCCACCTTTGGCCGCTACACGGTCAAGGAAGTGTACCTGGAAACGATTATTCCTTTGCTGAAAGACCAACCGTTCGCAAAGCTGCTGACGCTCGATCTGGCTAGCCGCTACTCGGACTACAGCAACTTCGGCACGACGACCAACAGCAAGGCCAGCTTCATGTGGAAACCGGTCAATGACTTGCTGACACGTGGTACCTGGGCTCAAGGTTTCCGCGCTCCATCGCTGAATGATACTTTCGGCGGCGGTTCGCAATCCTTCGACAGCTATCTGGATATTTGCGATAGCAAATACGGCCAGACCTCCAACCCGACGGTTGCGGCAAACTGCGCGAAAGGCGGCGTTCCAAGCGACTACCGTCAGCGCAATGCGACTGGCGCGATGGTGACTGCTGCTGCACAGACCGCAATCCCGTTCAACACGGGTGCGGGTAACAGCAGCCTGAAACCTGAAACGGCGACGACCCGTACCCTGGGTCTGGTGTACAGCCCGTCGTTCGTGCCAGGCTTTACCACTACCCTGGACTGGTTTAACATCCAGATCGAAAATCGCATCACGGCAGTGAGTACGCCTTACACCTTGAGCCAGTGCTACCAGTACGGCGTTCAAGAGTTCTGCAACAACCTGAAACGTGATTCGACAGGCGCCATCATCAGCCTTAATCGTGGCAATACCAATCTGGGTACGATGGAAACCGAAGGCGTCGACATTGGTCTGGCTTACCGTCTGCCACGTACGGCATACGGTCAGTTCACGCTCAATTCGCAATCGACCTGGGTCAAGACTTTCCGTACCAAGAGCTCGGCAACGTCCGATTGGAACGAGTACACCGGCGATTTCGGTACGCCACGTCTGAAGTCGAATCTGACGCTGGATTGGGCTCTGGGCAACTGGAGTGCTTCGTTCACGTCGCGCTTTATCTCCGGCACCAAGGCTGATTGCGCCTTTGGCGACGACATCGAGTGCTCGAACCCGGCTACTGACGTCCGTACCGCGTACAACAAGGTCGGCGCCACTGTGTATAACGACCTGAACGTTTCTTACGCTACGCCTTGGAAAGGCCGCATCATGGTCGGCGCGAATAACGTATTCGACAAGAAGCCAGCGGTCGTGTACAGCGCCAACAGCAACTACGGCGGTGCATCGTCGTCGTCGTCGGTAGATCCTAACCTGCCAATCGACCGTTTCGTCTACGTGCGTTACAACCAGTCGTTCTAATACCACGCTCCGCAAGGAGCCTGGGATGAATGTCTGAAACAACCCGCCAGGTTCGCCTGGCGGGTTTTTTTTATGTGCAGGGAGTATCGACTGGCGCAACTGCCGGAAGAGCGCGGAGGTGCCGGGTGGCATCCATCCGGCGCGGCGGATGGGATGCGGGCGGCCTTGCGGCAAGCTGGCTTGCGCCTACATGCCGCCCCATAACGCGCCCAAGGTGGCCAGCGCCGTCAGGCCCGCCGTTTCCGTGCGCAGGATGCGCGGCCCCATGGACAGGCCGATGGCGCCGGCGGCCAGGGCTGCCTTTTCTTCCGCGTCGGAAAAGCCGCCTTCCGGCCCCACCATCAGGGTCACGGCTTGCGGCGGCTGGTGGCGCGCCCAGTCGGCCAGCGATTGCTGCGCGCGCGGCGTCAGGATGATGCGCTTGTGTAAATCCTGCTGTTTGCTCCAGCTGTTGAATTCTTGCAGTGGCGCCAGTTGCGCCAGACGGTTGCGTCCGCTTTGTTCCGAGGCCGAGACGATGATGCCTTGCCAGTGCGCCAGTTTCTTTTCAGCCCGCTCGGCGGACAGGCGCACGACGCAGCGCTGCGCCGCCAGCGGCACGATGCCTGCCGCGCCCAGTTCGATGGCTTTTTCGATGATCCAGTCCATCTTCGACGCTTCCGGCAATGCCTGCGCCAGGGTCACGGCGTAGGGCAGTTCCGCTTCGCGTGCCACGTGCGCCTGCACCTCGGCCGTCACGCTGCGCTTGGCGACCGTCACCAGGCACGCCTGCACTTCGCCGCCTTCGCCATTGAACAGGGTGATCAGCTCGCCCGGCGCCAGGCGCACCACGGCGATATGGTGGGCGACGGCTTCAGGCAGGTCGATGGTGGTGCCGGCGACGAGCGGCTGGGGGCAGTAAAAACGCGGCATGCAAATCCTCAACGGGGATGAAAATAGGGTGAAATGACAGTAAAGTATAGCGAGTTGGCCCGCCAGTACGCCGCAATTCTAATTTGCAGCCCCCTAGTCTGGTAAAATAGTTGACTACATAAAGCAGCCGGCCTGGGTTCTTTCTTGTCCGTGCTGTTGCAAACGAATCCCAAACTCGCGACTGACCCACACCATCATGACAACTACGCTCCCGACTACCAAAATGGCCAATGCGATCCGCGCACTGGCAATGGACGCTGTACAAAAGGCCAATTCCGGCCATCCTGGCATGCCGATGGGCATGGCCGAGATCGCAGTTGCCCTGTGGAGCGGTCACTATCGCCACAATCCCGCGAATCCGAAATGGCAGAACCGCGACCGTTTCCTGTTGTCGAACGGCCATGGCTCGATGCTGCACTACGCGCTGCTGCACCTGACGGGCTACGACCTGTCGATGGATGACATCAAGGCTTTCCGCCAGATGCATTCGAAAACTCCGGGCCACCCGGAAGTCGATATCACGCCAGGCATTGAAACGACTACCGGCCCCCTGGGCCAGGGTATCGCCAACGCCGTCGGCATGGCCCTGTCGGAGCAATTGCTGGCCGCTGAATTCAACAAGCCTGGCCACGACATCGTCAATCACCACACCTATGCTTTCGTCGGCGACGGTTGCCTGATGGAAGGCATTTCGCACGAAGTGTGCGCACTGGCCGGCACCCTGGGCTTGAACAAGCTGATCGCCCTGTACGACGACAACGGCATTTCCATCGATGGCAAGGTCGAAGGCTGGTTCACGGACGACACCCCGGCACGCTTCGAAGCGTACGGCTGGAACGTCATCCGCGCCGTCGACGGCCATGATGTTGCCGCCGTGGCCGCCGCCATCGCTGCCGCCAAGACTGCATCGAAGCCAACCCTGATCTGCTGCAAGACCATCATCGGCAAGGGTTCGCCGAACCTGCAAGGCGGCGACAAGGTCCACGGCGCCGCGCTGGGAGACAAGGAAATCGCCGCCGTGCGCGAATACATCGGCTGGGATGCCGCGCCATTCGAGATGCCGGCCGACGTGTATGCGGCCTGGGATGCGAAAGAGCAGGGCGCCCTGCTGGAAAAAGACTGGAACGAGCGTTTCGCCGCCTACGGCAAGGAATTCCCGCAGCAAGCCGCTGAACTGTCGCGCCGCATGCAGGGCGACTTGCCACAGGCATTCGAAGCGGCCCTGAGCGCCGCCATCGCGTCCTGCGTCGAGAAGAAAGAAAACATCGCCACCCGCAAGGCCAGCCAGAACGCCATCCAGGCACTGGCGTCGTCCTTGCCGGAATTCCTCGGCGGCTCGGCCGACCTGACCGGTTCGAACCTGACCAACTGGAAAGAGTGCGTGGCCGTGCGTTCGGGCCAGCCTGGCAATCACATCAACTACGGCGTGCGCGAATTCGGCATGAGCGCCATCATGAACGGCATCACCCTGCACGGCGGCTACATCCCGTTCGGCGCCACGTTCCTGACGTTCTCCGACTACAGCCGCAACGCGCTGCGCATGGCTGCCCTGATGAAACTGCGTTCGATCTTCGTGTTTACCCACGATTCGATCGGCCTGGGCGAAGACGGCCCGACGCACCAATCGGTCGAGCACGTCTCGTCGATGCGTTTGATCCCGAACCTGGACAACTGGCGTCCGTGCGACACCGTCGAGTCGGCAGCTGCCTGGGGCGCCGCCGTGCGCCGCAAGGATGGTCCGTCGACCCTGATCTTCTCGCGCCAGAACCTGCCGTATCAGGAGCGTAGCGCCGAACAGATCGAGAACATCTACCGCGGCGGCTATGTGCTGAACGACGTGGCCGATGCCAAGGCGATCCTGATCGCCACCGGTTCCGAAGTGGAACTGGCCGTCGCCGCCGCCAGCGCGCTGGCATCGGATGGCATTAACGTGCGCGTCGTGTCGATGCCGTCGACCGACGTGTATGACCGCCAGGACGCCGCCTACAAGGCCAGCGTGCTGACGAAAGGCGTGCCGCGCGTGGCCATCGAAGCGGGCGTGACCAGCTTCTGGTACAAATACGTGGGCCTGGAAGGCGCCGTGGTGGGTATCGACACCTTCGGCGAATCGGCTCCTGCTGGCGTGCTGTTCAAGCACTTCGGCTTCACGGTCGAGAACGTCGTGGCCAAGGTCAAGGCTGTTATCGCCGGCTAATCGTTTCCGCCGCCAGCGCCCCGCAGATGGGCGCGGCGGCGAGCAGATTTTTTTAATGTGCTAAGTACTTTCTATTCAATCAGGAGCAGAGTATGACGATCAAAGTTGCAATCAATGGCTACGGCCGCATCGGCCGTAATGTATTGCGCGCTTTCTATGAAGGCGGCAAGAAACAGGATATCCAGATCGTTGCCATCAACGACCTGGGCGATGCCAAATCGAACGCCCACCTGACCCGCTACGACACCGCGCACGGCAAGTTCCCCGGCACGGTTACCGTCGAGGGCGACAACATGATCGTCAATGGCGATCCGATCCGCGTATTCGCGCAGCGCAACCCGGCTGAAATCCCATGGGGTGAGCTGGGCGTGGACGTCGTGCTCGAGTGCACGGGCTTCTTCACCACCAAAGAAAAGGCTTCGGCTCACCTGAAGGGCGGCGCCAAGAAAGTCATCATTTCGGCACCAGGCGGCAAGGACGTGGACGCTACCGTTGTGTTCGGCGTGAACCATTCCGTGCTGAAATCGACCGACACCGTCATCTCGAACGCGTCGTGCACCACCAACTGCCTGGCACCGCTGGTCAAGCCGCTGAACGACGCCATCGGCATCGAAACGGGCCTGATGACCACCGTGCACGCCTACACCAACGACCAGGTGCTGTCCGACGTGATGCATGAAGACCTGCGCCGCGCCCGTTCGGCTACCATGAGCATGATCCCGACCAAGACGGGCGCCGCTGCCGCCGTTGGCCTGGTGCTGCCTGAGCTGAATGGCAAGCTGGACGGCTTCGCCATCCGCGTGCCGACCATCAATGTCTCGCTGGTCGACCTGTCGTTCATCGCCAAGCGCGACACCACGGTGGAAGAAGTCAACGCCCTGATGAAGTCCGCTTCGGAAGGCGCGCTGGAAGGCATCCTGACGTACCAGACCGAACCGCTGGTATCGATCGACTTCAACCACAACCCGGCCTCGTCGAACTTCGATTCGACCCTGACCAAAGTGTCGGGCCGCCTGGTCAAAGTATCGTCGTGGTATGACAACGAGTGGGGTTTCTCGAACCGCATGCTCGATACCACCGTTGCACTGATGTCCGCCAAGTAACTCTGGCCGCCATGTAAAAAACGCCCGCAAGGGCGTTTTTTTTCGTCTGTTGCGCTTACTCCTTGGGTTCGCACTGATTGCGCCACTGTTCACATGATGCCTCGACGCCCTGATAGCACATGTTGAGGATGTAATCGCAGTTTTCCGAAGGCACCCAGGAGCGCACGGCGGCGGTGCTGGAGAACGAAGCGGCGATGCCGACACTGGCGGCAAAGACAAACAGGGCTTTTTTAATGGAAATCATTTTCTCGCTTTCAGAATTGGACAACGGTAGGGTGTCGAATCAAAAGGCCGCCACGGCAGGCGTGATGAGCTTGCCGGGCGCAGAAAAATATTAGCATTAAAACCAATAAATTATTGCTATAAAGAAAAATATTTCTGCTAACGCAAGGTGCTGAGGTACAGGCGGCGCCGGTAAAAGCGCCACAGCAGGCGCAGGTCGCGCAGCACGGGCACGCCGGACAGCAGGGTCAGCACGCCGGCCAGCAGGATGGTGGCGGCGGGAAAGCCGATGTGCTTGAAGGCGAGGGCGCCGCTGACGCCGCCGACGAAGAAGCAGGCAATCAGCAGGCTGTGCGTGATGAGCTTGCCCCGGTTGACCCTGACCACGCGGTCGGGCAAGGCACGCCGGTTGTAATAGGCCATCTTGCCCAGTTCGATGCCGATATCGGTGGACAGGCCCGTCACGTGCGTGGTGCGGATGACGGCGCCCGAGATCTTGGTGATGATGGCGTTCTGCAAGCCCATCACAAAGCACAGCAGCAAGATGGTGACGGGACCGAGCACGTCGGGCATGGCAGCCAGGTAGTTGCCCGTCAGGCCGAACAGCAATAGCAGCGCCGCTTCCAGCAGCAGGCTGGCGGCGAACTGGCTGTGCAGGCGGCGCCGCTTGCCCCAGTTCACCATGATGGCCGTCACGGCTGCGCCGCTGACGAAGGCCAGCCAGGCGCCCAGCGCCGCCAAGGCTACCGTGATATTGCCCAGCGCCAAGTCATCTGCCATGCCCGAGACGATGCCCGTCATGTGCGAGGTATAGCCGCCGATGGCCAGGAAGCCGCCCGCATTCACGGCGCCGGCCACCAGCGCCAGCACGCAGCCCAGCTGCAGGTTGGCGCGCTGGTCGCGCCTGGCGCCGCTCAGGCGCGACAGGTAGTGCAAGGGCATGGATGCGGGTTTCCTTTGGCGTGGCGGTACTTGCCACTATCATACGCTGCGGCGCCGCCACGGGCCATTTTGCCAGTTACTTTCCCCAAGGCTGCCGCTGGCCAGCCCTATTGGATGCGCACCACCTTGGGCGAGCGCGAAGCTCCGTCGATATCGAGGAAGATGGCGCCCAGCATGCCGCGCACCAGCGTGGCTTTCAAGTCCTTGCCGACCACCACGCCATCGCTGCCGTCGACCACTTTCCAGCGCTGCCCGTTGGCCAGGGTAATGGTCTGCCCCGGCTGCCAGCCTTCGAACTTGCCGGGAATATGGCTGCTCAGGCTGGCCAACTGCGGTGCCGCCATGGCATCGACGGCACGTTTTTGCTTGCCTTCCATGCCGAACGCCTGTTTTTGCTGTTCCACCGTCATGGGCGCCGCAGCCGCCACCGCGGCCGGCGCAGCACCGACTGGCATGGCGTCATAGCACGCCAGCCGTGCCGGGCCATCTTTCAAGGTGCGGCAATGCAATGTCGCCGCATCGTCGGCCATGGCAGGACCACATACCGCCAGCAACAGTAATAATTTCTTCATATCCATTCCCTATATTTTCTTCTGCGGAAAAGAAAACGGCGCGCCGTAGCGCGCCGTTGTTGCGAGGATGAGGAGCGCTGGCGCCCCCATCCCGCGCAGGATTACATCGTCACGCGCACGCCGACATAGTAGCGGCGGCCAATCGGGTCATACGTACCCGCGTTGGTGTTGGTGCCGGTGCTGTTGCCGGTCACGCCGCTCAGGATCATCGGTGCGGCCGTGTCGAAGGCATTGTCGATGCCCAGATACAGTTGCACTTGCTTCTTCACGTCGAAGGTGAGCTGGAAGTCCTGGTAGGTGCGCGAGCCAACCTTGATGGCATTGGCTGGCAGGTCGAACTGTGCCAGGTACTGGTCATCCAGCGCCGACGCCCCGATGAAGGTCGTGGTGCTGCTGATGCCGAAGCTGCCCCATTTGTAGGCCAGGTTCAGGTTGGCCTTGTTCTTGGCTGCGCCGATTTCGCCTGCAAACAGATCACGCTCTTCCTTGGTCTTGTCCGCATCTTTCAATGGAATGACGTAACCCTCTTTGACATGCGTATATTGAATCTTGGCGCTCAGGCGGCCTGGGCCAACCATATCCGCCCACGAAGCGGTCAAGTCGACACCTTCGGTGGCCAGGCCGCCGCTGTTCGATACGGCCGAATCAATATACGTCAGGGCGCCGACGTTGTTGTCGCCACTGGTGGCGGCACGGCGCGTGATGAAGCTGCAGAATGCCGGGTTGCCGCCGCCGTAGCATTGGCCCAGCGCATACTGGCGTGGCGTGCTGACGATGGCATCCGAGATCTTGATGTCGAAGTAGTCGGCCGTGAAGGTGAACTTGCTCAGCGCCGGGATCGAACGCGGCGTCAGGACCACGCCGACGGTCGTCGAGCGGCCTTGCTCGGCCTTCAGGTCAGGATTGCCGCGGTTGTAGCCGCTGATACCCTGCAAGTCGGCTTGCGACTGCTTGAACGTGCCATTGGCCTGGATATTCGCCAGGACGTAAGGATTGGCGCGGCAGGCAGCTGCGGTTGCGCCAGGCGTACTGGCCGTGACGCCCAGGCATGGATCGGTCAGGCCGCTCGGGAAGTCCTGGCTCGGTGGCGAGTACAGTTCGTTGATGTTCGGCGCACGGGTCGAGATCGAACGCGTGGCGCGGAACTTCACGTCCGCCGTCGGCGCCCATTCCACGCCCGTGTTCCAGCTGTTGGTGTGGCCGACAGTGGAGTAGTCGCCAACGCGGTAGGCGGCGCGGAAGTCGAGCTGTTTCGCCAGGAACTTGTTTTTCAAGATCGGTACCAGGGTTTCCAGGTAGGCTTCCTTGACACTGAACTTGCCGTACGTCGGCGGCGTAGCATTGCCTGCGTTCAAGCCGGCTTGCGTCAGCGGATCGGGCGTGCTGCTCGATTCTTCCTGGCGCCATTCGACGCCGCCCGACAGGCCGACCTTGCCTGCTGGCAGTTCGAACAATTCGCCGCTAACGTTACCGCCGGCAATTTTTTGCGTGGTCGACGTGATCAGCGAACCAGGTGCCGTGACATATTTCAATGCTTCGGGCGAGATGGTGTTGTAGCCAAAGATATTGATTGGCACGCAACCTTGCAGACGTGCGATGGCATCCGAGCACTGTACGCCGCCATTGCCGTCAGGCGTACCCAGCAAGGCATTGCGGAAGTTTTGCACATTCACCTGGCCGGACGAATTCTGTGCTTCCTTGGTTTTGCCGTAAGACACGAAGGCTTCATAGTTCCAATCCTTGATCGTGCCCTTCAAACCGGTCGCCAGGCGGAAGGTATCGCGTTCCGCCGTGCTGCCGCGCGTACCGACTTCGGACAGGCGGCGCGAGAACGAGTAATCGGGAATGCCGTCGCCATCGTTGTCGGTAATACGGTCATACAGGTATTGCGGCACCAGTGGATTGCGCACCACGACACCGTTGACCAGGGTTCCGGCAGGAACCTGGCCCGTATCCGGGAAAATATCGCCAGCTTGCAGGCCGAACGGTTCGATGCGCGAAGTGACCTTGGTCGACGAATATGTGCCTTCGAAGAAGGCGCTGTGGTTTTCATCGAAGGCGTGGGTGCCGTTGGTGGCAAACAGGAAGCGTTCTGTCGGTACGGCGATGGTGCGGAAGGCATTGCGGTTGAAGCCCGTCGCCGCCAGGGCTGCCGAGCCGTTGGTGCTCCATGGAATGACGTTGCCAGCCTTGTCGTACGTGAATTCGCCGCTGTCATGGAAGAAACGGCCTTGTGGCGAGATACTCGAGTAGAACGGCGCGATAGGCGTGAAGATGTCGGCCGCATCGCCCGTGATGGCTGCCTTCGACTGGTTGTCGACACCGGTGCCATTGCGGTTGCGCGAGTACACGGCGCCTTGCTTGGAATAGCCGAAGTGACCCATGATATTGCTGGCGCCGTCGGCGCTGCTGGTGCCGAAGGTAATGGCCAGTTTTTTCTTCGAGTCGTCGTGGTAGTCGCTCTGGCCCAGCGATGCATCGACCAGCACGCCATTGAAGTTGCGTTTCAAGATGATGTTGACCACACCTGCCACAGCGTCCGAGCCGTAGGCGGCCGATGCGCCACCGGTCAGCAGTTCCACGCGTTCGATGAAGTCGGTCGGAATGGTGTTCATGTCGACCGCGGATTCGCCGGGAATGCCGGAAACGAAGCGGCGGCCGTTGACCAGCACCAGGGTACGCGACGTGCCCAGGTTGCGCAGGTCAACCGTAGCGACGCCGACGCTGGCGGTCTGGAAGTTGGAATTGGTGCGGCTGATGGTCGGGGTACCCAACGTTGGATTTTTCAGCAACAGTTCCTGCAAGTTGGTGGCACCGGATGCGGCGATATCGGCCGACGTCAGGATTTGCAGCGGGGAAGGCGAAACGGCATTCGGCGAAGTCAGACGCGAACCCGTGACTTGTACCTTGGTAACATTTTCCTCTTCGGTCTGAGCAAATGCGGAGTGCATGGTCAGCGCGATACTGCCTGCGCATATGATGCGTACTGAACGCGCTAGAACTGTTTCATTCAACATTGTCGATTCCCTTGTGTTGTAAGTTAATAGTTATGTTTTAAAAAACTTTACGACAATCGACTGTACATAAGCGCTACTTTCAAGTCAATTTAATACTCGCAATCTTTAAAAATAACAACAACTTGCACTTTTATTATCTTTTTGTGCGACTGCACAATTTTGGCGATGTGCAAGCTGAAACTTCACGCTGCTGGGCCTGGCAATGAAATCGGTGCCAATATTTTTCTGGAATAAAATTCCCGGGGCGTGGATTACGCGGCGGCGCTGGCTGCCTGTCTAGACAATATGGCGTGTGGATTGTGAAATCCGCGTATCATTTTCGGCATGGAACTGCTTGATGTTATTTGCTATATTGTCTTTTATGCATCGCGTGAATTTTGCAATGTATTCAAATATGGCGATTAACTGGAGTGAATGAATCAGCCTGGACTTGATTATTTTTCTTATATTATTAAATTGCATTTTTGAAAATTAAAATTCTATTTTGCAATGTCCTCTCATAGAGGCGGGAGCTTCAACGAGGGAACTCTTGCCCTGCATGCTGATACGTGGGGAATAAATGGGAAATGGTGGACGGATTATTGAATGCGGATTCCGGCCTGCATGGATCGGGGCCGTATTGGGCATAGGCGAAACGGCGATTTTTTGACTGCTGCCGCGTATGAATACAATATATGCCGCGCCTGGACGTTTTTTTGGAAAAAACATCCAGGGGGGAATGGGATGTTTTTTCTACCACTGTTATTGGCGATAAGGGGGCGATAAGCGAAACGGCGAAAAAACAGGATGCCGGCTGGTTTGAGACGTGGCATGGCGGCGGCGCCGTGTTGTGCCGAGACCCGACCCGGCACGCAAGGATTGCGTGCCGGGTCGGGTGCCAGGCGTCAGTTCATCCGGTTTTTTTGTGGTAAGTTTGCGACAACAGTCAGACAAAGTCTGCCTGGCAAGCAGGATCAGCCCGCCTCATGGAAGATCGCTTGCCACAGGCGCCGTACATTTTCCGCATGCACGCGCACCCGTTCCGGCTCCACGCGGGCCAGGTCCTGGCCCTGCAGCCGCATCTGGTGCTGGAGCTTGCGCAGCGCGCGGTAGGCGTCGGCGACGAGGGCGGCCAGCTGCGCGTCGATCAGCCCCAGTTCGCCGCACAGGCGCAGCAGGGCGATATTGCCCGCATTCGCCGTCAGCTGCGGATACTGGGCCGCGTGCTGCAGCACCAGGTATTGCACCATGAACTCGATGTCGATCATGCCGCCCGGATCCTGTTTCAAGTCAAAGTTGCCGGGGCGTGGCGGGTGCGCGTCCAGCATTTTCTTGCGCATGGCCACCACTTCGCCCTTGAGCGGGCCGTTTTCCGGGCGCTCCTTGCGCAGGATGGTGTCGCGGATGCGTTCAAAATGCTTGCCGATGGTGGAATCGCCGGCGCAAAAGCGCGCGCGCGTGAGCGCCTGGTGTTCCCACACCCAGGCAGCGCTGCTCTGGTAGCGTTCGAATGCCTGCACGCTGGAGACCAGCATGCCGGAAGCGCCATCGGGACGCAGGGCGATGTCGATATCGAACAAAATGCCGGCCGAGGTGTGCGAGGTCATCCAGGTAATGAAACGCTGCGCCAGCTTGGCGTACAGGCCCGGTGCTTCCTGGTCGTCGTCGTCAAACAGGAAGATGACGTCGAGGTCGGAGACATAGCCCAGTTCCTTGCCGCCCAGCTTGCCGTACGCGATGACGGCGAACTTCGGCACCTCGCGGTGGCGGCCGGGGATGGTTTGCCAGACGGCTTGCACGGTGGCGGCGACGATGATGTCGGCCAGCTGCGACAGGTAGTCGGCCAGCTTTTCCACGCTCAGGTCGCCCGCCAGGTCTTGCGCCAGGCACTGGAACAGCTGCGCATGGTGCATTTCGCGCAGGATATCCATCTGCCGCTCCGTGTCGCCTGGCGCGTCGTCAAGCTGGCGTTGCAGGTCCAGCGCCAGCGCGGCCGGGTCCGGCACCGTGTTGCGGATGCGCTCGTCTAACAGCTCGTCGAGCAGGATCGGGTGCTGCGTGAGGAAAGTGGCGGCCCAGCCGCTGGCGCACACCATGCGCACTACGCGCTCCAGGGTGTGCGGATACTCCGTCAGCAGCGACAGATAGGCGGAGCGGCGCGCGATGGCTTCCAAAAAATCGAGCAGGCGGCCCAGGGTGGCCAGCTGGCTGGCGTTGCCGTTGGAAACGGAGCAATCGGTGATCAGGGGCAGGGCGGAATTGACGAGGGCGACGAGGCGCGTGCGGCTCGCTTCGGGCAAGGATTGCAAACGCGGCGCCTGCCAGGTGGCCAGCAGGCGGCGCGCACAGGCGGCCGGCTCATGGAAACCCAGGGCGGCGAAACGCGCTTCGATGGCTTCCTGCTGGTCCGAGGCGGCGCACTCGTTGGACGTTTGTGGGTCGATGCCCGTGTCGGCTGGCGGCGTGCCGCTGCTCTTGTCGCTGAACATTTCGTCAAATTGTCCTGCGACAAACACGCGGTGCGCTTCCAGCTGCGCCAGCAGGGTGGGGGTGTCGGGCAAACCCATCATCTGCGCCACGCTCAGGCGGTCGGCGTCATTCGCCGGCAGGGTGTGGGTCTGCGCATCGTCCAGGTATTGCAGCCGGTGTTCCAGGTTGCGCAGGAACGTATATGAGCCAAGCAACTGTTCCACGATGGCCGGTTCCAGCAAGCCTTTTTCCGCCACCGTGCGCAGGGTGGCGCGCGTGGAGCGCTCGCGCAGCTCGGCATCGCGCCCGCCGCGTATCAGCTGGAACACTTGCGCCAGGAATTCGATTTCGCGGATGCCGCCGCGTCCCAGCTTGACGTTGTTGCTGCGGTCGGGGTGCAGCCGCTCCTGGCGGTTGACCTCGGCGCGGATCTGGCCATGCATGGTGCGGATGGCATCGATGACGCCGAAATCAAGATAGCGGCGGAAGACGAAGGGACGCACGATGGCGTCGAGCGAGGCGATATCCTCGGCCTTGCCCGTCACGGCGCGCGCCTTGACCCAGGCGTAGCGTTCCCATTCGCGTCCTTGCACGATCAGATACTGTTCCACCATGCTCAGGCTGGCAGCCAGCGGACCGGAGTTGCCGTTCGGGCGCAATGCCATGTCTACACGGAAAGTAAAACCGTCTTGCGTGATCTCGGCCAGGGCGGCGATCAGTTTCTTGCCCATGCGAATGAAAAACTCGTGGTTGGACAGGCTGCGCTGGCCGGGCAAGGCCGCTTGCGTGTCGCCATCTTCCGGGTAAACAAAGATCAGGTCGATATCCGACGAGACATTCAGCTCACCGCCGCCTTGCTTGCCCATCGCCAGCACCATCAATGCCTGCTCCTGCCCCGATTCCTCGCCGACGGGCATGCCGTGCAGGGCCACCATCTCGGCCATGATGGCGTCCACATGCGTGCGGATGGCGAAATCGGCAAAGCCCGTCATGGCCGTGACGACTTCGTTCAAGTTGGCCTGGCCGCCAAGATCGCGCGCGATCAGGCCGCACACCAGTAAATTGCGCAGGCGGCGCATGGCCCGCTCGGCCGGCAGCGGCGGCGTGGCCGCGTTCGCCTGCTGGGCCAGCGCGGCGCCAAAGTCCAGCTGGTCCAGCGGGGTGCGCACCAGTTGCGCCACCTGTTCGGCGCGTTCGGGGGCGGCATTGAGCCAACGCTGGTAGAAACGGGAGGCGGAGATCAAGGGCGTTTGGCTCATGGTTGCGGTATCGTTAGGGGCTGCGTGGATGCTTCGTGCATGGTTCTTGGTTTACTTGGCTGCGAACGGCAGGGGATGCGGTAAAATTGTGCCGCCGGTGATAATGCCGGCAGGTAGTGCGCACTCTCCTGGACGATGGTAAGGGAGGCTTTGCCCGGACGCAAGCGCAAGGATGCGCGCGCGCGCCACGAATGCAGACGATTTTTGCCATTATTTGACGCCAGGCCAGTTTATTAGCTTATTGATGCAAAAACCGCCAGAAGCAAGCGTGACAGAACATGTGCCATTGGCCCTGCGCTGGCAGCGGCTGCGTGCCGCCTATCGCATGGCGAACCTGGCCACCCATCATGTGCTCGGTTTCGCCATCAAAGGCGTGCTGCTGGCGTATTTCGCCTTCGCCGTCCTGTTCCTGTTCCTGCGCTACGCCATCCTGCCGAATATCGATTACTACAAAGGCGATATCGAGCGGGGGGCCAGCCGCGCGCTGGGCAACCCCGTCAGTATTGCGCGTATTTATGCTTCCTGGCATGGCGTGCGGCCGTCGCTGTTCCTCGGTGATGTGACCCTGCGCGACCAGACGGGGCGCCAGGCGCTGAGCCTGCCGAGCGTGTCGGCCACCGTGTCGTGGTGGAGCGTGCTCGGCAGCGTGCGTTTCGATACCCTGGAAATCACGCGGCCCGACCTGGACGTGCGGCGCAGCAAGGATGGCCGCCTGTATGTGGCTGGCGTGCTGGTCGACAGCAAGCAGGGCAGCGATGGCAAAGGCGCCGACTGGCTGCTGTCGCAGCACGATATCGTCATCCGCGACGGCAAGGTGCGCTGGACGGACGAGCAGCGCGGCACGCCGGAGCTGGCCTTGTCCCAGGTGAATGTGCTGCTGCGCAACCGCTGGCGCAGCCACCGCCTGGGTTTGCAGGCGACCCCGCCGGCCAGCCTGGCCGCCCCGATCGATGTGCGCGCTCACTTCACGCATCCGCCTTTCAGCACGCGCATCTCGGATGTGTCGATGTGGAAGGGAGAGCTGTACGCCGACCTGAAAAACGCCGACCTGGCCGCCTGGCGCCGCTATCTTGATTACCCGTTTGAACTGAGCCAGGGCAAGGGCGCCCTGCGTGCCTGGCTGAGCCTGGATCACGCGCGCCTGGCCGGTTTCACGGCCGATGTGGGCCTGACGGATGTGCAGGCGCAACTGGGCCCGCACATCGCTCCGATGGATTTGCTGACGGTGAGCGGACGCATCTCGGCGAAGGAAGACTTGTCGGTGCAAGTGCCGGATGGCAAGCCGACCTTTGGCGCGAACGGGCACCAGGTGCAGCTGACCAATTTCGCTCTGGAAACGCGCGATGGTCTCAGCCTGCCACCCACGACCCTGTCCGAGCGTTACATCGCCGCCACCAGACGCAAGCCGGCGCGCACGGAAATCACGGCCCAGTCCCTCGATCTGCAGACCCTGGCCGCGCTGGCGGACAAGTTGCCGCTGGGCACGCAACAGCGCCAGCGCCTGGATGCCCTGGCGCCACGCGGCCGCTTGCAGGATTTTGTCGCCCAATGGGACGGCGACATGGCCACGCCCGCCAGCTACCGTTTGCGCGGCAAGCTCGTCGGGCTGGGGCTGAATGCGCAGCCGGCGCGCCTGGCCGTGGCGAAGACGGCGAGCACGCCCGCGCAGGCTGCCGCACCGGCCATCCCCGGCTTTGACCACTTGACGGGCAGTATCGACGCCAGCGACCAGGGCGGCACCATCGCCATCGACGCGCAAGACCTGGTGCTGCAGTTTCCTTCCTATCTGAGCGAACCGGCCTTGCCATTCGCCCAATTCGCCATGCAGGCGCGCTGGAAGTTCGAGGCTGACAATATGCTGCAAGTCGAGCTGGACAAGCTGGACTTCGATCAGCAAGGCTTGCGCGTGGCCCTGCACGGTACGCACCGCATGCCGCTCGATGGCAAGAATCTGGGCCAGGTGGATGTGACCGGTACGATCGACAATTTCGAGATCAACACCATCGGCCGCTATTTGCCCGTGCAAACGCCCGAGCATCTGCGCCACTGGCTGACGGGCGCGCTCGAAGGCGGCGTGGCGCACGACGTCAACCTGCGCCTGCGCGGCGAACTCGAGCATTTCCCTTTCAATGCGGCGTCGTCGGCGCAGCGCAACCGCGGCGAATTCCGCGTGGCCGGCAAGCTTGACAATGGCATTCTGAACTACGCGCCCGGCGAATTTGCCGAAAGCGGTACGCTGGCGGGCAAGGCGCCGCTGTGGCCGCAGGCGGAAAAGATCAAGGGCAGTTTCATTTTCGAGCGCGCGCGCATGGAAATCCGGGGCGACACGGCCACTACGGGTGGCGTAGCCCTGACGAACGTGAAAGCCGTGATCCCCGACCTGACCGTGTTCGATACCTTGCTCGATATCGATGGCAACGCGGCCGGCCCGATGCAGGAATTCCTCAAGTACGTGACAGCCAGCCCCGTGCTGGGCTGGATCGAGCATTTCACGGATGAAACCACAGCCACCGGCAACGCCAAGCTGGCATTGAAGCTGCACCTGCCGATCGAACGCCTGATGGAATCGACTGTCCAGGGCAGCCTGCAGCTGGCCGGCAACGACGTGGTGCTGTTCCATGACATGCCGCCCGTGCTGGGCACGCAGGGCAAGATCGAGTTCAACGAGAAGGGCGTCAACCTGAACGGCTTGAACGGCAGTCTGCTGGGCGGGCCGCTGGCCATTTCGGGCGGTACGCAGCCGGACAATTCCATCCAGGTCAAGATTGCCGGCAACATGACCATCGATGGCTTGCGCAAGACCTATCCGGCGCCCGTGCTGCAGCGCCTGGCCAAACATTTGAACGGCGGCGCCCGCTATAACGGCCTGATCACGGCGCGCGACCACCAGGTCATCGTCAATGTGGAGTCGCCGTTGACGGGCCTGGGCCTGGATTTCCCCGCGCCCCTGAAAAAAGCGGCCGGCGACAGCCTGCCCGTGAAATTCACCCTGACGGGCAATGCGGCAAACGGGGCCGGCTTGCGCACGGACGATATCCGCATCGCCCTCGGTTCCGGCATCGCGGCGCGCTACCAGCGCCAGAAGCAGGGCAAGGACGCCTGGCGTCTGGTGCGCGGCGGCATCGGCGTGAACGTGCCGGCGCCGGAACCGGACAGTGGCATGATGCTCAACGTCAACATGAAGACCCTGGACGTGGATAGCTGGATCGCCGCCGGCAGCGAAATCGCCGGCAGTGGCGCGGCCACCAGCGACACCGGCGTCGATGGCGACGCGCCCGATATCGCCCAGTATGTGGTGCCCGACATGATGGCGGCGCGTGCCAGCGAACTGATGCTGGGCGAGCGCAAGCTGGAAAACGTGGTGGTGGGCGCCACGCACCAGAAAGATGTATGGCAGGCCAATATCGATGCGAAGCAGGTGTCCGGTTATGTGACGTGGCTGGAAACGCCGTCCGGCCTGGGCAAGATGACGGCGCGCCTGTCGTCCCTGATCATCCCGGAATCGGCCGCCAACGATGTGAAAAATCTGCTCGAAGGCAAGAGCGGCGCGCAGTCCATCCCTTCGCTCGATATCGTCGCCGAGCAATTCGAGCTGTTCAACAAGAAGATCGGCCGGCTGGAGTTGCAGGCCTATAACACCATGGCGGCCGGCGGGCGCGAGTGGCGCGTGGGCAAGCTGCAATTGTCGAATCCCGATGGCGCCCTGAGCGGCAATGGAAAATGGGTCATCAAGGATGGGCAAAGCACGACCAGCCTGCGTTTCGGCCTCGACATCGTCGATGCGGGCAAGCTGCTGGACCGCTTCGGCTTTGCCGATACCGTGCGTCGCGGCAAGGGCCGCCTGAGCGGCGACATCGCCTGGAATGGCTTGCCGTATTCGCTGGACATTCCCACCTTGTCGGGCCAGATCGAAATGAGTGTGGAGTCGGGCCAGTTCCTCAAGCAGGACCCGGGTGCGGCCAAGCTGCTGGGTGTGCTCAGCCTGCAAGCCTTGCCCCGTTTGCTGAAACTCGATTTCCACGATGTGTTTTCCGAAGGCCTGGCCTTCGACGGCATCACGGCCAACGCCAGCATCAAGCGTGGCGTGGTGACCACCGATAACCTCAAGATGCATGGCGTGGCAGCCACCGTGCTGATGGATGGCACGGCCGACATCGCCAATGAAACGACGAATCTGCACGTAGTGGTGATTCCGGAATTCAATCTGGGTACCGGTCCTCTCGTGTATGCGCTGGCCGTCAACCCCGTCATCGGCCTGGGCAGTTTCCTGGCGCAACTGTTCCTGCGCGCACCCGTGATGAAGGCGCTCACTTACCACATGCAGATCGCCGGCCCGTGGAAATCGCCCGTGGTGACCAAGCTTGATGGTGGTAAATTGGAACCTCTGGCCGTTCCTGCCGCCGCGGCGGCGGAGGCGGTGGCGAAATAGACCGGCGTTTGAATGACAATAGGTGGAAATGATGCATACAGTCGCAGCGATACAAATGGTGTCTTCGCCGTCCGTGGACGACAACCTGGCCACGGCGCGGCGCCTGGTGGCGCAGGCGGCCGCCGGTGGCGCGCTGCTGGTGGTGCTGCCCGAATACTGGGCCATCATGGGCCAGCAGGAAACGGACAAGCTGGCGCACGCGGAGCAGCCCGGCAGCGGCCCGATCCAGGATGGCATGGCGCAGATGGCGCGCCAGCATGGCATCTGGCTGATCGGCGGCACCTTGCCTTTGATTTCCGGCCAGGAAGGAAAAGTGCTGAACACGACCCTGGTGTATGACCCGCAAGGCGAACCGGCCGGCCGCTACGACAAGATCCACCTGTTCGGTTTTACGCGCGGCACCGAATCCTATAATGAATCGCGCACCATCGCGCCCGGCGCGCAGGTGCGTTCGATCGAGACGCCGTTCGGCCGTGTTGGCTTGTCCGTCTGCTATGACCTGCGTTTCCCCGAGCTGTACCGCGCCATGGGCGATTGCGCGCTGATGGTCGTGCCGGCCGCGTTTACCCATACGACGGGCCGCGCCCACTGGGAAGTGCTGCTGCGCGCGCGTGCCATTGAAAACCAGTGCTATGTGCTGGCCTCGGCGCAGGGCGGCTTGCATCCGAACGGCCGCCGTACCTGGGGCCACAGCATGCTGATCGACCCCTGGGGCGAAGTCAAGGCCGTGCTGCCGGAAGGCGAGGGCGTGGTCAGCGGCGAGATCGATCCCCTGTTTCTGGCTGGCGTGCGCGAATCCTTGCCCGCCCTGGCCCACCGCACCATGTGAGCGCCACCTGACATCAGCTGCTGCGCGTCGCGCTGTGAGGTCTGCGACGCTCACCGCCTCGGCGGTCCCGTGCCAAGCACGGCGGCGCCACGGTCAGGTACCGAGATTGCCTTGAATATCATTAGCGAGTGTAAAGTCATGAACCCATTTGAACCCAATCTGTCGAGCCTGGCCGTGGCACGCGAGATCCTGCTGACGCCGTTCGGCCTGGACGAGGACAAGCTGCTGAAAGCCCTGGGCACGATGTTTACCCACAAGGTCGATTATGCCGACCTGTATTTCCAGTCGACCAAGAGCGAAGGCTGGAGCCTGGAAGAGGGCATCGTCAAGACGGGCAGTTTTTCCATTGACCAGGGCGTTGGCGTGCGCGCCGTGTCCGGCGACAGGACGGCCTTTTCTTATTCCGACGAGATTTCCGAGCGGGCCCTGCTGGAAGCGGCGGCCGCCACGCGCACCATCGCGCGCGCCGGCGCGGGCAAGATCAAGATCGCCGGCCACATGCAGCCGCAGGGCGGGCGCTCCCTGTACCTGCCCAACGATCCGCTTGCATCGCTGGACGCCACGGCCAAGGTGCAGCTGCTCGAGCGCGTGGAAAAAATGGCGCGTGCGAAAGACCCGAGAGTCGTGCAAGTGATGGCGGGCCTGGCCGGCGAATATGACGTGGTGCTGGTGCTGCGCAGCGATGGCGTGCTGGCGGCCGATATCCGTCCGCTGGTGCGCGTCTCCGTGACGGTGATTGCGGAACAGAATGGCCGCCGCGAGACGGGTTCAGCCGGTGGCGGCGGACGCTACAGCTATGACTATTTCAGCGATGCCGTACTGGAGCAATACGCGACCGACGCCGTCAATTCGGCGCTGGTGAACCTGGAAGCGCGCCCCGCGCCAGCCGGTCCCATGACCATCGTGCTGGGCCCGGGCTGGCCCGGCATCCTGCTGCACGAAGCGATCGGTCACGGCCTGGAAGGCGATTTCAACCGCAAGGGCTCGTCCGCATTTTCCGGACGCATCGGCGAGCGCGTGGCGGCCAAGGGCGTCACCGTGGTCGACGACGGCACCCTGGCGGGCCGCCGCGGCTCATTGAATATCGATGACGAAGGCAATCCCACGCAGTGCACGACCCTGATAGAAGATGGCATCCTGAAAGGCTATATCCAGGACACCATGAATGCGCGCCTGATGAAGATGCCCGTGACGGGCAATGCGCGCCGCGAGTCGTTCGCCCACCTGCCGATGCCGCGCATGACCAACACGTATATGCTCGGCGGCGACAGGGACCCGGGCGAGATCCTCGCTTCCGTGAAAAACGGCCTGTACGCCGTCAATTTCGGCGGCGGCCAGGTCGATATCACGAACGGCAAGTTCGTCTTCTCGGCCAGCGAAGCGTACATCATTGAAAACGGCAAGCTCAGCTACCCGGTGAAGGGCGCCACCCTGATCGGCAATGGCCCGGACGTGCTCAACCGCGTCTCCATGATCGGCAACGACATGCGCCTGGACTCGGGCGTGGGCGTGTGCGGCAAGGAGGGGCAAAGCGTGCCCGTGGGCGTGGGGCAGCCGACCTTGCGCCTGGACGGCATCACGGTCGGCGGCACGGCCTGATTTTTGCCGGTCGGGCGTAAGGCGGCAGCAACGGCCGAGTCAACAATGCTGTCGGGTTACGCGTGGCCGCGCCACGCTAACCCGACCTGCATTTTATCGGATGCTCCTGCGTAGGTCGGCTTGGCCCGCAGGGCGTAAGCCGACATCACCGAGCCACATTCACCAACGGCCGAGTCAACAATGGTGTCGGGTTACGCGTGGCTGCGTCCCGCTAACCCGACCTGCATTC
>NZ_NRDQ01000113.1 GCF_002878455.1 Janthinobacterium sp. AD80
CGCGGCCGCCAGCCTGCGCCTGCGCGTGCTTGTCGCCGTGCCGGGGCCGTCCGTGTCGCCCCGCTACCTGCAATTGCTGCAAGCCGTGCCGCCCAAGCTGGCGACGAATGGCGAGATGCTGCGCGCCGCCTACAGCGAATACAAGGAACGTTTTGTCGCGCGCGTGGGTCTGCGCAAGATGTACATGGAAATCCTCACGCTGACCTTGCTGCTGGCCATTTTTGGCGCCATCGGCAGCGCCTTTCTGATCGCGGGAAACCTGGCCCAGCCCCTGCTGCTGCTGGCCGAAGGCACGCGCGCCGTGGCCGAGGGCGACCTGTCGCCGCGCCCCATCGTCGCCACCAAGGATGAACTGGGAACCCTGACGCAATCGTTCAATATCATGACGCGCCAGCTGCTCGATGCCCGCACGGCCGTCGAAAGCAACCGCGCCGCCCTGCAAAATGCCAAGGCCCACCTGGAATCGGTGCTGGCGAACATGTCGGCAGGCGTGATGGTGCTCGATGGCGATTTTAAGTTAGTCACCTGCAATGAATCGGTCGAGCGCATCCTGCAGCATCCGGGCGCCAGCATGGTGGGCCAGCCGCTGGCGGATATTGCCGGGATGGAAGAATTTGGCGCCGCCATCGTCAGCGCCTTTACGGCGCAAAGCGCGCAGTCGGCCTCGGGGCGCAACCAGCAG
Organism: Janthinobacterium sp. AD80; assembly: GCF_002878455.1. Taxonomy (GTDB): domain Bacteria; phylum Pseudomonadota; class Gammaproteobacteria; order Burkholderiales; family Burkholderiaceae_D; genus Janthinobacterium. Next base: position 683 of record NZ_NRDQ01000113.1, read on the forward strand.
CGCCTGCACTGGCAGCGGCAGATCGAGATCCCGCGCCGCCTGGGCAGCAGCGCCGACGAGCACGACATCACCCTGCTGGCGCGCGGCTCGCGCTTGCCGCTGGAGTCCGGCAGCGGCTATATCGTCGTCTTCGATGATATTTCCGACGTGATTTCCGCGCAGCGCTCGATCGCCTGGGGCGAGGTGGCGCGCCGCCTGGCGCATGAAATCAAGAATCCGCTGACGCCGATCCAGCTGTCGGCCGAGCGCTTGCAGATGAAGCTGGAAGGCAAGCTGGAGCAGCCGGACGCCGACCTGCTGAGCCGCGCCACCACCACCATCGTCAAGCAGGTCGACGCCATGAAGCGCATGGTCGATGACTTCCGCGACTATGCGCGCACGCCGCCGGCCGTGCTGGTGCCGCTGCGCCTGAACGAACTGATCGAAGAGATCCTGAACCTGTATCTGCGCGGCGACGATGGCGACATCATCCACCCGCAGCTGGCGCCGAATCTGCCCATGGTGATGGGTGATCCGACGCAGTTGCGCCAGGTCATACACAACTTGCTGCAGAATGCGCAGGATGCCATGGCGGACCTGCCGCCGGACTCGCCGCATCCGCGGATTGACGTGAGGACGGAAGCAATTCATTATCGCAGTGCGGACGGCGGCGTGAATATCGCCGTGCGGCTGGCCATCAGCGACAATGGCCCCGGTTTCGCGCCGAAGATCCTGGCGCGGGCTTTCGAACCCTACGTCACGTCGAAGGCGCGTGGCACGGGCCTGGGGCTGGCGATGGTGAAGAAAATCATCGATGAACATGGTGGACGCATCGATATCGAGAATCGGGTCGACGGCAATGGCGCTTCGGTGGTCATTTTGCTGTTAAAGTTAGCTCCCGACGCTCCTGCCCAGGAATTCCTGGCATGAACGTCTGGTTTAGTATTTAAAACACTAATAAAATCATAGTTGTCCGCGCGTGCATCTCGTGCGCGACGGCCGGCGAAATGAGGAAGGCAAGACACGAATGGCAAACATACTCGTAGTGGATGATGAAATGGGTATCCGTGAGTTGCTCTCGGAAATATTGGGTGACGAAGGACATGCTATCCAGCTGGCCGAAAATGCGCAGCAGGCGCGCGAAGCGCGTGCCGCCGGTGCTCCGGATCTGGTATTGCTGGATATCTGGATGCCCGACACCGATGGCGTGACCCTGCTCAAGGAGTGGCAGCGCGATGGCTTGCTGACCATGCCGGTGATCATGATGTCCGGCCATGCCACCATGATACGGCCGTCGAAGCGACACGTATCGGTGCATTGAACTTCCTGGAAAAACCGATTGCCCTGCAAAAGCTGCTCAAGGCAGTGCAGCAAGGCTTGACGCGAGCCCAGGAAACCGTGCGGGCGCCGAGCGTGGCGCCGCGTCCGGTGGCGCCCGTCGTGGCCGAGGAAAGCAGCCATCCCGTGCCCAGCTTTGGCGGCAGCGCGCCGCAGCAGCTGATGGTGCGCCCGGGCATCGCCGTGCCGGCGGTGGCCGAGGGCCATGGCTACAATCTGTCGTTCGACCTGCCACTGCGCGAGGCGCGCGATGCGTTTGAACGCATGTATTTCGAACACCACCTGGGCCGCGAAGGCGGCAGCATGACGCGCGTGGCGGAGAAAACCGGCCTGGAACGCACGCATCTGTACCGCAAGCTCAAGCAGCTGGGCGTCGAACCGGGCAAGCTGGCCAAGAAAAGCCTGTGACGCCAAGCGGGCGGCAGCCAACGCCGCTGACCCTGGTCAGCGGCGCACGTGCCGCTGACCGCGAGGCGGCCATTGCCGCCGCCTTGCGGCCGCACGAAGCCGTTGCCGTGATCCTGGAAGGCTTGGCTGACGGCAACTCCATCCTGGCCGGCCTGGCCGAACAAGCCTCTCCCTCGTTTCCATTGCAACTATTGCGTATCGCACCCGGTTGCCTGTGCTGCAGCGGCAATCTCGTATTGCGTGTAACATTGAATCGTCTGCTGCGCCATCCCCCTGCGCGCTTGTTCATCAGCCTGGCCGACGCCACGCACATCGAACAATTGCGCAGCTGGCTGGGCGCCAGTCCCTACGATAGCCTACTGGCGCTGCAAGCGGACGTGCTGCTTGCTTGAACGTGGTTTCCTGACGATGTCCTGACGCCATGACCGCAGTCGCAATTTGCATCTCGTTACAACTCCGTAGCCCGCGGGGCGGCAGGGCGCTTGAAATCGCGCCGTGCCAGCCCCACCTCTGTTCTGACACCGCAGGAGTTCCTCCTGCTTGAGCGAAGGATGCAAAATGAACCTGATCTATAACAGCGAGCAATATAGCGTCGTGGAATTCGGCGCCGACGTCGACCTGGAAGCGCTGCGCTTTGGCGGCTATGAAATCGTCGACAAGGGCGGCAAGCGGGAAACCTTCATTGCCGGCGTGCTGGCGCAGCATTTTCGCCGCGACGTCACCGAACTCATCGCCAGCGAACCCAGCATGGAAGAGATCGATGAATTCCTGGGCAGCTACGATTCCCTCATGAGCCAGCCTGTCCTGCTGCACTAGTCCCGTTTGATGGCGATCGCCGCCATACCAATTGCCTGGCTGGCATGGTATGGTAGGCGAGTTACCCTGCTGCAAACAGACCATGTGCCAACTTCTCGGAATGAATTGCAATGTCCCCACGGACATTGTCTTTAGTTTTACCGGCTTCGCCATGCGCGGCGGCCATACCGATACCCACCATGACGGCTGGGGCATCGCCTTTTTCGAGGGCGCCGGCGTGCGCCATTTTGTCGACCACCAGGCAGCCATCGCCTCGCCCGTGGCCGAACTGATCAAACGCTATCCCATCAAGTCGCGCAATGTGATCGCGCATATCCGCAAGGCAACGCAAGGCAAGGTGGCGCTGGAAAACTGCCATCCTTTCGTGCGCGAACTGTGGGGCCGCTACTGGGTGTTTGCCCACAATGGCGACCTGAAACAATTCCATCCCGTGCTGACGGGCAGCTACCGTCCCGTCGGCTGCACCGACAGCGAGCTGGCCTTCTGCTACCTGCTGCAGGAATTGCACGCGCGCTTCGGCGACGCGCCGCCGGCCTTGCCGGCCCTGCACGCGGCGCTGGCCGAGTTGTTGCCTAGCATCGCCGCCCATGGCACCTTCAACATGATGCTGTCGAGCGGCGAAGCGCTGTTTGCCCATTGCTCCACCAGCTTGCATTATCTGGTGCGACAACATCCGTTCCCGACTGCTAAACTGTCCGATGAAGACTTGAGCGTGGACTTTTCCCAGGTCACCACGCCGCAGGACCGGGTGGCCGTGATCGTCACCCAGCCCCTGACGACCAACGAAGAATGGACGGCGTTTTCTCCCGGAGAATTGAAGCTGTTTGTCGACGGGATGGTGCAAGAATCGCCAGCAAGCTAATTTGTTGACGACAATAAACGCTATTACTGCCAAAATACCCACAGCGCGGGCGAAATTCAGCTAAAGTATTGTCAATAGTGAACCTTGATGCGGGCGCGGCGCGGCCGGTATCACTCGACGTGATTGATGAAGATTTAATGATCGATATTTCCAGCAACGACATCACCCCGAAACCCTTGCGCGTGCGCGAGTTTTATCTGGGGCGACAACCTATCCTCGACCGCAACCAAGCCCTGTTCGGCTATGAGTTGCTTTTCCGCAACGCTCCGGTCGGGCCCGCCAACATTACCAGCGACCTGTCCGCCACGGCTTCCGTCATCGCCCACGCTTCGCAGCTGGGCATGGAAAAGGTCATCGGCGATGCGCTCGGTTTCGTCAATGTCGACGCCGATGTCATCATGAGTGACATCTTTGTGTTCCTGCCGCGCGAGAAAGTCGTGCTTGAAATCGTCGAATCGATGCAGGTGACGCCGGAATTGCGCGCGCGCATCAGCGAACTGGTGGGCCATGGCTTCACTTTTGCGCTGGAAAACGTGGTCTCCGACACGGCGCAAGTGCAGGAGCTGTTGCCTTTGGTGCAATACGTGAAGATGGACATGCGTACCGTCGATCCGAAGGTGCTGGCGGCACTGGCGCCCCGTTTCAAGCAGGAAAACAAGAAACTGGTGGCGGAAAAGGTCGAGACGCGCGAAGAATTCAAGTCCGGCCTGGACCTGGGCTTCGACTACTTCCAGGGTTATTATTTCGCCAAGCCGGCCATCATGACGGGCAAGAAGCTGTCGCCGTCGCAACTGGCCGTCATGGAACTGATGACACTGGTCACGTCCGACGCGGACAATATGGAGATCGAGCGCGCCATCAAGCGCGACGTATCGCTGGCCCTGAACTTGCTGCGCCTGGTTAACACGCCGGCCGTAGGTGCGCGCCAGCGCATCGATTCGCTGAGCCAGGCCGTCACCGTGCTGGGCCGCCGCCAGCTGCAGCGCTGGCTGCAAATCATGCTGTACGCGGAGCCAAGCAAGCGCGGCCATAGCATGACGCCGCTACTGATGCTGGCCACCACGCGCGGCCGCCTGCTGGAACTGCTCGCACATAAACTGCGTCCCAACCATGCGCACTCGGCCGATATCGCCTTTACGGTCGGCATCATGTCCCTGATGGACACGCTGTTTGGCGTGCCGATGTCGGAAATCCTCAAGCAGATCGAAGTGATCGATGAAGTGGCCGAAGCGCTGCTGTCGCGCGAAGGTTTCTATGGCGACTTGCTGCGCCTGGCCGAATGCATCGAGCGCATCGAAGACATGGAAGGCGAGATCGTGCCAACCCTGCGCGACCTGGCCATGTCGCCGGACGACCTGGTGGAGCTGGAAATGGCCGCCTACGAATGGAGCGATAACGTTGTCAGGTATGCGCTGTAGGTCGGATTAGCGCGGCCGTCAGGCCACGCGTAATCCGACGACATTGTTGGCGGTGACTGTGGGGGGTGTCGGATTACGCGCAGTCGCTAATCCGACCTACGCGACCCGCCCAAAAAGCCCTGCACGGCGTCGCCGTGACAGGGCTTTTTAACGCCATCACGCGGCGGCGCCGGGCCAGTGCTTGTGCAGTTCAGGATCGGTGCGCAGTTCCCACAGGGCCAGCACGACGACGGCGATGCCGACGACCAGCTCGTTCCACATGACCATGCGCTGCTCGGCCAGCCGCAGTATCCACGGCGAGGCAGCCACCCATACGCCCACCAGCAGGTTGACGACGACGGCCCAGAAATAGGTCTTGTACAGGTCGAAGGCGGCCAGGATGGCGATCACCAGCCCGGAGACAAAGGCGTTGACCATCTGCGGTGAGCTTTGCGGATAGGAAAATACCCAGGGCGAGACGACGAGCCACAGGCCCAGCAACAGGATGGCCTGGTCCTGCCAGCGTTTGAGTTTGAAATTGCTTGCCATATTTCCTCCTTGCCAGTTGAAACGGCCGGAGCGGGCATGCAGCATGCCGTCCGGCATACTGCGTTAGTGCGCCGCGGCGCGCGAAAGTTCCTTCCGCGCGCCGCCAGCTTTCAAGGCATCAGGAGAGATTCGGTGCCAGCCAGCGCTCCACGTCCTCGATGCTGGCGCCACGGCGCTTGGCCATGTCTTCCACCTGGTCCATGCCGATCTTGCCGACGACGAAGTATTTCGACTCCGGGTGGGCAAAATAGAAGCCGGAGACGGCCGCGCCGGGGAACATGGCATACGATTCCGTCAGTTGCATGCCGATTTCCTCGGCCTGCATGACCTCGAACATTTCTTTCTTGACGGTATGCTCGGGGCAGGCAGGGTAGCCGGGCGCGGGGCGGATGCCGACGTATTTTTCGGCGATCATGTCGTCGTTGCCCAGCTGCTCGTCCGGCACGTAGCCCCACAGGTCCTTGCGCACGCGCTCGTGCAGGTATTCGGCAAAGGCCTCGGCCAGGCGGTCGGCCAGCGATTTGAGCATGATGGACGAGTAATCGTCGTGCGCATCCTCGAAGCGTTTTTCATACTTTTCAATGCCCAGGCCCGACGTCACGGCGAACATGCCGATGTAATCCTTCACGCCAGATGCCTTCGGCGCAATGAAGTCCGCCAGGCACTGGTTCGGCCGCTGCACGCCATCGACCACGGGTTTGACGCCTTGCTGGCGCATGCCGTAATAGGTGAAGGCGACGGTGCTGCGCGTGTCGTCCGTGTAGACCTCGATATCGTCGTCGTTGACGCTGTTGGCCGGCAGCAGGGACACGACGCCATTGGCCGTCAGCCAGCGCCCGTCGATGAGTTTTTTCAGCAAGGCCTGGCCTTCCGCGTAGACCTTGGTGGCCGCGTCGCCCACCACCTCATCCGTCAAAATGGCGGGGAAGGGACCGGCCAGGTCCCAGGTCTGGAAGAACGGGCCCCAGTCGATGTAGTTGGCCAGGGTGGCCAGGTCGACGTTCCTGAACACGCGCCGGCCGATGAATTTCGGTTTCACGGGCGTGCAGGCGCCGTCGAACGGCACGATCATCTTGTTGGCGCGCGCCTGCGCCAATGGCAGGATGGGCAGCGCCTTCTTGTTGGCATGCTGCTCGCGGATGCGCGCGTAGTCGAGCTCGATGTCTTCCACGTACTTGTCGCGCTGCTCCGGCGTCAGCAAGGATTGCGCCACGGACACGGAACGCGAGGCGTCCGGCACGTAGATCACGGGGCCTTCATAGTTGTGGGCAATTTTCACGGCCGTGTGGGCGCGGCTGGTGGTGGCGCCGCCGATCAGCAGGGGAATCTTCAGCATGCGGAAGTGTTCATCGCGCTGCATTTCCTTGGCGACATACGCCATCTCTTCCAGCGACGGCGTGATCAGGCCCGAGAGACCAATGATGTCGGCGTTTTCCACCTTGGCGCGGGCCAGGATTTCCGAGCACGGCACCATCACGCCCATGTTCACCACTTCGAAGTTATTGCATTGCAGAACGACGGTGACGATGTTCTTGCCGATGTCATGCACGTCGCCTTTCACGGTGGCCATGATGATCTTGCCTTTCGGCTTGGCGACGATGCCCGTGCGCTTTTCTTCCAGCAGCTTTTCTTCCTCGATGAACGGAATCAAATGGGCCACGGCCTGTTTCATCACGCGCGCCGATTTCACCACCTGCGGCAAAAACATCTTGCCTTGGCCAAACAGGTCGCCGACCACGTCCATGCCGGCCATCAGCGGACCCTCGATCACGTGGATGGGGCGCCCGCCATTGTGCAGCAGCTCCTGGCGCGCTTCTTCCGTGTCCTCGACGATGAATTGCGTGATGCCGTGCACCAGCGCGTGCGACAGGCGCTGCTGCACGGTGCCTTCGCGCCAGGCCAGCGTTTGCGCCTCGGCCTTGCCGCCTGCCTTCAGGGTGCCGGCAAATTCGATCATGCGTTCGGTCGAGTCTTCGCGGCGGTTCAGCACCACGTCTTCCACTCTTTCGCGCAGTTCCGGGTCCAGGTTGTCGTACACGCCCACCATGCCGGCGTTGACGATGCCCATGGTCATGCCGGCCTTGATGGCGTGGTACAGGAAGACGGTATGGATGGCTTCGCGTGCCGGATCGTTGCCGCGGAAACTGAAGGACACGTTCGACACGCCGCCCGAGATCTTCGCGTACGGCAAGTTTTCCTTGATCCAGCGCGTGGCGTTGATGAAGTCGACGGCGTAGTTATTGTGTTCCTCGATGCCGGTGGCGACGGCAAAGATGTTCGGATCGAAAATGATGTCTTCCGGCGGGAAGTCCAGCGCGTCGATCAGCAGGTGGTACGCGCGGGCGCAGATTTCGATCTTGCGCTCGAAGGTATCGGCCTGGCCCTTCTCATCGAAGGCCATGACGATGACGGCGGCGCCGTAGCGGCGGCACAGCTTGGCCTGGCGCAGGAATTCCTCTTCGCCTTCCTTCATGGAAATCGAGTTGACGATGGCCTTGCCCTGCACGCATTTCAGGCCCGCCTCGATGACCGACCATTTCGACGAGTCGACCATGATGGGCACGCGCGAAATATCCGGTTCCGAGGCGATCAGATTCAGGAAGCGCGTCATGGCGGCCAGCGAATCGAGCATCGCTTCATCCATGTTGATGTCGATCACCTGGGCGCCGTTTTCCACCTGCTGGCGGGCCACGGACAGGGCTTCGTCGTATTGCTCGTTGAGAATCATGCGCGCGAATGCCTTCGAGCCCGTGACGTTGGTGCGCTCGCCCACGTTGACGAACAGCGACTCGTCATTGACGACGAACGGTTCCAGGCCCGCCAGGCGCAAGTCGTGCGATGGGGCCGGCACGGTGCGCGGGGTATTTTTCGACAGCAATTGGCCGATGGCGGCGATGTGCTCGGGCGTGGTGCCGCAGCAGCCGCCGGCCATGTTCAAAAAGCCCGCGTCGGCAAATTCGCGCAGCAGGGCGGAGGTGTCGGCTGGCAACTCGTCAAAGCCCGTGTCGCTCATGGGGTTGGGCAAGCCCGCGTTCGGGTAGATGCACACGAAGGTGTCGGCGATCTTGGCCAGCTCTTCCGCGTACGGACGCATCAGGGCGGCGCCCAGCGCGCAGTTCAGGCCGATCGTCAGCGGTTTCGCATGGCGCACGGAATGCCAGAAGGCGGGCACGGTCTGGCCCGACAGGATGCGGCCGGAGGCGTCCGTGACGGTGCCGGAAATCATCAGCGGCAGGCGCACGACGGTCGGATTTTGCTCGTAGTACAGGTCGATGGCGAACAGCGCCGCCTTGCAGTTGAGGGTGTCGAAAATGGTTTCCACCAGCAGCACGTCGGCGCCCCCTTCCACCAGGCCCTGCGTCTGCTGCAGGTAGGCGGCTACCAGCTGGTCGAAGGTGACGTTGCGCGCGGCCGGGTCGTTCACGTCGGGCGAGATCGACGCCGTCTTCGGCGTGGGCCCGAGGGCGCCGGCGACGAAGCGCGGCTTGTCCGGCGTGGAATATTTATCGCAGGCGGCGCGCGCCAGCTTGGCGGCCTGCACGTTCATTTCATAGGCCAGGTGGGCCATGTGGTAATCGTCTTGCGCGATCGTCGTGGCGCCAAAGGTATTCGTTTCGATCAGGTCGGCGCCGGCCGCCAGGTAGCGCTCGTGGATTTCCTGGATGATGTGCGGCTGCGTCAGGGTCAGCAGCTCGTTGTTGCCCTTGACGAACAGTTCACGCGCGCCGCTGTCGGCCGGCGCGGCGAAATCGATGAAGCGGCCGGTGGGACCGCCACGGTAGGCTTCTTCGTCGAGCTTGTATTGCTGGATGATCGTGCCCATCGCGCCGTCGAGGATCATGATCCGCTGCGCCAGGATGGCGCGCAGGGTGGCTTCGGTCGGGGACATGGCGGGGATCACGGTATCGTTCATTTCATGCTTTCAATAGGCAAACGGGCGGCGGCGCAGTGCAAGACAGTTCCAGGCGTGGCGATGGCGGGTCAGCGGGGTCGGCTGACGGAGAGTGCCGGCCGGGTAGGGCGGGCAGAGGGTGGCAATCGCCTGAATCGCCGGGTCTAAAATTATACGGCATCAGGCTGCTTTGGTTTTGAGCAAAAGGCCGGCTTGCCGCGCCCGTGCTTGCCCGCGCAACACTTTCGCCCGCTTGTGGCGATATCCAGAAGTTACATTCCTGAAAATCTTAATGAAAACGTTAATTCTTCCGCCAAAGTTGGCAAGAAGGCAGTATCTCTATGGTGTGGAAAAATATCCACACATTAAAAAATTCGCGGCATTTTTTTTCATGAATGGAATAGCAATAGGCGCATGAAGAAACAATCTTGATCCAGGACAAGACAGAGTGAAGTGAATCATGCTGGAAATAAAGATTGCCAAGCAGCTACCTTAACTATTATCAAAACCAATTAAATCAAAAGCATTAATAGTTGTCTTTCGGAATCTAAATCACCCATAATATTGGTTCTCTGAATTCAAATTCTCACCAAAAGTCACCAATATGTCACATTTCCCTTGCGCCGCTCACGGCATCACGCTTTCCGGACATGGTTGCCAGCCATGAAAAACCATCTGCTTATCGCATTGTTTCTCATGCTGGGCCTGTCCGCCTGTGGTGGCGGCGGTGGCGGCGGTGGCGACACCGTGGTGGCGACCACGTCGAATAACCCGGTCCTGATCCCGGCCGTCACGGCCGTGTCGGCCACGAATGTCGCCGTCGGCGGCAGCGTAGTGCTCACGGGTAGCAATCTCAGCCGTGTGACGGCGTTCCAGGTGGGCGGCGTGACCGTCGCCAGCAGCGCCGCCAGCGACAGCAGCGTGACCCTGGCCATGCCAGGCGTGCCCGTCTCCGGCGCCTTGAGCCTGGTCAGCGCCAGCGGCACGGCAGCTACCAGCTACAGCCTGAATGTGTACCTGCCGCTGAGCGTCAGCAGCGTCGCGCCAGCGACGGGCGGCACGGGTTCCAGCGTGACCATCGCCGGTAGCGGCATGGGCGCCGTCACGGCAGTGCAGTTTGGCAATGGCGCGTCCGCCATCCCGCAAAGCCAGAGCGCGACCGAGGTGACAGTGCTGGTGCCGGCAGGCGCCGCGACGGGTCAGCTGACGCTGCGCGGTCCGTATAACGATGTGCTCAGCAACGACAGCTACACCGTCTTGGCGAGCGTGTCGGTAACGTCGATCAGCACGGTTGTCGGCGCCTCGACCATGTCGGTGACAGTGCTGGGCAACAACCTGGACCAGGTCAGCGCCGCGTCGGTGGGCAACACGCCGGCCAGCATCGTCAGCGCCAGCAGCAGCCAGCTGGTCTTGAGCGCGCCGGCCACGGCGACGGGCAATGTCTTGCTGTCGGCTGCCTCGCGCATCGCCGTCAATGCGGGCACCGTGTCGGCCTTTACGCTGGGCAGCATCGACTTCGCGCAAGTGTTCAACCTGAATTCCAGCGACGCGGCCTTGCGCCTGACGCGCGGCAAGTCCGCTGCCGTGCGCGTTTCCGTGCTGGGCACGCAGGCGGGCCGTGCCAGCCCTGCCGTGACCCTGTTTGCCACCTCCGCCAATGGCAATGCCCTGGGCAGTATCAACATGACCGGCCCGGCCGTCTTGCCGACGGTAAAGAGCGATTACAGCTTCAACGGCAACTTCAGCGGCGTCTTGCCGGCCAGCTGGATCCTGCCAGGCGTGCGCGTGCGCGTGACGGCCGTGGGCAACGATGGCACGCAGGTGAGCCAGGAAGCGGCACCGCTGGTGGCCAGCGCCGCGCGCATTCGCCTGGTACTCGTGCCGCTGCTCACCGATGATGGCGTGGCGCAATTGCCGAGCGCCGACGTGATCCGTGCCGCGCTGACGCGCGTATATCCGTATGCGGCGGAAAACATCAGCATCACCACGCGCGCCGCGCTGTCCATCCCGGGCAGCAGCACCGTCGACAGCTGGTGGAGCACCACCCTGGAAACGCTGGAGCGCAACCGCGTCCAGGAAGACAGCGGCGCCTATTATTATGGTTTCGTGCCGAAAATGTCCGTCGGCCGTTCCGCCGGCCTGGCCTACATCAATTCGCGCACGTCGGCCGGCGATTTCACCTCGGCCATCGGCCTGGACGCCAGCTACAACGGCAGCGGCTCAAGCGATGCCTTCGGCAATAACTGGCCAGAATGGCTGACCACGCTTGTGCATGAACTGGGCCACAACCACTCGCTGCAGCACGTTGCCTGCGGCGGCCCGACGGGCACGGCGGTCGACTATCCGTATGCAAATGGCGCGCTGGGCCCGCAGCCGCTGTACAACAGCAGCTATGACGGCAGCATCGGCCAGTTGGGCCAGGCGACCTATGGCGCAGGCACGCCGATGAAGGATGTGATGAGCTATTGCCGCGGCGCCTGGTTCTCCGACTACAGCTATGCGCGGGTGCAGCAATTCCTGGAAAAACGCAGCACGCAAACCACGGCCAGCAATGTGGTGGGCGCCAGCACCTCCGTGGCGGAAAACGGCTACCTGACCATTTCCGGCCGTATCACGTCCGGTGGCGTGAGCCTGCGCCCGGCCATCGCTTCGTCCTCGCGCGTCGGCGCGGCCAGCAGCGGCAGCGGACAGGCTTACATCCTTCGCCTGCTGACGGCGTCAGGAGAGACTATCGACTTGCCCTTCGATGCCGCGACCCTGGCCGACCATGGCGGCAGCGCCATGAGCCACTTCCGCGTCAGCTTCGCCAATCCGGGCGCTATCACCGAGGTGGAAGTGTTGTCAAATGGCAAGCCATTGGCCAAGCTGGACCGTTCTGCCCGCCGTGGCGCGACCGCCGCCAATGACGCCAGTTTTAATCTCGCGCAAAATGGCGGCAAGCTGGCGCTGGTGTGGGATGCGCAGGCGGAACCGTTTGCCGCCGTGCTGCACGTGGCCGCCGATGGCCGCAGGACGCTGCTCGCCAGCGGCTTGACGGGCGGCAGCGCCAGTATCGACGTGAGCGCCTTGCCGGCCGGCGGGCGTTTCGAAGTCAGCCTGTCGTCGTCGCTTGGCGGGCGCTTGAAGGTGATGCGCCGCTAGATGTGATGTTTCAATAGGTTGTTGTGGTTCATTCGGATTGGATTTGAGACACTGGAAATCGCCAAACCCCCAGTTCTCAAGGAAACCAACCGAATGAACATCCATAAGAATGCCCGATTAACGCTGATTCGTCGAGTCGAGATGGTCGAAGACGCCCTGCTTAACCGCCTGCCGAGCTGCCAGGCCGCTACCCGCTACGCGGTGAGCGAAGCAACCGTGCGCAAATGGCTGGGGCGCTTCCTTGCCGAGGGGCGAGAGGGCTTGATGGATCGATCGTCGCGTCCGCTGCATAGTCCCTTGGCACTCGACGCGGGCAAGGCACTGACGGTTGTCGAGCTACGCAAGAAGCGCATGACACAGGCAAGGATTGCCCAGTACCTGCAGATATCGAAGGCCACGGTAAGCCGTGTGCTGGCGCGTGCCGGCTTGTCCAAACTGAGCGATCTCGATCCCGTCGAACCGGTGCAGCGCTACGAGCATGCAGAACCAGGCGACCTGATTCATATCGATACCAAGAAGCTCGGGCGTATTGAAAACACCGGCCATCGTGCGACGGGAGACCGGCGAGACCGTACGCGCGGCGCCGGCTGGGAAGTCTTGTTTATCGCCATTGACGACCATGCCCGCATCGCCTTCACGGAGCTCTATCCTGACGAAACCCAGGAGAATGCCAACCGATTCCTCGCCAATACCCATGCCTATTTCTGCTCACTCGGGGTGCGCCCCAAAGCGTTGTTGACCGATAACGGCTCAGCCTTCGCTCCAAGTCATTCAAGGCCACTTGTAGCCAGATAGCATTGAAGCACCGCTTTACACGGCCCTATCG
>NZ_NRDQ01000114.1 GCF_002878455.1 Janthinobacterium sp. AD80
GCCACGGCCTGGCGGATCTGCCGGGCGCCGGCGGCATCCGCGTCGCCATCGAGCCTGAGCCAGCGCTGCGCCCCGCCCCACTCGATCAGCTGGCGTCCTTGCAGGATGATGGCGCTGGCGTGCGGCGGCAGCGACAGCCGCCACAGGCTGCCGGTGCCAGCGAAGAAAGCGTGCGTCTGCTCGCGCAGCGCGGCCCAGAAGACGGCCGCGTCATCCAGCGCCAGCACTTCGCCGCCCAGCGACTGCAAGGCCGCCGAGACGGCCGCGTCGGCCCCTGACAGGCGTACCGTCAACACGCCGTCATGCCAGCAACTGGCGGAAATGGGCAGCGGCTTGCCGGCCCATTCATTGAGCAGGCGCAGGGCGGCAATTTCCGCGCACGGCAAGCGCAACGTCGCTTCGCGCAGCGGCAAGGGCAGCACTTTCAACGACACCTCCAGGATCAGGCCCAGCGTGCCCATGGATCCCGCCAGCAGGCGCGAGACATCGTAGCCGGCCACGTTTTTCATCACTTGCCCGCCAAAGGCCAGGCGTTCGCCATGGCCATCCATCAGCACGGCGCCCAGCACGAAGTCACGCACGGCGCCCGCGCTGGCGCGGCGCGGCCCGGACAAGGCGCACGCCACGACACCGCCAACGGTGGCGCCAGGGCCGAAGTGCGGCGGCTCGAACGCCAGCATCTGGTTGCGCGCGGCCAGCACCGCCTCGATTTCGGCCAGCGGCGTGCCGCAGCGGGCCGTGATCACCAGCTCCGTCGGTTCATAGTCGATGATGCCCGCATACGCGCGCGTATCGAGCACCTGGCCTGCCGGCGGCCCGCCATACCAGTCCTTGCTGCCGCCGCCGCGCAAGCGCAAGGGGGTGCCGGCCGCGCTGGCCGCCAGGATCTGCTGCCTGAATTGTTCCACGATCGCTTGCAAAAGAGTCTCCGGCAAATTAAAAACGCGGCAGGTTGGCGAACGGCAGCCGCCCCGCCGTCACGTGCATCTTGCCGAATTCGGCACAGCGGTTCAAGGTGGGAATCGCCTTGTCGGGGTTCAGCAAAGTGTGGGGATCGAAGGCGCGCTTGACGGCAAAAAAGGCATCGAGTTCGGCGCGCGTAAACTGCACGCACATGGAATTGATCTTTTCCATGCCCACGCCATGTTCGCCCGTGATGGTGCCGCCGACCGCCACGCACAGCGCCAGGATGTCCGCGCCGAACGCTTCAGCGCGCTCGAATTCGCCGGGCATGTTGGCGTCGAACAGGATCAGCGGATGCAGGTTGCCGTCGCCCGCGTGGAACACGTTCGCGCAGCGCAAGCCATGCGTCGTTTCCATGGCGGCGATGCCCGTCAACACTTCCGCCAGTTTTTTGCGCGGGATGGTGCCGTCCATGCAGTAGTAATCGGGCGAGATGCGCCCCGCTGCGGGAAACGCGTTCTTGCGGCCGGACCAGAATTTCATGCGCTCCGCTTCCGACTGCGACACGGCAATCGCGCTGGCGCCCGCCCCTTCCAGCACGGCCGTCATGCGCGCGATTTCCTCTTCCACTTCCTCGTGCGTGCCATCGGCCTCGCACAGCAAAATGGCGGCCGCGTCGATGTCGTAGCCGGCCTTGACGAACGGCTCGACCATGCGCGAGGAAGTCTGGTCCATCATTTCCAGGCCGGCCGGGATGATGCCGGCGGCGATCACGTTGGCCACCGCGTTGCCGCCCGTGACGACGTCGCCGAACGAGGCCATGATGACCCGCGCCGTGGCCGGCTTGGGAACCAGCTTTACCGTCACTTCCGTGACGATGCCCAGCATGCCTTCGGAGCCGATGAAGACGGCCAGCAGGTCGAGGCCAGGCGAGTCCAGTGATTCGCCACCCAGTTCCAGCACCTCGCCGTCGATGGTGACGACGCGTACGCGCAGCACGTTGTGCACGGTCAGCCCGTATTTCAGGCAATGCACGCCGCCCGAGTTTTCCGCCACGTTGCCGCCGATGCTGCAGGCGATCTGCGACGACGGGTCGGGCGCGTAGTACAGCGCATGGGGTGCTGCCGCTTCGGAGATGGCCAGGTTGCGCACGCCAGGCTGCACGACGGCCGTGCGCGCATACGCATCGAGGCGCACGATGCGGTTCAAACGCGCCGTCGACAGCACCACGCCATCGGCGATCGGCAAGGCGCCGCCGGACAGGCCCGTGCCGGCGCCGCGCGGCACGATCGGCACCTGCAACTCGCGGCAGACGCCGAGGATGGCGATGACCTGCTCTTCCGTGTCGGGCAAGGTCACCACCATTGGCAGCTGGCGGTAGGCGGCCAGGCCATCGCATTCATACGGGCGCGTATCTTCGGCGTCGGACAGCACGCAGCGGGCCGGCAGCACGGCCAGCAGGGCCGCGACGACGGCGTGCTGGCGCGCGGCGGTCAATCCGGAATCAGGGACGGCATTGAGCATAAGATGAGAGGCAAATGGACATGGGCGTGCAACGATTGTAAGCACAAAAGTGGCGCGCAGCGCGTTTTTTGTCACCATGGCGGGCAAATGCGTACCCGGCAGGCGCGCAGTGTCGTATGCTGCCCCCATTCTTCTTTACCGGATCAGATCATGGGCAACCGACTTTCGAAAATCGCCACGCGCACGGGCGACAATGGCAGCACCGGCCTGGGCGACGGCAGCCGCACCAGCAAGGACAGCGCGCGCATCCACGCCATGGGCGACGTGGACGAACTCAATTCCAACCTGGGATTGCTGCTGTGCGAAGACATGCCCGACGCCTTGCGCGGCGAGCTGGTGGCCATCCAGCACGATCTGTTCGACCTGGGTGGCGAAATCTGCATTCCCGGCTACCAGCTGATCAAGGAAGAGCATGTGCTGCGCCTCGATGACCTGCTGGCGAAATACAATGAGGACTTGCCGGCCCTCTCCGAATTCATCCTGCCGGCCGGCTCGCGCGCCGCTTCGCTGGCGCATGTGTGCCGCACCGTCTGCCGCCGCGCCGAGCGCAGCATCGTCGCGCTGGCCAATGCGGAAGCCCTGCACGAACACCCGCGCCAGTACGTGAACCGCCTGTCGGACCTGCTGTTCGTGCTGTCGCGCGTGCTCAACCGCTTTGCCGGCGGCAGCGACGTGCTGTGGCGGCATGACCGCACGCGCGGATGACATACAAAATGGCGATGCCGGTCAAACAGCATCGCCGTGCGTTATCAGGCTGGCGGAAGCTCGCTAGCCGCAAGCCTGCAGGCACGCTTTATTGACGCGCACGCAGGCAGGAACCTTGAACTCCAGCACACAGGTGTCGAGCGCCATATGGCACTCGGATTGGCATTCCGAAATGTCGGCGCTACTGCTGGCCAGGGCATACGAGGCGCTGGCGCCCATGGCAAACAAAAAGAAACCCGGTTTTTTAAACATCGGTACTCTCTTGCATGAATGTCGCGCGATAACGGCGATGCATGGGCGCCGCCCCTTAGCGCCAGCTCAATACCGGGCTTTGCGTGCCGCAGCGCTATTGCTCGCCTAGCGCAGGCATTGATTCATGCACGCCCTGTAATTCGTCAGGCAGGCCGGCTGGTCGAATTCCACGCAATCGAGCATGTTGCGTTCACAGACGAAAGTGCAATCCGGGCTACCCGCCTGCACATTGAAGGACAGGGCCGCACCGGCGGCAAACAGGAAAGCGGCAAGCTTTTTGAACATGGTCAGCCTTTCAAGTTAAAAGTGCAGGTCAGATTTTCTTCAGCGCCGCTTCCAGCGCGCCCGTATTGAACCCCTGGATCTTGCGGTTGCCGATCAAGACCACGGGCACGCCGCCGCCGCCGAGTTCCGCATGGGCTTTTTTCGCTTCCGGCGACTTTTCAATATCGAGATCGACGAAGTCAATCTTGTTTTCCTTGAAATACGCACGCGTCTTGGCGCAATAACCGCACCAGTCCGTGCCATATAACACCACCTTGGCTTGCGCATTCGGGAAATACGCGGCGTAATTGCCTTCCGTGTAATTCGATTTGAATAAACCGGGCAACAAGGACAAGCCATAGCCGCTGCCCAGGCCGGCGGCCAGGATCACGCCATACATGGCGATCGTTTTCAGTTTCTTTTGCATCATGAAGCCACCTTGACGTCATTAATTCCAAGCCGGGGGATTGTCCGTCTCCGGCAAACCTGGCTTGCTTAATTCGCGGCGCATTCGGCCTTGCAACCATTAAACAGGGCGATGCAGGTATCCCTGGCATGGCCAGCATCCATGCAATCGGTAAAGGCGCCGAAGCACTCGGTCTTGCAGCTGCTCAATCCGTCGCCTGCTGCCCCCACCGAATAGGATGCGCTGACACCAATGGCAAACAGGAAAAGTGCGATCTTTTTAAACATTTTCTACTTTCGATTGATTGGAAAGAGGCTGCGGCCCGCAATGCGATGCTTATTAGCTTGCAAAATATACATCCCACAAAATCGAATATAGAGCGCACTTATTTTAGAGTCAACGTTTCCCTTCGATATATTTTCGTTTTATTAAATATACCGGCGAAGCCCGTGCAATGTGGAATTTGGAGAGATTGGCGGGCGCCAAACGTCTATACAATATTGGCGCCGCAAGCAGGAAAAAGGCCGGTTGCGGGCGCAACCGGCCGAGCGGCTGCCACCCGTCCGGGCAACGTTTCAGCGTGCCGCTGTCACGGCATTCCGGCCTGCATCGCCCGCACATGCTCACGCAGCAAGCCGCGCAGCAGTTGCACCTGCGCCACGGCATCGGCCTGCAAGGACGTCAAGCCCGTACTGGCGCAGGGGCCGGGGGCGGCCACGTCCGCCTCGCCGCGCAGCAGCGCATCGATCTCCGTGCTGACGGCGGCGATCCAGCGCTGCAGCTCCGGCGTGGCCGGCTCGGCCAGGGGACTCAGACTGATGCGCGCCGTGCTGCCCGCCACGCGGCGCAGCAGCGGCAAGGTGCGCAGCGCCGCCAGGCCCACGCCGCTACCGCGGTCCAGCCGGCGCTCGATACGCAGGCGCTGCAAGACTTGCTCGGCGTTATTGCTGGCCAGCCCCGCCTCGCGGCGCAGACGGGCAATGGCGCTATCCCATTTACCACCGGCCGCCAGCACGGCCAGCAGATATTTCAGGTTGGCCGACACGGCTTTCGCCAGGCGCTGGTCCAGGTCGTCCGCCTCGCGGTCGGGCCACAGGAAGAAAGTGGCCAGCAAGGCCAGCAGGCAGCCCAGCACATTGTTGCCCAGGCGGCTCAGCGCGTACACCATCTCGCTGGCCGGCGCCGCATAGTCGGCCACCAGCACGAAGGCCGGCGTCATGAACAGCACGTGCAGGCTGTAGCTGACCCGGCGCAAGGCCATGGTGGCGACGATCAGGGGAAACACCACCAGCGAGATGCCCAGCGGCGTGTGGATGACCAGGCCGATCAGCACGGCCAGCACGGCGCCCAGCACGCTGCCCGCCACGCGCTCGATGCCGCGCGGCCAGGTGGTCGACACGGATGGCTGCAGTATCAGCAAGGTGGCCATGGTGGCCCAGTAGCCGAAGGGAATATGCAGCGCCTCGACCAGCAGGAAGCCGGCCGTCGTCGCCAGCGAGACGCGCGCCGCGTGGCGCCAGCTCAGCGACTGCGGCGTGGCATTGACTTTCAGGGTTTGCCACGCCTGCCCCAGCGCCAGGAAAGCCGCTTCGCGCCATGGCATCTGCGTCGCGCGCGGCATGCCCAGATCCATGAATTCCACGTTCAGGCGCAGCGGCAGCAAGGCGCCCAGCGCCGCCTCCAGGCGCCGGCCGCAGGCGGCCAGGCGGCGCTGCCATTCCAGCGGCGGCGTT
>NZ_NRDQ01000115.1 GCF_002878455.1 Janthinobacterium sp. AD80
GCCGTCACGCCGCCTGTTGCGGCCGCGGCCGTGGGCGCGAACGCGCTGGTGCTGAAGGTGGAGCAGGATTCCTGGGTGGAAATTCGCCGCCCCGGCACCTCGCCGCTGATTTCGCGCATGGTCAAGGCGGGCAGCACGGAAACGTTCGATATCACGGGCCCTGCCACCCTGGTGGTGGGCAAGCCTGGCGTGGTGCAGGCCACCTTGCGCGGTGCCAAGCTGGACTTGCCGACTGTTCCGGGCGGCACGATTTCCCGTGTCAGCATCAAATAATTGCAGTAACCGTTCAAGCAAACTCAGAAGATAATATTATGGCTACCTCGAAAACAGCGATCGGCTCCGGTCCATCCGACCGGCGCGACAGCCGCAAGGTGCTGATCGCGCACGGCCAGCGCCAGATCTGGGTGGGCGGCGACGCCCCCGTGGTGGTGCAGTCGATGACGAACACGGATACGGCCGACGCCATCGGCACGGCGATCCAGATCAAGGAACTGGCGCGTGCCGGCTCCGAGCTGGTGCGCCTGACGGTGGACCGTCCGGAAGCGGCCGCGGCCGTGCCGTATATCCGCGAGCAGCTCGACAAGATGGATATCGACGTGCCGCTGGTGGGCGACTTCCATTACAACGGCCATACCCTGCTTAACGACTACCCCGATTGCGCGCGCGCGCTGTCGAAGTACCGCATCAATCCGGGCAACGTGGGCAAGGGTGCCAAGCGCGACACGCAATTTGCGCAAATGATCGAAGCGGCCTGCCGCTACGACAAGCCGGTGCGCATCGGCGTGAACTGGGGCAGCCTGGACCAGGCCTTGCTGGCGCGCATCATGGACGAAAACGCGGTCCGCGCCGAACCGTGGCCGGCGCAAGCCGTCATGTACGAGGCGCTGGTGACGTCGGCGATTGAAAACGCCGTGCGCGCCGAAGAGTTGGGCCTGGGCCGCGACAAGATCATCCTGTCGTGCAAGGTCTCGGGCGTGCAGGACCTGATCGCCGTGTACCGCGAACTGGCGCAGCGCTGCGACTATCCGCTGCACCTGGGCCTGACGGAAGCGGGCATGGGCAGCAAGGGCATCGTCGCCTCGACGGCGGCCCTGGCCGTCTTGCTGCAGGAAGGCATCGGCGACACCATCCGCATTTCGCTCACGCCGGAGCCGGGCGGCGACCGCACGCGCGAAGTCATCGTCGGCCAGGAAATCCTGCAAACCATGGGCTTGCGCAAGTTCGCGCCCATGGTCATCGCCTGCCCTGGTTGCGGCCGCACGACGTCGACCACTTTCCAGGAACTGGCCGACAACATCCAGACCTATCTGCGCGAGCAGATGCCGGAATGGAAGAAATCGTATCCGGGCGTGGAAGCGATGAACGTGGCCGTCATGGGCTGCATCGTCAACGGCCCGGGCGAATCGAAGCATGCGAACATCGGCATCAGCCTGCCCGGCACGGGCGAGTCGCCGGCCGCGCCCGTGTTTGTCGACGGCGAAAAAGTCGTCACCCTGCGCGGCGAGCGCATCGTCGAGGAATTCCAGGACATCGTCCTCAATTATGTTAAAAGCCATTATGGCAAGACCGCACCGGTTGCCGCGTAATCGGTCGGGCAGGTCGGATTGGCGCTACGCGCGTCATCCGACAACGTAGATACAGCAACAAGCAAAGAACAGCAAAGAAGAACACTATGTCCGAAAATAAAAAAGCAGATAAGATCACCGGCGTGAAGGGCATGAACGATGTCCTGCCGGCCGACGCCCCGCTGTGGGAGTTGTTTGAAAACACGGCGCAATCCGTGCTGCAAAGCTACGGCTTCCAGCAGATCCGCACGCCGATCGTGGAAGAAACGAAATTGTTCGCGCGCGCCATCGGCGCCGTGACCGATATCGTGGAAAAGGAAATGTATTCGTTCACCGATTCGATGAACGGCGACAACCTGACCCTGCGCCCTGAAGGCACGGCCGGCGTGGTGCGCGCCGTCGTCGAGCACAACCTCGTCTACGAAGGGCCGAAGCGCCTGTGGTACAAGGGCCAGATGTTCCGCCACGAGCGTCCACAGAAGGGCCGCTACCGCCAGTTCCACCAGTTCGGCGCGGAAGCCATTGGCTTTACTGGCCCGGACATCGACGCCGAGCTGATCATGATGACCCGCCGCCTGTGGGATGACCTGGGCCTGGAAGGCATCCGCCTGGAACTCAATTCGATCGGCGATGCGGCCGAGCGCCTGCGCCACCGCGCCGACCTGATCACCTACCTGGAAGGCCACGGCGAGCTGCTCGACGAAGAAGCCAAGCGCCGCCTGCACAGCAATCCGCTGCGCATCCTCGACACCAAGAACCCTGCCATGCAGGACCTGGTCAATGGCGCGCCCAAGCTGCTGGACTACCTGGGCGAGGAATCGCTGGCGCATTTCCACGGCGTGCAGAAGATCCTGAACCACAACAATATTCCGTTCACCGTCAATCCACGCCTGGTGCGCGGCCTCGATTACTACAACCGCACGGTGTTCGAGTGGGTCAGCGACAAGCTGGGCGCGCAAGGCACGGTCTGCGCCGGTGGCCGCTATGACGGCATGGTGGAAATGTTCGGCGGCAAATCGACGCCCGCTGTCGGTTTCGGCATGGGCGTCGAACGCCTGGTGCTGCTGATGAAGGATGCGGCCGAGCCAGAGCAGCCGGCGCAGTGCGACGTCTACCTGGTGCACCAGGGCGAGCAGGCCGGCCTGCAAGCTTTCGTGCTGGCCGAGCGGATTCGCGATGCGGGCCTGGACGTTGTGCTACATTGCGCAGCGAGCAACGGTGGCGGCAGCTTCAAGACGCAAATGAAAAAGGCCGATGCCAGCGGCGCGGCGTTTGCCGTGATCCTGGGCGACGATGAAATCGCTAACAACGTCGCCACGGTGAAAGCCATGCGCGAAGCCGATGCGGGCGCGCAGCAGAACACGGTGCCGTTCGACGATGTCGTCGACTACGTGGTCGACCAGATCATCGGCGACCATGATTGCGGCCATGACCACGGTCCTGGCGGCCACGTGCATCACCACCACTGATTTGAAGCAACACAGTTGTACCCTCGATCAACTACTCATTAAAACTGACGACCATGGCATACGATCACGAAGAACAAGAACAACTGGCAACCCTCAAGGCCTGGTGGCAGCGCAATGGCAATCTGACCTCCTGGGTCCTGATCGTGGCGCTGGCAGGTTATAGCGGCTGGGCTGGCTGGCAGTACTACCAGCGCACCCAGGCGGCGCAAGCGGGCCAGTTGTACGATGAATTGCAAAACGCCATCGCCGCCAAGGATACGGCCAAGGTCATGCGCGCGGCCGGCGACATGCAGTCGCGCTTCGGCGGCACGGCCTACGCGCAGATGAGCGCCCTGGCCGCGGCCAAGGTAGCCTTCGACGCGAACGACCTGAAAACGGCGAAGACCCAGCTGCAATGGGTGGCCGAGCATGGCACGGAAGAGTACAAGGCCATCGCCAAGCTGCGCCTGGCCGGTGTCTTGCTGGATGAAAAAGCCTACGACGAAGCACTGAAAGTGCTGGCGACGGCTTCCGTGCCGCAATTTGCCGGTGCCGTGGCGGACCGCAAGGGCGACATCCTGGTGGCGCAAAACAAGCTGGCCGATGCCCGCACGGCCTACCTGGCCGCGATAGCCGCGACGGACAAGAACAATCCAGGCCGTCAATTGATCCAGGTCAAGCTGGAATCGATCGGCGGTACGGTGCCGGAAGACAAGGCCAAGGCTGACAAGGCCGCCGCCTGATAGAGCCGGTTGCGCTGCGCGGCCCCTGCGCCGCCGGCCTCACCGTTACAAGTACAAGAAAAAGGTTGGATAACACTTATGCGTGTCACTGAAAAGCTGGTAGCTGCAAGCCTGTTGGCCCTGATGGCGGGTTGCTCCTCGTGGAACCCGTTTGCCTCGAAAGATCCGAAAGTCGAACCGGCCAAACTGGTCGAGTTAAAATCGAGCATCGCCGTGCGCGATGCCTGGAAATATTCGATCGGCAAGGCGGGCGTGTATGCGTTCACGCCGGCACTGGCTGGCGGCAGCCTGTACGTGGTCAACGCCGATGGCGCGCTGGCGCGCCTGGATGCGGCCAGCGGCCGTGAAACCTGGCGCATCAAGGCGGGCAGCGATATCACCTCGAGCGCCGGCAGCGATGGCACGGTGGTGGCAGTCGGCGCCGCCAAGGGCGCCGTGCTGGCGTTTGACGCCGATGGCAAGCAGCTGTGGAAAGCACAGGCGTCCAGTGAAGTGCTGACGCCGCCAGTGGTCAGCCAGGGCGTGGTGGTGGTGCGCAGCGTCGACAACCGCATCGTCGGCTTCGACGCCAAGACGGGCGAGCGCAAGTGGACCGTCCAGCGCGCCACGCCGGCATTGACCCTGCGCAATGCGCCGGGCATGGTGCTGGGCGGCACGAACGTATATGTGGCCCAGCCGGGCGGCAAGCTGCTGGCCCTGACGGCCGCGACCGGTGTGGTACGCTGGGAGATCGTCGTCAGCGAACCGCGCGGCGCTACCGAACTGGAGCGTGTCTCCGATATCGCCGGCACGCCGGTGGTGTTCGAGGGCGAAGTGTGCGCCGTGACGTACCAGGGCAAGGTTGGCTGCTTCGATGCGGCCACGGGCGTGCCACGCTGGAACAAGCCATTGTCGTCCGATGTGGGCGTGGCGGTGGACCAGCGTTTCGTCTTTGCCGCCGATGACCAGGGCGCCGTCCTGGCGTTCAGCCGCGATGGCGGGCAGAGCGCCTGGAAGAATGACGCGCTGGCACGCCGCCGCCTGTCGACGCCAGCGTCGTTCGGCCGCAGCGTCGCCGTCGGCGACTATCAAGGTTACATCCACTTCCTGTCACGGGAAGATGGCGCATTAATAGGTCGGGTCAGCACCGACGGCAGCCCGATTGTTTCGGCTCCCGTTGTTGCCGGTTCGAATTTGATTTTTCAAACCCAATCAGGGACAGTGACCGCTCTCGCGGTCGAGTAATACAAATGAAGCCGGTAATTGCACTAGTAGGTCGACCCAATGTTGGGAAATCGACTTTATTCAATCGTCTGACCCGCTCGCGCGATGCGCTGGTGGCGGATTTGCCTGGGTTGACGCGCGATCGTCACTATGGCGAAGGCCGTGTCGGCGAACGTCCCTTCCTGGTCATCGATACGGGTGGTTTCGAACCCGTCGCCAAGGAAGGCATCATGCACCAGATGGCACTGCAGACCAAGCAGGCCGTGGCCGAGGCCGACGTGGTGGTATTCATCGTGGACGGCCGCCAGGGCCTGACCCCGCATGACAAGACCATCGTCGACTTCCTGCGCAAGAGCGGTCGTCCGGTCTTGTTGGTGGTCAACAAAAGCGAAGGCATGCGCTATACGGCCGTCGTGTCCGAATTCTATGAATTGGGCATGGGCGATCCGTATGCGATCTCGTCGGCGCACGGCGACGGCGTCAACGACCTCGTCGAAGTGATGCTGGACCTGGCGTTCGCGCAGCGTCCGGATGAGCCTGAAGAGCTGGAAAAGACCGACCGCGGCATCAAGATCGCCCTGGTCGGCCGTCCGAACGTGGGCAAGTCGACCTTGATCAACACCCTGCTGGGCGAAGAGCGCGTGATCGCCTTCGACATGCCGGGCACGACGCGCGATTCGATCGAGATTCCGTTCGAGCGCGATGGCCAGCAATACACGCTGATCGACACGGCCGGTATCCGCCGCCGTGGCAAGGTGTTTGAAGCGATCGAGAAATTCTCGGTGGTGAAAACCCTGCAGTCAATTTCCGAAGCCAACGTGGTGGTGCTGATGCTTGACGCGCAGCAGGATATTTCCGAGCAGGACGCGCATATCGCCGGCTTCATCCTGGAATCGGGCCGCGCGCTGGTGGTGGCCGTGAACAAATGGGATGGCCTGCAATCGCACCAGCGCGACGAGATCAAGATCGATATCGACCGCAAGCTCGATTTCCTGTCGTTCGCGCAGATGCATTTCATTTCCGCGCTGAAGGGCACCAACATCGGTCCGCTGATGAAGTCGCTCAACGCCGCCTATGCGGCCGCCATGTGCGACCTGTCGACACCGAAGCTGACGCGCGCCCTGATCGAGGCCGTGGAGAAGCAGGAGCCGCGCCGCAAGGGTTCGATTCGTCCGAAGCTGCGCTATGCCCACCAGGGCGGCATGAATCCGCCTGTGATCGTTATTCACGGCAATGCGCTCGACGCCGTCGGCGATCCGTACAAGCGCTATCTGGAAAAACATTTCCGCGATACCTTTGCGCTGGTCGGTACGCCATTGCGCATCGAGTTGCGCACGGGTAAAAACCCGTTCGCACGCACGCCGAGCAAGTAACGGCAAGCAGCTAATGATTTAGCAGCTGGATTAAGTGCATATTAAGGCGCCGCAGAGATAATGCGGCGCCGACAGCCAATAATATGGCGATTTGCACGAAAATAATAAAGTGTTAATGCGCCATGCGCGACAGCGATCGCGAAAACAGGTTACAGTAGCTGTGATGCATCTTTCTCTCTCTGAAAGGTGTGAGAGCACTTGAAATCAAGCGAGTCGCCTCCAATTCTTACACAACAACATAAACAACGGAGCTGTTATGAGCAACAAAGGGCAACTGTTACAAGACCCATTCCTCAATGCATTACGCAAAGAGCATGTTCCTGTCTCGATTTACCTGGTCAATGGCATTAAATTGCAGGGCCATATCGAATCGTTCGATCAATACGTCGTATTGCTGCGCAATACGGTGACACAGATGGTGTACAAGCATGCCATCTCGACAGTGGTGCCGGCCCGTGCCGTCAATCTCAATATTGAATCTGAAGCGGAGTAAAGCGTTGAGCTTGACGGCCCAGCGCCTTTCACCCTCCATCGCTCCCGTCCGCGCCAGCGGCGCTGATGCGTTTGCATCGGCGTCGGCGTCCGCTTCAACTTGCCTGTTCCCATCATGCGCGCGGCACTAGTCGGGGTTGACTTCGGTCACAGCGACTTCGCCGCCAGCATGGAGGAACTCATGCTGTTGTCGCGTTCGGCCGGCGCGGACCCGATTTCCACCATCACGGCCAAGCGTTCCAGTCCCGATTCCGCGTATTTTGTCGGCAGCGGCAAGGCGGACGAAATTGGCGACGCCGTCGTCAATGATGGCCTGGAAATCGTCATCTTCAATCACGCCCTTTCACCTGCCCAGCAGCGCAATCTGGAAAAGCGCCTGAATGTGCGCGTGCTCGACCGTACCAGCCTGATCCTCGACATCTTCGCGCAGCGCGCCAAGAGCCACGAGGGCAAGCTGCAGGTCGAGCTGGCCCAGCTGCAGCATCTGGCCACGCGCCTGATCCGCGGCTGGACCCACCTGGAGCGGCAAAAGGGCGGTATCGGCTTGCGCGGTCCCGGCGAGACGCAGCTTGAAACGGACCGCCGGCTGATCGGCGACCGCGTCAAGGCACTGCGCGCGCGCCTGGAAAAACTGCACAAGCAGCGCGAAACGCAGCGCCGCGCGCGCGGGCGCAATCACACATTTTCCGTGTCCCTGGTCGGCTATACCAATGCCGGCAAGTCGACCCTGTTCAATGCCGTGACCAAGGCCGGCGTGTATGTCGCCGACCAGTTGTTCGCCACGTTGGACACCACCTCGCGCCGGGTTTACCTGGGCCAGGAAGTGGGCAATGTGGTGATCTCCGACACGGTCGGTTTCGTGCGCGAATTGCCGCACCAGCTGGTGGCGGCTTTCCGCGCCACGCTCGAAGAAACCATCCATGCCGATCTGCTGCTGCACGTCGTCGACGCCTCGTCGCCGGTGCGCATGGAGCAGATCGAGCAGGTCAACCTGGTCTTGAAAGAGATCGGCGCCGATCATATTCCGCAGATACTCGTGTGGAACAAGATCGATGCGGCCGGGCTGGAGCCTTCGGTGGAGCGCGACGAATATGCTACGATCAGTCGCGTGT
The DNA here is from genome assembly GCF_002878455.1 of Janthinobacterium sp. AD80. Classification (GTDB taxonomy): domain Bacteria; phylum Pseudomonadota; class Gammaproteobacteria; order Burkholderiales; family Burkholderiaceae_D; genus Janthinobacterium. The sequence goes on from NZ_NRDQ01000115.1 coordinate 7,937, forward strand.
TCGTCAGTGCGCAAAAGGGCAGCGGTCTCGACCTGCTGCGTGATGCAATTGTCGAGATGGCCAAGAAAGCGCCGGGCTCGGCTCACCTCTATCAGAACGGCGACGCGCAGTTGCAGGACGATCAGCTGATTGATCTGCCCGAGCAGCACGATGACGCCGCGGACCAGGCCGAAGAGCCTGGCGAGGACGATAGGTTTTCCACCCACTCCCAAGTCGGAACACGATAGTTATGCTTGTCTCCCTACTCAAAAAAACAGGCTTGAAGTTGTCCCTGAACGACCCCCGCTGGGGCAATCGCAAGGACGACGGCAAGAAAGCCCAAGAAGGCAAAAAGCCCGGCGAAGGTCCGCCGGACCTCGACCAGTTATGGCGCGATTTCAATCAGCGCCTGAACGCCTTTTTCGGACAGAAGAACCGTCCCGACAACGGCGGCAATAACAACGGCGGCGGCAGCGGCCCGCGTCCCGACATGAAGGGTGCCGGCATCACCGCGGGCGTGGTCGGCGTGATCGCCGTGCTGATCTGGCTTGCCAGCGGCGCCTTCATCGTGCAAGAGGGTCAGAGCGGCGTCGTGCTGACGTTCGGCAAATACACGCGCACCACGCCGGCCGGTTTCAACTGGCGCTGGCCTTACCCGTTCCAGACCGATGAAACCGTCAACGTGTCGCAGGTGCGCACGGTGGAAGTGGGCTACCGCCAGTCGCTGCGCAACAAGCAGGCCAGCGAATCGCTGATGCTGACGGACGATGAAAACATCATCGACATCCAGTTCGCGGTGCAGTACACCCTGAAAGATCCTGTCGAATGGCTGTTCAGCGTGCGCGACCAGGAAGACACCTTGCGCCAGGTCGCCGAAACGGCGATCCGCGAAGTGGTCGGTCGCAGCAAGATGGACTTCGTGCTGTATGAAGGACGCGAGAAAGTCGCGTACGAAACGCAGCAGCTGATGCAGCAGATCCTCGACCGCTACAAGGTCGGCGTCTTCATCAACAACGTGACGATGCAGGCCGTGCAGCCGCCGGAGCAGGTGCAAGCCGCCTTCGACGATGCCGTCAAGGCGGGCCAGGACCGTGAACGCCAGAAGAATGAAGGCCAGGCTTACGCCAACGACGTCATTCCGAAAGCGCGCGGCGCGGCATTCCGCCTGATGCAGGAAGCCGAAGCGTACCGTTCCCTGGTGACCGAGAACGCCGAAGGTAATGCTTCGCGCTTCAAGCAGGTGCTGGTCGAGTACCAGAAGGCGCCGGCCGTCACGCGTGACCGCATGTACCTGGAGACCATGCAGCAAGTGTTCAGCAGTGCCAGCAAGGTCATGGTGGACGCCAAGACGGGCAGCAACCTGCTGTATCTGCCGCTCGACAAGTTGATCGCCCAGCAGGCGGCGTCGGACGCTTCGGCCGCGGCAGCGCGCGCCGCAGCGGCCGCACCCGCCGCCAATACCGTAATGCCACAGGAAGCCATGCAGACAGTAGAAGTCAATTCGCGTCGCGACAGCCGCTCTTCGCGTGAACGGGAGAGCCGCTAATGAACCGTATCGTCGCCGCCCTGATCGCGGGCTTTATCGCGATCATGCTCTTGTCCTCGACCGTGTTCGTCGTCGACCAGCGTAAATACGCCATCGTCTTCGCCCTGGGCGAGGTCAAGGAAGTGATCAGCGAACCTGGCTTGTACTTCAAGCTGCCGCCGCCGTTCCAGAACGTCATGTACCTGGACAAGCGCGTGCTGACCATCGACACGCCGGAACCCGAGCGTTTCATCACGGCCGAGAAGAAAAACATCCTCGTCGACGCCTTCGTGAAATGGCGCATCTCCGATCCACGGCTGTATTTCCGCAGCTTTGGCGGCGATGAAAGCCGCGCCCGCAACCGCATGTCGCAAATCGTCAAGGCTGCACTGAACGATGAAATCACCAAGCGCACGGTGCGCGAAGTGATCTCGGGCCAGCGCGGCAAGGTGATGGAAGCCATCCTGGCGAAGGTCGCGGCGGAAGCCAAGTCGATCGGCGTGGGCATCGTCGATGTGCGCCTGAAACGCGTCGACTACGTCGAGCAGATCAACAACTCGGTGTACGACCGCATGAAGTCCGAGCGCGTGCGCGTGGCCAATGAGCTGCGTTCGACCGGTTCGGCCGACTCCGAGAAAATCCGCGCCGACGCCGACAAGCAGCGCACGGTGATCCTGGCCGAAGCCTACCGCGAAGCCGAGAAGATCCGCGGCGAGGGCGATGCCAAGGCATCGCAGGTGTATGCGGAAGCGTTTGGCCGCAATCCGGAGTTCTACAAGTTTTACCGTAGCCTGGAAGCCTACCGCGCCACCTTCAAGGACAAGGGCGACGTGATGGTGGTCGACCCAAGCTCGGAATTCTTCAAGTACTTCAAGGGCAACGGCACGGCCGCGCCGTCGAAGAAGTAAGGCAGCATCCAGACCGTCCCGGCCCGCAAGGGCAGGGCGGCGGAAGCGGGGCCGGCGTGAATGCCGGCCCCGTTTTTTTGTGCCCGACAGGTTGTCGCGGGAGGGCGTAAAATGCGGTGTTTTTAGGGCTGCGCGGCAGCAAATCGGAGAACTTATCCCTAAAGGCCCGTGTTTTCGCGTAAAATATCAGGTTCGGCCTCTTGCCTGGCGCGCCCGCCGCTGCCTCGCATGATGCATTTTTCAACTTTCTTCCGTATCTCGCTCCCTCATGCCGAATTGGCTTTTGCCCGAAAATATTGCCGATGTTCTGCCGTCGGAAGCGCGCAAGATCGAAGAGCTGCGCCGCCTCATGCTGGACAATTTCCGTCTGTACGGATATGAACTGGTGATGCCGCCGCTGCTCGAGTATCTGGAATCGCTGATGACCGGCGCCGGCAAGGATACCGACCTGCGCACGTTCAAGCTGGTCGACCAGCTGTCCGGCCGCATGCTTGGCCTGCGCGCCGACATGACCACGCAAGTGGCGCGCATCGACGCCCACCTGCTGAACCGTGCCACCGTGACGCGCCTGTGCTACGCCGGCAGCGTGCTGCATACCCGTCCATCGGGCTTGCACGCCACCCGCGAGCCGCTGCAGATCGGCGCCGAAATCTATGGCCACGCCGGCCTGGAGGCGGACGCCGAGATCCAGGAACTGGCGCTGGCCTCGCTGGCACTGGCCGGTTTCGACAGCGTGCGCCTGGATTTGTCGCACGTCGGCCTGTTGCGCGCTATCATTGCGCAAGACGCCGCCGCCGTGCGCGACGAAGCTGCCCTGTACACCCTGCTGCGCGCGAAAGATGCGCCTGGCTTGCGCGCCCTGACCGCATCTTACGATGCCGTGACGCGCGATGCGCTGCTGGCCTTGCCCGGCCTGTACGGCGACATCGACGTGCTGGCGCGGGCGCGCGAAGTGCTGCCGCCGTTGCCGGGCGTGCTGAAGGCGCTGGCCGAACTGGCCGCGCTCGCAGGCTCCGCCCTGGGCCGCGCCGAAGTGGCGATCGACCTGGCCGACCTGCGCGGCTACCAATATGAAAGTGGCGCGATGTTTGCGCTGTATGTACCTGGCTTGCCGAACGCGGTTGCGCGCGGCGGCCGTTATGACCACGTCGGCGAAGCGTTCGGCCGGGCACGTCCCGCGACCGGCTTCTCGCTCGATTTGCGCGAACTGGCGCGCCTGCTCCCAACGGCGGAACGGAAGCATTCGATCCGCGCCCCATGGGGCAGCGCGCCAGAATTGAAGGAAAAAATCGCCGAGTTGCGCAAGGCGGGCGAGGTCGTGATCCAGAGTATGCCGGGTCACAGTAATGAACAAGACGAGTTCGAGTGCGATCGCGTGCTGGTACTTGCCGATAATGGTAGTAGCTGGATTCTTAAAAACTTAGGTTAAGTGATGTCAAAGAAAATTATGGCAAAGAACGTCGTTGTCATCGGCACCCAATGGGGCGATGAAGGTAAAGGCAAGATCGTCGATTGGTTGACCGATCACGCCCAAGGTGTGGTGCGCTTCCAGGGCGGCCACAATGCAGGCCACACGCTGGTCATCGGTGGCGTGAAAACCGCGCTGCAGCTGATCCCGTCGGGCATCATGCGTCCAGGCGTTGCCTGCTACATCGGTAATGGCGTGGTCGTTTCCGTGCCGGACGTGCTGCGCGAAATCGACAAGCTGGAAGCCGTCGGCGTCGAAGTCGCCTCGCGCCTGAAAGTGTCGGACGCCGCGCCCGTGATCCTGCCTTACCACACCGCGATCGACCTGGCGCGTGAAGCCAAGCGTGGCGATGCGAAGATCGGCACCACCGGCAAGGGCATCGGCCCGGCCTACGAAGACAAGGTGGCGCGCCGCGCCATCCGCATTGCCGACCTGCTGAACGAGAAGCGCTTTGCCGAAAAGCTGGCGGAAAACCTCGATTACCATAACTTCGTGCTGGAAAACTACCTGAAAGCACCGAAGGTCGACTATCAGAAGACCCTCGACGACGCGCTGGCCTATGTGCCGCGCCTGCGTCCGATGGTTACCGACGTGTCGAGCGCGCTGTACAAGGCGCACAAGGCCGGCGCCAACCTGCTGTTCGAAGGCGCGCAAGGTTCCCTGCTCGACGTCGACCACGGCACCTATCCATTCGTCACCTCGTCGAACTGCGTGGCCGGCAATGCCGCCGCCGGTTCGGGCGTGGGTCCTGGCATGCTGCACTACATCATGGGCATCACCAAGGCCTACACGACGCGCGTCGGCTCCGGCCCGTTCCCGTCGGAACTGCCGACGGATGCGGGCGTCGGCCACCACCTGGCGCAAGTCGGCCATGAATTCGGCACCGTGACGGGCCGTGCCCGCCGCTGCGGCTGGTTCGATGCCGCCTTGCTGCGCCGCTCGGTGCAGATCAACGGCGTGACGGGCATGTGCCTGACCAAGCTGGATGTGCTCGACGGTATCGAAACGCTGAAGCTGTGCACCGGCTACACCATCGACGGCGTGGCCACGGACATCTTCCCGTCGGGCGCTGAAGAAGCCGCCCGTTGCGTGCCGGTGTACGAAGAGATGCCGGGCTGGACGGAAAGCACCGTCGGCGCGAAATCGCTGGCGGCCCTGCCAGCAACGGCGCGCGCTTACATCAAGCGCATCGAAGAACTGGTCGGCGTACCGGTGGACATGGTTTCGACCGGTCCGGATCGTGAAGAAACGATCGTGCTGCGTCACCCATTCGAATAAGCTGCTGGACTCAATCCGCCGCAAGGCGGATTTTTTTAATCAAGCCAATAACAAGATTCCACTATCATGACTACCCCACAATCGAACGATCAACATCTCTGGGTCAACTGGGAAGAGTACCACCGCCTGATCGAGCGCCTCGCGCTCAAGGTCCACGAATCGGGCTGGAAATTTGACCAGGTATTGTGCCTGGCGCGCGGCGGCGTGCGCCCTGGCGACGTCTTCTCGCGCATTTTTGATTTGCCGCTGGCCATCCTGTCGACCAGCTCCTACCGCGAAGACAAGGGCACCACCCAGGGCGACCTGGATATCGCCAAGTACATGACCATGACCAAGGGCCCGCTGGCCGGCCGCATCCTGCTGGTCGACGACCTGGCCGATTCGGGCGTCACGCTGGATAAAGTCACGCGTCACCTGAAAGACAACTTCCCGGGCGTGACCGAAGTCAAATCGGCCGTGATCTGGCTGAAGGGCTGCTCCGTCGTGCGTCCGGACTACTTCCTCGACGAGCTGCCACACAACCCGTGGATCCACCAGCCATTCGAAGATTACGACGGCCTGCGTCCGCACCAGCTGGCGGCGTGGATCAAGAAGGGCGAGTCGAGCAAGTAATCACTGCTTGCGTGTTGGCGAAAAAAAGACGATCGTGTATCGTCTTTTTTTTCGTCCAAGGAAATGCCATGACTATCCTGCACACGGCGCGCCTGCGCCTCGAACCCGTCACCGAGAAGCATTACGACGCCATGCACGCCATGAACTCGGATACCGAAGTGATGACCTACCTTAACGCGGGCCAGCCGGAGACGGAAGAGCATACGCGCGCCGCCGTTGCCCGCATCATGGGACGCTGGGCCGAGTGGGGATATTCGTGGTGGGCCCTGATGCGCACTGAAGACGAGGTGCTGGTAGGACTGGCCTGCCTGCAGCATATCGGCGGCGACAAGACGCAGCCGCACGAAATCGGCTGGCGCCTGGCGCGGGCTGGCTGGGGCAAGGGCTATGCGAGCGAGGCGGCCAATGCCATCGTCGCGCATGCGTTCGACGTCGTCGGCGCACCCGAAGTGGTGGCCGTGGCGCACCCGGACAACGCCGCCTCGATCAAGGTCATGACGCGCCTGGGCATGCAGTACGTGGGCATGGAGCGCCACTACGACATCGACAGCGTGGTGTACCGCCTGGCGCGTCCATGACGGCAAGCGCGAAGCCCCTCAAGCTGGGCTGCAGCTACAGCGTGCAGTTTTCACCGGATGGCACGCGCCTGGCCGTGCTGGGGCGCGACCTGGTCGTGTGGGACGTGGCTACGCGCCAGAAAGTATGGCGCGGCAAATTCATCGCCCACTGTTCCAGCATGGCGTTCTCGCCCGACGGCGCCCGCCTGGCCATCAAGAGCACGACGGGCCAGATGGCCGTGGTGGATGGGCTCTCGGGCCAGCTGCTGCTGAATTTCCAGAACAAGAAGGATGGCGAAGGCTGCGGCCCCGCATGGTCGGCCTGCGGCCGCTATCTTGCGGACGGCGGCTGGGATGGCCGCCTGCGGGTGCGCGATGCGCAGACGGGCCAGGTCTTGAGCATGCAGGAGCATCCGCGCGAGATGCTGCGCGGACTTTGGCTGATCGATGGCGGACGGCGTTTGCTGGTCCTGCATGGCGTCAAATCGGTGGAAGAAGGACAGGTGCAGCCGCCCGACTATTGCAGCGTGTGGGACTGGCCGCCGCAGGCCGATGCCGGCCGCGTGGCGCTGTCGCTGCCCAAGCTGGCATCGTGCGCGCCATCGCCTGACGGCGAGCGCCTGGCCGTGCTGCATTACGCCGGCGGCCAGGAATATCTGTCCGTGCATGCGCTGGACGATGGCCGCCAGCTGGCCAGCGTTCCCGTGGAAGCGGGCGCCGGCACGGGCGACGCCTTGCGCTGGCTGCCCGACGGCAGCGCGCTGGGACGCATCGGCAGGGGCAAGCTGCTGTTCTACGCGTGGCCCGGCCTCGGCGTGCTGGCCGAGCACGCGTTTACCTACCCCTGCGCGCTGGCCTTCCTGCCCGGCACGCCACTGGCCGCCATCGGCTCGTGGGAAACGGGCCTGCTGACGGAATTGAATCCATACAAGGAAAACCCATGATCACCTGCTATCTGCGCTACATCATCGACCCCTATAAACTGCAGGAATTCGAAGCCTACGGCAAGCTGTGGATACCGCTGGTCGAGCGCTTCGGCGGCCGGCACCACGGCTACTTCCTGCCATCGGAAGGCGCCAGCAACGTGGCGCTGGCCATGTTTTCCTTCCCCAGCCTGGCCTTGTACGAACAGTACCGCATCGACTCGCTGCAGGACGCCGAGTGCCAGGCGGCCTTCCGCTACGCCGAGGAGACGCGCTGTATCGTCAGCTACGAGCGCAGTTTCTTCCGTCCCGTGTTTGGCTGATCAGCCTCAATCGCGCTGCGGCGCGCCGAGCGGGAAGAGGTGCCGGTACGGGCGTGCCTCTTCCACCGCGCGGGCGAATGATGGACTGGCCAGCAATCGCGCGCGGTAGGCACGCAGCAGTGGCAGCGTGGCGGGGATCGGCTGCGTCCAGTCCGCATAGAACAGCGCCGGCGCGGCAGCGCAGTCGGCCAGGCTGAAGTGCTCGCCGGCGGCCCACGTCCTGCCGGCCAGGCGCGCTTCCAGCCAGGCATAGGCGAGGGCCAGCTTTTCCGCGGCAAAGGCGCGGCCTGCCAGGGTTTGCGCCGCGTCGCCGCTCAGGGCCGCGTTGACGGCATGCTGCACCGGCGTCATGACGTGCAGATCGCAATAGCGGTCGAGAAAACGCACTTCCAGCGCCTGCAGCGGATCGTCCGGCAGCAGCTGGCGCGGGCCGGGATGGGCCAGTTGCAGGTATTCGATGATGATGCTGGTCTCGGCGACATTGCGCTCGTCGTCGACCAGCAATGGAAACTTGCGCAGCGGCCAGCGCTCCAGCCATTCTTGAAGGTGTCGCGGCATGTCCGGCGCCAGGCAGCGGAAGGTGAACGGCAGGGCGTTCTCGTACAGGGCGATGAGTACCTTCTGCGTGTACGAGGAAAAGGGATGGCCGTAGAGGATGAGGGACACGGTGGGATCTCCTGGGCAAGGCGTGGCAGCACGCGCGTGCTGCCACGATAGATCAATGACGGCCGCCCTGCAAGCGATTCGCGCCGTAGCCGCCCCCCTCCTTGGCCCGCAGAGCCTATCCCAGGCTGGCCAGGTAGCGCAGTCCCGTGATGCTGGGGAAAAAGCAATACACGCCGCCGCGCGTGATGACGCTGCGCGAGAAATGCCGCAGTGTCGTATTGCCGCTGCCCTTGGCGCCCACGCCGGGCAAGGTGAAGGAGCTGGCGGCCGGGTCGTTGATGCCCAGGAACACGTCCTGGCCGCTGATGTTGAGCGTGGCATTGCCCGCCTCGGGACCGGCCGGGCCGACAGCCGATTTGACGAAGGTATCGTCATCGTTCCATTGCTGCATCAGGAATTCGAACTGATTGCGCAGGTTGGCGTTGATGAAATAGCCGACCAGTCCCCGCTGCTCTGCGATGGGTGTCACCGGATCATATTCGCTGCCGTAGGGCATGGCGCGCCGCACGATGCGGTGGTGGCGGGCCGAGGTGCCCACGACGCCTTCGTCGCGCGGATTGTTGCGTCGGATATGCGCGCCGATCGGGCATTTCAGTCCCAGCGTGTCGTCCAGTTCCGGCTGTTTGGCATCGACATAGTGAAAGTGGTTCAGGCTGGCGTCGGGCAGCACGGGGCCAGGCGCGTCCGGCCTGAGCACGAGCGGATTGCCGTTGCGCCAGCGCCCGCACATCTTGGCCGCCACCATTTCGGTGCTGAGGCCGGAACTGGCTGCGGCCTCGCTCAGGATGTTGTCGAACAGGGCCACGTCCTGCTCCAGGATGCGGAAGGCGGCATAGCTGCCATTGGTGGACAGCTGTGGCGGCTGTACCTGATAGGTGCCGCCGTTTTCATTCGGATAGCCGAGCAGGAATTCGCCCGTCTTGACGCTGTTGAGGGGATCAGGTTCGGACTCGTGCTCGTGCTTGCGTGGCGGGGCACCGTCGACATCGGGCTGGGCGATATTGTCGCGGTAGCCGAAGTGCACGCGGTTGCCTGGCAGGGCCACGCCGTCATGCACATACAGTTCGTGCCAGCCGGCGGCAAAGGCGCGGCGCAGTGTGGCCGAGGTCGCCTCCAGCACTTCCACCGATTCACTGACCCACAAGCTCAGCAGTGCATGCACCTGGCCCGCCTCGGTGGCCGCTCCCAGGTTGCCGAGCCAGTGTGCGGGGGCGCTGTCGCCCACGTCGCCCACGGCGGCGACGCTGGCCGGATCGGCCGCGCCGCGCTGGAATGCCTGGTCAAAGGTGGCCAGGTCGACGGGCGCAACGCCCAGCGCAGACAGTCCGGGCGCGGTAAAGCTGAGGTTCAGGAAGCACGGCGGCTTCGGATAGATATGGCGCGCGGTGGTGATCGACGGCAGTCCGTCGCTGCCGTCGAGCAGGGCGGCGATGGTGGCGCGTGCCTGCGCCGCATCCGTGATGCCGAGGATGAAATGGCGCGCCAGGTTGACGCGGTAGCCGCGCAGGATCGTGCCCTGCACGTCGTCGTAATCGATGATGGGATCGGCCATGCTGTCTCTCCGGGGGCTGGGGCTGGCAAGGTGACGGGGCCGCTCGGGCAGCCCCGGCGTGGCGTGCTGCTCAGGTCGAGGCGAGGATCTGCTGGACCGTCTGCGGATAGGCGCTGTACAGGCCCGTGTTGGGCACCTGCTGTGCAGCGTCATTGGCGGTGATGAAGGCTTCGAAAGCGGCCACGTGGTTCGTCACGGGGATCAGCGCCTTGCCGCCGACGACAAACTGCAGCAGCGCGTCGAATACCTCGCCCAGCTGGGCCACGAAATCCTCGATGTAGCCGTTGAAGCTGCCGTCATACTCGGTGATCACGCCGATGACGAGGGTATCGGAAGGCCCTGCCGCGTGAATGCTGGGCAGCAGATTGGCCTGGGCGCGGTCAAACAGGACGAAGCGGGCAAAGTGCACGGTACCGATATCGGTGAGGGCGGCATTGATCTTCGCCTGGTACTCCTGCAGCGCGGCGGCGATGGAGATCGGATTGGTGCCGGGTAGTACCGGCATCATTAAGCACAGTGGATTTGCCATGGCAGGCTCCTCGTTACGTAGTTGTCGGGAGGACCGACACTACGCCGCGGCGCCCACTGCGTCAAAAACTATATTTGCGCTGTTGTTGCTGAAATCGCACCATGGCAACATGATAGTTGCCGCGAAAAGCGGTCTCATGTGAATAGTTGCCGGGGCTGGCCGGCGCCGGCGGACACTCTGCCGCCAGGCGGCTCCGGCCTGTTTTGGCCGGCACAAGTAACAGTGCCGGCGGCGCCCGATTCCGGCGGATTTTTTTGTCCCTGCGCGGCGGCCGGCGTCAGTCCTCGGCCTGGAATTCGCTGGCTGAGACAAACAGGTCCCACGAGGCGATGAACAGGGCCGCCACCACGGGACCGATGACGAAGCCGTTCAGGCCGAACAGGGCCATGCCGCCCACGGTTGACAGCAGCACCACGTAGTCGGGCATCTTGGTATCCTTGCCCACCAGAACGGGGCGCAGCACGTTGTCGACCAGCCCGATGACGAAGACGCCGAACGCAGCCAGCCCCGCGCCTTGCCAGATGGCGCCGGTGGCCAGGAAGTAGACGGCGACGGGCGCCCAGACGAGGGCAGCGCCGACGGCGGGCAGCAGCGACAGGAAAGCCATCAGCACGGCCCACAGCAGGGGCGCAGGCACGTCGAGGAACCAGAAGGCCAGGCCGCCCAGCGCGCCCTGGGCGATCGCCACCAGGATGTTGCCCTTCACGGTGGCGCGGATCACGGTGGTGAAATTGGTGAACAGGCGCTGCTTGTACTTGCGGCTCAGCGGCACGGCATCGCGGATGCGGGCCGACAGGGTCGAGCCATCGCGCATGAGGAAGAACAGCAGGTACAGCATGATGCACAGGCTGGTAAGGAATTCAAACGTGTACAGGCCCACATTGATGGCTTTGACGGCTACCACCTGGCTGACCTGCTTGGCGCCATCGGCCAGCTTGTCCTGCAGGCTCGCCAGGCTGGACAGGTTGAAGCGTTCGAGCAGGTTGATCAGCCATTGCGGCAGCACGGCCATGATCTTGTTGAAGAACATGCCGACCGTGATTTCGCCCGAGCGCACCATCTCCACCACGCCCGCCGCCTGGTTCACCAGCGACACGGAAATGAGCGACAGGGGCAGGATGACGATGACGATGATGAGCAGCAAGGTCAGCAGCGAAGCGAGGCCCGCGCGTCCTTTGGTCTTGCGCAGCAGCCAGCGGTAGACGGGCGCAAACAGGATTGCCAGCACCACGCCCCAGAAGATGGCGCCCGCATACGGCGCCAGTATCCAGCCGAAGCCGATGGTGACGATGCTCAGCAGGAGCAGGAACACTTTCTGGTGCAGCGTAAGGGTAGGCATGGCGGTAGCGGAATGATAATGGTTGAGTTGCTCCATCATAAGCGAGGCCCGGGGATGGGGGCTACACAAATGTGGCCTTGCGTGCGGCATGCCACATGTGCCAGGCAAAGGCGGCGTTGCAAAAAATGCGCCAATCCAGATGCGCAGGCGCTGGGACAAACATGTCCACGCGAAGGTGCTGCATTGCCGCTGTGTTAACCGCGTTAAAACCGGATGGGGCAAGGCGCCGCCGTCCCTTCGCCAAAACCGGCGTAGCCGGATCGCGCGCTGAGGTTCAGCGACATGCTGCCCTTGTCCGGCAAATAGATGCAGTATTCGCCGGTCGCCGTGATGACGCGGTAGATGCGCTTGGGGTCGTTCGGCGCGCTCCACAATTCGATGCGGGCCGCTTCGAACCACTTCGGCTTGACCGCCGCATGCGCTTGCGCGAAGCCTTTCGCCAGGCGCGTCTGCGCCGTATCGGGCGGCGCCACGAACTCCTGCGGATGCTCGGCGCGCAACTGGCGGTCGATGGCGCCGGCGGACAGCAAGGCCCGCTGCGCCAGCGACCCGGAGGGCGTCTTTGGCGCAGCAGGCGCCGCTTCGGCCAGCCAGTCAACGTCTGGTGGCTTGGTTTGCGTCGATGCTTGCGCCGATGCCGGCGGCACGGGGGACGCCGCATCCTTTGGGGGCGACACGTTCGGCGCACCGGCGGGGCGGGCCGGCAGGCGGTGCATGGTGACAGGCGGTGGCGCGCGCCTGATGGGAGGAATGTATTTGCTTGCCGGCGGCAATGCCGGTATCAATTGCAGCCAGACCCGGTCGTCGTGCTCCAGTCCCCTGTGTACCGGCCGCGTTGCGGCCCAGAACAGTGCCAGGTGCAGCACGACAATCGCGGCAATGGTGCGGCCCTGTGGCCGCCGGCCGAGAGAAAAAGCATGCTTTTGTAGTGCAAGGTCGCTGCGCATCTGTTCCACGCTTGCCATGATGAAGGTGATCCCAGTATGCAAATTTACAACAGCGCTGTAAACAGCTTTCGGCTAGAGCGCGGATGACGCCACCCTGGGTACCGGAAAGCGCGCCCGTGCGGTGATTTTGGTAAGCTGTCATTCCAGGCGCCCATCCCCGGCGCCGTTCACTTCAGGAATCCGCGTGGCCGAGCCTATCCATTTTTACGAACCTGCGCTGGGCCATGGCTTGCCGCACGATCCCTTCAACGCCATCGTCGGGCCGCGGCCCATCGGCTGGATCGCCACCCGCAGCGGCGGGGGCGTGCTCAACCTGGCGCCGTACAGCTTTTTCAACGCCTTCAATTACACGCCGCCGCTGATCGGTTTTTCCAGCATCGGCCGCAAGGACACCTTGCGCAATATCGAAGAAACGGGCGAATTCGTGTGGAACCTGGCCACGCGTCCGCTGGCCGACGCCATGAACGCCAGCTGCGCGCCGGCGCCGCCCGAGGTCGATGAATTCGCGCTGGCCGGCCTGACGCCGGCCGCTTCGCGCATCGTCAAGGTGCCGAGGGTGGCGGAAAGCCCCGTGTCCTTCGAATGCCGGCGCACGCAGATCATCGAACTGCAGGGTGCGAACGGCGACGGCGTCGGCAGCTGGCTGGTGCTCGGTGAAGTGGTGGGCGTGCATATCGCGCGCCATCTGCTGACCGAGGGCGTGTATGACACGGCGGCCGCCGCGCCGATATTACGTGGCGGCGGGCCGGCCGATTATTTCGAGATCGGCCCGGACAGCCTGTTCCACATGCGCCGGCCCGGCTATCCCTGAACCCGCGCGTTATTTCTGCATGATGGGATCGCGTCCCAGGGTGCGCGCCAGCGCGCCGCCGTCGCCGCGCCAGAATTCGCGGTCGGCCAGGCGCACCCGCTCGGCCGCGTGCTGCATGTGTTCCATGGCCGCCTGGCGCGCCAGCTGCGGGTCGCCGGCGGCGATGGCTTGCACGATCTTTTCATGTTCGCGCCGCACCTCGATGGAAAAGTCCGTGCGCCGCGCTTCGTTCGCGCGCGTCACCTTGACGGCCGAGCGGATCGGGTCGGCGAACATGGCGACGAATTTCGGCCAGTAGGGATTGCCCGTCGCTTCGGCGATGCACAGGTGCAGGCGCACGTCTTCTTCCACGCCGTCGACGCCCGCCGCCACGGCTTCCTCGATGCGCCGCAGCGCGTGCTCGATGTCGGCCAGCTGGCCCGGCGTGCGGCGCACTGCCGCCAGCGCGGCGATTTCCGCTTCCAGTCCCTGGCGCACCTCGATCAGGTTCAGCAGCGATTGCACCGATTGCTCCGTCAGCGCGTCGCCCCGTTCGCCGGCCTTCGCGCCATCCTGCGCGCAGACGAAGGTGCCGCTGCCCTTGCGCGTGACGAGGATGCCTTCGGCCTGCAGCAGGGCGATGGCTTCGCGCAGCACCGTGCGGCTCACGCCGAAATGTTCGGCCATCGCCTGTTCCGATGGCAGGCGCGTGCCGGCGGCCAGGCCATCGTGCTGGAGCTGCTGGCGCAAGCGGGCCGCTACCCGCGCACCCAGTGTGCCGGTGGTGAAGCTGCCCGCGGCGGGCTCCGGCGCGGGGAGGGTGAAGCTGAACGTGCGGTCCATCGGGTGCATCCTTGCGCTAACGGTTTTCAAATGGCATTACCTGCTTGCCATTATATGGAATATACAGCTTGACACACATAAAACACACACATAATATACATCCATACAAATTTTAGACAAGTTGCCAGCCACCTCCCGTGGACCATAAAAACCCGGCACGGTCGATCCCCCAGCGATCAGGAGACAAGCATGGACGTATCACAATCACTGCCCGGGCAGCCGGCAGGCGCCGCCGCCAGCCAGAAAATCATCGATGACGCCGTCTACCGCAAGGTGACCTGGCGCATCATCCCCTTCCTCATGCTGTGCTACATCGTCGCTTACCTCGACCGTGTGAACGTGGGCTTCGCCAAGCTGCAGATGCTGGCCGACCTGCAGTTTTCCGAAACCGTGTATGGCCTGGGCGCCGGCGTGTTCTTCCTCGGTTACTTCCTGTTCGAAGTACCCAGCAATGTGATGCTGCATAAAATCGGCGCGCGCGTGTGGATCGCTCGCATCATGATCACCTGGGCCATCATCTCGGGCGCCTTCATGTTCGTCACCACGCCGACCATGTTCTACATCATGCGCTTCCTGCTCGGCGTGGCCGAAGCGGGCTTCTTCCCCGGCATCATCCTGTACCTGACCTACTGGTATCCGTCCGAGCGCCGCGCACGCATGGTCTGCACCTTCATGGCGGCCATTCCCGTGGCGGGCCTGATCGGCGGCCCGCTGTCGGGCTGGATCATGGAAACCTTCGCCGGCGTGCATGGTTATGCGGGCTGGCAGTGGATGTTCGTGCTCGAAGCCATCCCCGCCGTGATCATGGGCGTGGCCGTGCTGCTGTACCTCGATAACAGCATCCGCGCCGCCAAGTGGCTGACGGAAGACGAAAAAGTCATCCTCGAGCAGCGCATCGCCACGGAAGCGAAGGGCAAGGTGTCGCACCCGTCGATCCGCGCCATGTTCGCCGATCCGCGCATCTGGGTCATGGCCCTGATTTATTTCTGCTGCGTGATGGGCCAGTATTCGCTGACGTTCTGGCTGCCCAGCCTGATCAAGGCGGCTGGCGTGACGGGCGTGCTCAATATCGGTTTGTTTACCGCGATTCCCTATTCGTTTGCCGTGGCCACGATGATTTTGCTGGGCCGCAGTTCGGATAAATACCGCGAACGCCGCTGGCACATGGCCATCCCGCTGGTCATCGGCGCCGCCGCCATCGTCTGCAGCGCGCTGGCCGGCGCCCATAACACGGGCTGGGCCATCTTCTTCCTGACGATCGCCGCCGGCGGCATCCTGGCTGCCTCGCCCATGTTCTGGAGCTTGCCGACGGCCTTCCTCGGTGGCGTCTCCGCCGCCGCCGGTATCGCCGCCATCAATTCGGTGGGCAACCTGGCCGGCTTCGCGGCGCCATACATGATCGGCTCGATCAAGGATTTGACGCAGTCGACCGACATCGCCATCTACCTGCTGGCAGCCATCCTGGTGATCGGCGCCATCATCATCATGCGCGTGCCGGCCAAGCTGGTGAACAAATAAAACTGGAGTAGCAGATGAACGTAGCAATCAAAAAAGTAGGTGTGATCGGCCTGGGTGCCATGGGCATGGGCATCGCCCAATCCCTGCTGCGCAGCGGCTTCGAGGTGCATGCCTGCGACGTGCGTCACGAGACCGTGCAAGCGCTGGCAGACAAGGGCGCCCATGCGGCGCAGTCCCCGGCCGCGCTGGCGGCGCAGGTGCAAGCCTTGCTGATCGTCGTCGTCAACGCACAGCAGACGGAAGCCGTGCTGTTTGGCGAGCAGGGTGCGGCCAGCGCCCTGGCGCCGGGCAGCGTGGTGATTGCCTGCGCCACCGTGGCGCCGGAGTTTGCCGAGGCGCTCGGCACGCGCCTGGCAGGCATGGGGCTGCGCTTCATCGATGCGCCCATTTCCGGCGGCGCGGCCAAGGCGCAAGCCGGCGAGATGTCCGTGATGGCAGCCGGCGCGCCCGAGGCATTCGATGCCTGCGCCGGCATTTTCGACGCCATCTGCGCGAAGTTGTACCGCCTGGGCGAACAGCCGGGGCAGGGCTCGAAAGTCAAGATGATCAACCAGCTGCTGGCCGGGGTGCACATCGCCGCCGCCGCCGAAGCGATGGCGCTGGGCTTGCGCGCCGGCTGCGATCCGGAGGCGCTGTACGAAGTGATTTCAAACAGCGCCGGCAGTTCCTGGATGTTCCAGAATCGGGTGCCGCATATTTTGAAGGGCGACTACACGCCGCTGTCGGCCGTGAATATTTTTGTGAAAGACCTCGGCATCGTGCTCGATTACGCGAAAAAAAGCGTGTTCCCGTTGCCGCTGTCGGCCACGGCGCACCAGATGTTCATGCAGGCGTCGGCAGCAGGTTTTGGCGGCGAGGACGACTCGGCCGTCATCAAGACTTTCCCGGGCATCGACCTGCCGGCGAAAGCATCACTGAATCAAGAGGAACCATCATGACCGTACTACTGGGATGTATCGCCGACGATTTCACGGGTGGCACCGACCTGGCCGGCATGCTGGTCAAGGCCGGCATGCGCACGGTGCAGCTGATCGGCGTGCCGCAAGGTCCGCCGCCGGCCGACGTCGACGCCGTCGTCATCGCACTCAAGTCGCGCACGAATGCACCCGAGGACGCCGTGGCCGAATCGCTGGCGGCCTTGCGCTGGCTGCAGCAGGCCGGATGCAAGCAGTTCTACTTCAAATACTGCTCCACCTTCGATTCCACGCCGCGCGGCAATATCGGCCCCGTGGCCGAGGCGCTGATGCAGGCGCTGGACACGGATTTCACCATCGCCTGCCCGGCATTCCCCGCCAACGGCCGCACCATTTACAAGGGCAACCTGTTTGTCGGCGACGTGCCACTGGCCGAATCAGGCATGCGCGAGCATCCGTTGACGCCGATGACGGATTCAAACCTGGTGCGCGTGCTGCAGCAGCAGGTGCAAGGCAGGGTGGGCCTGGCCGACTACGGCGTGGTGGAGAAGGGCGCCGCCGCCATCGCCCAGCGCTTCACGGACTTGCGCGGCCAGGGCTGCCAGTTTGCCGTCGTCGATGCCGTCTCGAACCGCGACCTGGAAGCCATCGGCGCCGCCTGCGCGGACTTGAAGCTGATCACGGGCGGCTCCGGCATCGCGCTGGGACTGCCGCAGAATTTCCGCCAGCGGGGGCAATTGGCGCCATCGCCCGCCGGCCAGGCGGGACGCCTGCCGCCGCCGGCAGGCCTGTGCGCCGTGATCTCGGGCAGCTGCTCGGTGGCCACGCAGCAGCAGGTGGCGCATTTGCGTGAACTGGTCCCTTCGTTCCACGTCGACCCTCTGCAGCTGGCGGCCGGCGGCGAGGTGGTCGACGCCGTGGTGGAGCAGGCGTTGGCCTGGGCTGGCGCACACCTGGCGCAAGGCCCTGTGCTGATTTATGCCACGGCCACGCCGGATGCCGTGCGCGCCGTGCAGGCGCAGCTGGGCGTGGAGCGGGCCGGCGCGCTCGTCGAGGAAACCCTGGCCGCCATCGCGCAAGGCCTGGTGCGCCTGGGCGTGGGACAGCTGATCGTCGCTGGCGGCGAAACCTCGGGTGCGGTGGTGAAAGCGCTGGGCGTGGCGGGCTTGCGCATCGGCCCCGAGATCGACCCTGGCGTGCCGTGGACGCAAGCCTTGCCTGCATTGGGTGACGATGGCGCGGCGCCGCTGGCGCTGGCGCTCAAGTCCGGCAATTTCGGCACGGTCGATTTCTTCAGCAAAGCGTGGCAGGTGCTGGCATGAGCAGCAGCGAATCGCGCCAGCGCGAGCAGATCGTCGACTTCGGCAAGTCGCTGTACGAGCGTGGCCTGACGGCGGGCAGCAGCGGCAACCTGAGCGTGCGCTTGGATGACGGCTGGCTGCTCACGCCGACGAATGCCAGCCTGGGACGGCTCGATCCAGCGCAATTGTCCAAGCTCGATTGGGACGGCAAGCTGATCAGCGGGGCGCCGCCATCAAAAGAGGCGTTCCTGCACCGCGCCATGTACGCGGAGCGGCGCGGCGCGGGCGCCATCGTGCATCTGCACTCGACGCACTCGGCTGCCGTGTCGTGCATGTGCGGCTTGAACCATGACGACTGCATCCCGCCCCTCACGCCCTACTTTGTGATGAAGGTGGGGCGCCTGCCGCTGGTGCCGTATCACCGTCCGGGCGACCCGGCGCTGGCCGGCGCCATCAGCGCCATGGCGCGCAAGCATTCGGCCGTGTTGCTGGCCAATCACGGTCCCGTCGTCTCGGGCAGCAGCCTGGAAGCGGCAGTGTATGCGGCCGAGGAACTGGAAGAGACGGCCAAGCTGTTCCTGCTGCTGCGCGACGTGCCCACGCGCCCGCTCGACGCGGCGCAGATCGCCGACCTGAAACACACATTCAAACTCGACATATAAGAGATCCAGGAGACACGCATGCCCCGCTTTGCCGCCAATCTGACCATGATGTTCAACGAAGTGCCGTTTCCGCAGCGCTTTGCCGCCGCCGCGCAAGCGGGTTTTAAAGGCGTCGAATTCCTTTTTCCGTATGACCACGCGCCGCAGGAAGTGGCCGGCTGGCTGCGCCAGCACGGTTTGACAAATGTGCTGTTCAACCTGCCGCCGGGCGACTGGGCGGCAGGCGAGCGGGGCATCGCCTCGCTGCCCGGCCGCGAAGAAGAATTTCGGCTTGGGGTGGCGCGCGCCATCGACTATGCGCTGGCGCTGGGCACGCCGCGCGTGCACATGATGGCGGGACTGCTGCCCGTCGGTGCCGACGTCAACCTGCACCGCGCCACCTACCTGGCCAACCTGCAGTACGCGGCCAGGGCCGTGGGCCAGCATGGCATCGAACTCTTGATCGAGCCGATCAACGGCCGCGACATGCCGGGCTACTTCCTTGTCACGCAGGCGCAGGGCCACGCGCTGCGCCTGGAGTCGGGCCAGCCCAACGTCAAGGTGCAGATGGATTTTTATCACACGCAGATCGTCGAGGGCGATATCGCCATGACGTTCAGGAACAACTTCGATGGCATCGGCCATGTGCAGATCGCCAGCGTCCCGGCGCGCAATGAACCGGACGATGGCGAAGTCAATTACCCATATCTGTACACCCTGCTGGATGAACTGGGCTACGAGGGCTGGATCGGCTGCGAATACCGTCCGCGCGGGCGCACCGAGGATGGCCTGGGCTGGCTGGCCGCATACCACAACAAACAAGGAGCATGAAAATGAAAGTACTGATTACCGGCGGCGCCGGTTTCCTGGGCCAGCGCCTGGCGCGCCAGTTGCTGGCGCAAGGCCAGCTGACGGACAGCCACGGCCAGGTGCAAACGATACGCGAGCTGGTACTGGTCGACGTGGTGGCCGCGCATGACTTCAACGACGCGCGCGTGGCAGTCGTCACGGGCGACATCGCCGACGGCGCCTTGATGCGCGCCACCATCGACGCGCAGACCACGTCGATCTTCCACCTCGCCGCCATCGTCAGCGGCCAGGCGGAAGCCGATTTCGAGCTGGGCATGCGCATCAACCTCGACGCGTCGCGGCTGCTGCTCGATATCTGCCGCGAACTGGGGCACAAGCCGAAGGTCGTGTTTACCAGTTCCGTGGCCGTGTATGGCGGCAAGCTGCCGGACGTGGTGCAGGATACGACGGCCTTGAACCCGCAGTCGTCGTACGGCGCGCAAAAAGCCATCGGCGAATTGCTGCTCAACGATTACAGCCGGCGCGGCTTTGTCGATGGCCGCGTGCTGCGCCTGCCGACCATCAGCGTGCGCCCGGGCAAACCGAACAAGGCGGCATCGTCGTTCGCTAGCGGCATCATCCGCGAACCGCTGAATGGCGAGGCGGCCGTGTGCCCCGTGTCTACCGATCTGCGTCTGTGGCTGCTGTCGCCGCGCGGCGCCATCGCCTCGCTGATCGCCGGCCACGAACTGGCGGGCGAGGCGTTCGGCGCCAGCCGCACGGTGAACTTGCCGGGCTTGAGCGTGAGCGTGGGCGAGATGATCGCCGCGCTGGAAGCAGTGGCCGGCAGCGAAGTAACAAAGCGCATCAGCTATGCGCCAGACGCCACCATCGAGCGCATCGTCAAGAGCTGGCCCGGCGCCTGGGATACCAGCCGCGCCGAAGCACTGGGCCTGACGGCCGATGCGGATTTCGCCGCCATCATCCGCGCTTACATGGATGACGTGAAGGCATGAAGCCGCGTAGGTCGGATTAGCGGCAAGGCCGCGTAATCCGACCCCACCAGCGCCAACAATGTTGTCGGATTACGGCCCGCAGGGCCTAATCCGACCTACGCATGGCGTGGTATTCATTTTCCAAGGATAGACGCCACACTGTCGGTGCCGGGTGCACCGAACAGTTGCTGCTTGAGGATGTGCAGCTGGTCGCGCACCTGCGCCGCCCCACGCGGATGACGTGAAGGCATGCAGCCGTAGGTCGGATGAGCGGCGGTACGCCGCGTAATCCGACACCATCGCCAGCGCCAACAATGTTGTCGGATTACGCTGGCCTGGCGGCCAGCTAATCCGACCTACGCATGGTTTATTTGCCCAGTATCGATGCCACATTGTCGGTGCCGGGTGCGCCGAACAGCTGCTGCTTGAGGATGTGCAGCTGGTCGCGCACCTGCGCCGCCCCACGCGGATGACGTGAAGGCATGCAGCCACGTAGGTCGGATTAGCAGTGGTACGCCGCGTAATCCGACACCACCGCCAGCGCCAACAATGTTGTCGGATTACGGCCCGCAGGGCCTAATCCGACCTACGCATGGCGTGGTATTCATTTTCCAAGGATGGACGCCACATTGTCGGTGCCGGGGGCGCCGAACAGCTGCTGCTTGAGGATGTGCAGCTGGTCGCGTACTTGCGCCGCTTTTTCGAACTCCAGGTTCTTGGCGTGGTCGACCATCAATTTTTCCAGGCGCTTGATTTCCTTGCTGACCTGTTTCTCGCTCATCGATTCGAACTTCGCCGCTTCCTGCGCCACTTGCAGGGTTTCCCGCGCTTCCTGCGGGCTGTAGACGCCGTCGATCATTTCGCGGATCGATTTTTTGACGCCGATCGGGATGATGTTGTTCGCCGTATTGAAGGCGATCTGCTTGGCGCGGCGGCGTTCCGTCTCGTCGATGGCGCGGCGCATGGAATCGGTGATGCGGTCGCCGTACAAGATCGCCGTGCCGTTCAGGTTACGCGCGGCGCGGCCGATGGTCTGGATCAGGCTGCGCTCGGAACGCAAAAAGCCTTCCTTGTCCGCGTCGAGGATGGCCACCAGCGACACTTCCGGCAAGTCCAGGCCTTCGCGCAGCAAGTTGATCCCCACCAGCACGTCGAAGGTGCCCAGGCGCAGGTCGCGCAGGATTTCCACGCGCTCCACCGTCTCGATATCGCTGTGCAGGTAGCGTACCTTGATGCCGTGGTCGCCCAGGTATTCCGTCAATTGCTCGGACATGCGCTTGGTGAGGGTCGTCACCAGCACGCGCTCGTCCTTCTTGATGCGCTCGACGATTTCCGACATCAGGTCGTCCACCTGGCTGCTGGCCGGGCGCACGATGATCTGCGGGTCGACCAGGCCGGTGGGGCGCACCACCTGCTCGACCACCTGGTCGGAATGCGTCTTTTCGTATTCGGCCGGGGTGGCCGAGACGAACACGGTCTGGCGCATCTTCTGTTCGAATTCCTCGAATTTCAAGGGCCGGTTGTCGAGCGCCGACGGCAGGCGGAAGCCGTAATCGACCAGGTTCGTCTTGCGCGAACGGTCGCCGTTGTACATGGCGCTCAGCTGGCCCGTCAGCACGTGCGATTCGTCGAGGAACATCAGGGCGTCGGGCGGCAGATAGTCGACCAGGGTCGGCGGCGGTTCGCCCGGCAAGGCGCCGGACAGGTGGCGCGAGTAGTTCTCGATGCCTTTCGTAAAACCGATTTCCGCCATCATTTCCAGGTCGAAGCGCGTGCGCTGTTCCAGCCGCTGTTCCTCGATCAGTTTATTTTCTTTGCGGAAGAACTCCAGGCGCTCGCGCAGCTCGTCCTTGATGGTTTCCACGGCGCGCAGCACGGTGGAGCGGGGCGTTACATAGTGCGAACCCGGGTACACGGTGAAGCGGGGAATTTTTTGCCGTACGCGGCCCGTCAGCGGGTCGAACAGCTGGATCGATTCGATCTCGTCGTCGAACATTTCCAGGCGCACGGCCAGCTCCGCATGCTCGGCGGGGAAGATGTCGATGGTATCGCCGCGCACGCGGAAGGTGCCGCGGCCGAAATCGACTTCGTTGCGCGTGTACTGCATCTGGATCAGGCGCGCGATGACGTCGCGCTGGGCGACCCTGTCTTTTACACGCAACGTCAAAATCATCTGGTGATATTCGTTCGGGTTACCGATACCGTAGATGGCCGAGACGGTGGCGACGATGATGACGTCGCGCCGTTCCATCAGCGACTTGGTGCACGACAGGCGCATCTGTTCGATATGCTCGTTGATCGACGAGTCCTTTTCGATGAACAGGTCACGCTGCGGCACGTAGGCTTCCGGCTGGTAGTAGTCGTAGTAGCTGACGAAGTATTCGACCGCATTCTGCGGGAAAAAGTCGCGGAACTCGCTGTACAGCTGCGCCGCCAGGGTCTTGTTCGGGGCGAAGACGATGGCCGGACGGCCCATGCGCGCGATGACGTTGGCCATGGTGTAGGTCTTGCCCGAACCGGTCACGCCGAGCAGGGTCTGGAAGGCCAGGCCATCGGCAATCCCCTCGGATAATTGGGCGATCGCCGTCGGCTGGTCACCGGCCGGAGGGAAGGGCTGGTGCAGCTTGAAGGGGGAGTCCGGGAAAGAGATAATTGCGCTTTCCGCCTCGCTGGCGGTAGATAATTCGGGCATGTGAATCAGACCTTTGTTAGAATAGTGCTCTGCTGGCGGCCCTGGCGTTGTATTTGGGGCGCTGTCTACAACTCCGCTGTGAACCTGCTTCCAATCGAATCCAATCTTATCATGACGAACCCAACTGTTTCTGCCAGTCTGTTTAGCGCCATCGAGATGGCCCCACGCGACCCGATCCTGGGCATCACCGAAGCATTTAACGCGGACCAGAATCCCGCCAAAATCAATCTGGGCGTTGGCGTCTATTATGACGACAACGGCAAGGTGCCTCTGTTAGCTTGCGTACGCAAGGCGGAAGCCATCCTGATCGAACAGGCAGCCCCACGCACCTACTTGCCTATCGAAGGCCTTGCCGCCTACGACAAGGCGGTGCAAGAACTCGTATTTGGCGCCGATAGCGCCGTAATTCAAGAGCGCCGCGCCGTCACCGTGCAAGCCATCGGCGGCACGGGCGCACTGAAGATCGGTGCCGACTTCCTGCAGCGCTTCGCGCCGGGCGCGCAAGTCTACATCAGCGACCCAAGCTGGGAAAACCACCGCGCGCTGTTTGAAAACGCCGGTTTCGTCGTGAATAACTACAGCTACTACGATGCCGCCACCCATGGCGTGAACTTCGACGGCATGCTGGCCAGCCTGAACGCCATGCCAGCCGGCTCCATCGTCGTGCTGCACGCCTGCTGCCACAACCCGACAGGCGCCGACCTGAGCGTGGCCCAGTGGGACCAGATCATCAGCGTGGTGACCTCGCGCGACCTGGTGCCGTTCCTGGACATGGCGTATCAAGGTTTCGCCAACGGCATCGCCGAAGACGGCGCCGTGGTGCGCCGCTTCGCCGACGCGGGCGGTCCGCTGCTGGTGTCGAACTCGTTCTCGAAATCGTTCTCGCTGTACGGCGAGCGCGTGGGCGCCCTGAGCGTCGTCGCCGCCAGCGCCGACGAAGCGGCCCGTTTGCTGTCGCAATTGAAACGTGTCGTGCGCACCAACTACTCGAACCCGCCAGTACACGGCGGCAAGGTCGTCGCCACCGTGCTGGCCACGCCGGAACTGCGCCAGCTGTGGGAAGAGGAACTGGCCGGCATGCGCGTGCGCATCCGCGAAATGCGCAATGCCTTCGTGGAAAAACTGAAAGCCAAGGCGCCAGGCCACGATTTCGAATTCGTGCGCCAGCAGATCGGCATGTTCTCGTACTCCGGTCTGACCAAGGAGCAGGTGGCGTCGCTGCGCGAGCAATCGATCTACGCCGTCGACACGGGCCGCATCTGCGTGGCAGCATTGAATTCGCGCAATATCGACATCGTGATTGACGCGATCGCCAAAGTGCTTTAAGATCTTGCTTCTTCGGCGCTGCATGCAAGTGCGGCGCTGATGGCGGTAGAAAGTCGGCGATGGCCGTGTTTGGCAAGATGGTGTATCAGTCTTGCACATACGGAATAAACGACATATAATATTGCCTCTTTTCCCTGATAGCTCAGTTGGTAGAGCGACGGACTGTTAATCCGCAGGTCCCTGGTTCGAGTCCAGGTCGGGGAGCCAGAATTCGAAAGGCCACGTTGAAAAACGTGGCCTTTTTTGTTTCCTGCTGGCGGTATCGGTGGGAGGCAAGATAAGATTTTCCCTATGGAAATCTAGACAAGTGCAAGTTCGCCCTATATAATACGGCCTCTTTTCCCTGATAGCTCAGTTGGTAGAGCGACGGACTGTTAATCCGCAGGTCCCTGGTTCGAGTCCAGGTCGGGGAGCCAGAATTCGGAAGGCCATGTTGAAAAACATGGCCTTTTTTGTTTTCCGCCCCGGCAACAGTGGTCCGCCGGTGTGTTTCGGTGTTTTGCGTTATCCTGAACGCATCCCGATAGGAGAACTCCCGCCATGACCTGTGCCACTGCCTTGCGCCATATCGTCCTGTGTGACTTTCTTGATGAGCTGACCCCTGCCAGGCATGCCGAACTGGTCTATGAATTTTCGCAGCTAAAACACCGCATTCCCGGGGTGATGCAATTTGAGTGGGGGCCGAATGTCAGCCCGGAAGGCCTCGACGACGGTTTTACGGATTGCTTTACACTTACCTTCGATGGCGCTGCCGCGCGCGATATCTACCTGACGCATCCGGCGCACCTGGCTTTTGTCGAGCTGCTCAAGCCTTGGCTGGGCAGGGTGCTGGTGTTTGATTATCACCCGCAGGAAACTCCTGGCTGAGCGGCGGCGGCAAGCCTGAGGGAAAAATAATCCACATTTTGCAGGGAAGATCTGGACAGTTGAAAAATTGCCCTATAAAATGCGGCCTCTTTTCCCTGATAGCTCAGTTGGTAGAGCGACGGACTGTTAATCCGCAGGTCCCTGGTTCGAGTCCAGGTCGGGGAGCCAGAACATCAGCAGTATTGAAAAGCCCAGCCTTCCCGGTTGGGCTTTTTGCGTTTCAGCGCTGCGTGACTGCGGCTTGGCGCGATGGGCTTCCATTGAGCCGGCATCCGGAAGGCCGTCACAAGCACGGACAGTGGGTGAAGCCAGTAGGCCGATGCCACATCCGCCGCCATTCCTATCCCGCACTTGGCTGCGAGGTGGCGTGAGGCTGGGGTGTGGGGCACAGTTTGCTTGGCGCGCTCATTTGATCTTGAGCAACCATTCTTTGTTAACTTAAAAATATTATTGATTTTTTAATTTTCCAGCCCTAATCTGATCCCTTCAAGAAAAATGAATTTCTTGAATAAAATAAAAGGGATAGTGAATTATGCGTAAGTTGACTGTTTTGGCCGGTGTGGCTGCACTGATTCTGGCAGCGCCTATGGCGCACGCTAACTTGTTGAGCAATGGCGGCTTCGAGTCGAGTACATTTAGCGGACCCTTCACTCAGATAAATAGCGGCGCGCATCTGGGTGCCTGGAGTGTGGATAGCGGCAGCGTCGATCTCATCAATCAATATTGGAAGCATGCGGAAGGCAATTACAGCCTGGACTTGAACGGCAGTTCGGGCGGACGTATTTCGCAGTCCTTCGGCACCGTGATCGGGCAGCAGTACAACGTCAGCTTCAGCCTGGCCGGCAACGCGGAAGGCGGAGGTAGCCTCAAGCTGGTGGATGCTGGCGTCACAGGCGTGCACAGCTTCGCTTTTGACAGCACGGGCCGGTCGCCTGCCAACATGGGCTGGGTCAACGAAGGCTTCAGTTTTATTGCCACCGCTGCCAACAGCACCTTGTACTTCCAGGGTAACAACAAAAACAGCGTGTGGGGTGCTGCACTGGATAACGTATCGGTCACCGCCGTGCCTGAACCGTCGACCTATGCCATGCTGGTCGCCGGCCTGGGCCTGGTGGGCATGATCGCGCGCCGCCGCCGTATGCCACGCGCTTAAGCAACTTTTCCCGGCTGAACGCTCGCCGCTCGGCGCGGCGCAACAGCCGCCACACAAAAGCCCGGTATCGCCACCGGGCTTCTACTTTTTCACGGCGTGCGCTGATGGCGCGCTGATACACGCTCAGTTTCCTATGCGCAAGTCTTCCAGCGCCTGATACCCCGCCCGAAGTTGCGCCGCCATGCCGGGCAAGCCGCTTGCCGTGCGGGGTGGCGCGTCGCCGTGGAATGCCGTGCCGTACTTCGCGTGCACGCCGCCCCGTTCGCGCATCGCTTGCAGCTGCCCGGCCGTCACTGTGATGCGGAGGCGCGGCAGCAGCTGGTCCCATGCCATGTCCGGCAATTGATTGTAGTTAATCAACTGCAGCTGTCCTGCGGCGGCGTGCGGCCGGGCAGCCGCCAACAGGCTGGACAGCACCACGCCCGCATAGCCGTCATGGTCGCCCGGGGCCAGCTGGTGGGCGGGCAGCGGCAGCAGGGCAGGGTGCAGCATGCCTGGGATCATCTGCGGTCCCCGCTGGCGCTGGTGCGAGGCGAGCACGGCTTGTGGTTCGCGGTACAGGAACAGGCAGGGCGTGTCGGGAAACGCCTGGCGCAGCAAGGCCAGGTTGTGGATGTGCCAGCAATCGAACTTGATGAAGCAATGCGTCTCCCCGCCCGTGCGGCGCTGGCCCAATGCCAGCATGGCCTGGCGCAGCAGGGCGATGCTGTCGCCGGCGGGCATGCCATCGTGATGCAGGCGCAGCAGCGAGTCGATCACGGGCGGCTCGGACAGCACCACGCACTGCGGCAAGGTCGCCAGCAATTGCGTCAGCAGGGTCGAGCCGCAGCGCGAGACGTGGAAGATGAAGGCGTCGGGCGCCAGGCCATCGTCGAAGGTGCCGAGGGCCGCCAGCGGCGTGTGGCAGACGCGGCGCTCCTCGTGGGGCTGGCGCGCCAGCGTGTTGACGAAGAACGGCTCGCTGAACGGCAACTGGCCCAGGTCGCGCCAGCACACGGACACCTCGCCCGTCCGCGCGTCGCGCTGTGCAAAGATCGGATACCAGCCGCGCATGTCCATGCCCGCCTGCCAGGGCACGACGGCGCCCTTGGCCAGCAAGCCTTCCTGCTGGGTCAGGCCGTGGCCGGCGCTCATGCCGCGCTGCCGGCCAGCGCCGCCAGTTCGCGCGCCAGGGCCTGGCTGGCAGGCAGGGGGGACAGGCGCAGCTGGGCGATGACGGCCTGCACATTGCCATCGTGGATGCCGGGGTCGCCATACTTGTGCGCCGGCTTCGGCACGAAGCCGGCACGCGCGAACAGCGCTGTCAGCCAGGCATTGGTGACGCAGTCGAGCACCAGGTGGATGCGCGGCGCGGCGCTGCGATTGTGCACGGCGTGCA
This sequence comes from Janthinobacterium sp. AD80, assembly GCF_002878455.1. GTDB lineage: Bacteria > Pseudomonadota > Gammaproteobacteria > Burkholderiales > Burkholderiaceae_D > Janthinobacterium. The sequence goes on from NZ_NRDQ01000115.1 coordinate 35,750, forward strand.
GGCAGCTGGCATCCATGTACCAGGCGTGTCCGGCCGTGAAATGCACGGCCTCGCCATCAATGCTGAACAGCACCTGGGGCGAGGTATGGATGGGGATGTGCAGGCGCGTCAGGCCATCCGTCAGTGACGTGCCCGCATCGCGGTGCGCGTGGATGACGGCGCCCGGTGCCAGGGCCATCAGGCGCGCGGCGCGCGTCTCGCATGCAAAGCTGGCGATCACTTCGCGCAGGTAGGGGCTGCGCGCCAGGTGCGGCGTGGCGGCATAGGCGGCGCCATCGATGGGCATGATGTGGCGCGCATCGCCGCCGGGGGCGCGCAGCGGCAGGCAGCTCCAGCCGTTTTCATAGGCATCGGTATTGAAATGGCTGATCCAGTCGGCGCCGGCGAACTGGCCGCTTTCTTCCTGCAGGCGCGCCACGTCGAAGGACAGGGGCAGCCGCAGCCAGGTGCTGGGCGCGCCGGGCGCCGGCATCAAGGCGCGCTCCAGACCAGCTGTTCCTGCACCTCGTCTTGCGCCTGCACGCGAAATCCCAGCTGCAGATACAGCTTGCGCGCGCCCGGATTGTTGCGGTTGACGCCCAGGTGGATCTGCAGCTGTTCCGCATCGGCCAGCGCCTGCAGGCCGCGCAGCACGGCGCCGCCCGCGCCCTGGCCCCGCGCCGCCGGCACGATGGCGATATCGACCAGGCGCAGCAATGCATCCCGGCGCTCGATGACGAGCCTGCCGATGGGCGTGTCGCCATGCTGCAGCACCAGATAGGCGGCGTGTGGAAACGCCTGGCGGTAGCCGTGCGACTGCATGCGCCGCTGCATGGCGATCAGCTGTTCGATCATGGCGGGCGGGGCCGGCATCTGGCGCAAGTCGTCGCGCGTGGAACTGTACAGTGCGGCGGCAAAGGCCTCGTCGTCGTCGCGCTGCAGCCGCAATGCATACGGGGCGGGCAGGGCGGTGAGGAAGGGAAACGGCAAGGTAGACATTGATGCTCCGGTTGTGCGTACTTGGTGGATACATGCGGGTGCGCTTGTTTGCTATGCTGCCAATTTTCAAGCGCACTTGCAATCATTTCAAGGAGACAATCATGAATCGTGTGTCCACGCCTGCGAACCTGCGGAGCCGCGCATGACGCCGGCACAAGCGGAACTGGCCAGCATCGCGCAAGCCTTGTGCGATCCGCGGCGTTCGCTGGAGAGCCTGGTCGGCGAGACGGTGCGCTTGCGGCATCTGGTCGAGCAGCATTCCCGCTTGCCGATGGACCGCCAGGACGGTTTGCGCGATGGCGAAAGTTTCCTGCCCAGCGGCTGGGCCATTTCCCCCGTGCAGGCGGGTTTGTGCGCGCGCGAGCCTTACCGCAGCGCCGCCTTCATCCAGGGGCTGGCGCAGGCCGTGCGGCAGCGCCTGCACGCGGCGCGGCCCGTGCGCGTGCTGTACGCGGGCTGCGGTCCGTTCGCCCTGCTGGCCTTGCCGGTGATGGCCGTGCTGGGCGCCCGTCAGGTGCAGTTCGCCATCCTCGACGTGCATGCCGAAACCCTGGCGTATGCGCGCGACCTGATCGGGCAGCTGGGGCTGGACGGCCATGTCAGCGCTGGCATTTGCGCCGACGCGGCCAGCTACCACATCCCCTCGGACGCCTTGCCGGACGTGATCATCAGCGAAACCATGAACACGGCACTGGGCAAGGAGCCGCAGGTGGCCATCCTGCGCAACCTGCACGCGCAGGCGCCCGCGGCGGCGCTGCTGCCGGCGGAAGTGACGGTGCACCTGGGCCTGGAGCGGCGCCAGCCGGGCGAGCCG
>NZ_NRDQ01000116.1 GCF_002878455.1 Janthinobacterium sp. AD80
CTTTGCCATCGATGATCTGCACCAGGCGGTCGAGCCGCATCAGCGATGGCGGCGCCAGGCCCGGCGCCACCTCGTGCACCTGCACCGGCTGGCGCGGCGCGGCCGGCAGCATGGCCATTTCCGTCTCGCCTAGCGCCAGCAGGGCCGCATCGAGCTGGCCATGCACGGCGCGCGACAGGCCCCAGTAGCCGGCCAGGGCGGTGCAGGCGACGATGGCGAGGATCACCGCCAGGTGCACCAGCAGCAAGCGCTTGCGAAAGCTAGCCACCGTTGTTTTCCGCCAGGCGGAAGCCCCGTCCGCGCACCGTGTGTATCAGTTGCGGCAAGCCCGCCGCATCGACCTTGCCGCGCAGGTTGCGCACGTGGACGTCGATCAGGTTATCGATGCCGATCAGGTCCGCCTGCCAGATTTGCTCGGCCAGGCGCGCGCGGCTCACCACCTCGCCCGCCTGGCGCAGCAGGATCAACAGAATCGCGTATTCCTTGGGCGTGAGCACCAGCGGCGCGCCGCCGCGCGTCACCTGGTGGCTGACGGGATCGAGCGTCAGGTCGGCCAGCGCCAGCACCAGCGGACGGCTGATGTCGGAGCGGCGCAGCAGGGCGCGGATGCGCGCCAGCAGCTCCTCGAATTCAAACGGTTTGGTGAGGTAATCGTCGGCGCCCGTGTTCAGGCCCGCCACCCTGTCGGCCGTGGCGTCGCGCGCGGTGAGCATCAACACCGGTGTCTGGATGGCGCGCGCGCGCAAGTCGCGGCAAAAGTCGATACCCTGCTTGCCCGGCAACATCCAGTCCAGCACGATCACGTCGTAGTCGACGGCGTAGCTTTCCTCCTCGCCCTCTTCCGCGCTGTGCGCCACGTCGACAACAAAGCCTTCTTCCTGCAAGCCACGGGCCAGCAGGCGCGCCGCCTTGCGGTCGTCTTCCACCAGGAGGATTCTCATGCCTGCCCTTCGCATTTGTATCTATTTTGCCGTGTTCCCATGCCGGCATTTTACCGCGCCGCAGCGTGCGCGCACCGAACCTGAAGAATGATTCAGGCGTTCTTGGGCGCTTCTTCAGGAGCACCTTGCTATGCTTTTCCGGCTCTGTAGTGGCACCGCTCTCATGCCGCCGCCAGCGCCCCCCTGACCGCCCGCCTGGGCATGGCATCCACGCATGCCCCCTCACCACCAACAACAAGGAAACACGGGATGAACACGACCACCCCCAACGCCCTGGGCGCCTGCTGCGCGCTCGCCGTGGCCATCAGCTGCTCGGCCCTGGCCGGCTGCGCCAAACCGACGGCGGCAGCATCGCCATCAGCGTCTGCCCAGGCACGCCACCTGGACGACGGCAGCATCGCCGTCGACAAGATGTCGCCGCTGCGCCAGCGCCTGCAGATCGCGCCCGCGCTGGAGCAGGACATCGCCACGCTGACGCAGGCGCCGGGCAGCATCGAAGCGATGCCGGAAAAACTCGTGAAAATCACGCCGCCCCTGGCCGGGCGCATCACGCGCTTGCAGCGCGCACTGGGCGACAGCGTGAAAGCGGGCGAACCGCTGTTCACGCTCGATTCGGCGGAACTGAGTGCCGCCTACGCGGATGACAGCAAGGCGAAGTCCGCCCTGCTGCAGGCGCGCCAGGAACTCGAGCGCCAGAAAACCCTGTTCGAGGCGCAGATCGCCGCGCGCAAGGAATACGAGGCGGCGCAAACGGCATTCGAGCAAGCCCACAACGATGCGCAAGCCAGCGCCGACAAGTTGGCGCAGTACGGCGCCGGCGTGAGCGGGACCCGCCGCGCCCGCCGCGATTATGTGCTGCGCTCGCCCATTAGCGGCACCGTGATCGCCATGGACGGCGCCCAGGGCGGCTACTGGAACGATATCAACGCCCCCGTCATGACGGTGGCCGACCTGTCCACCGTGTGGCTGTCGGCCAACGTGGCCGAGCGCGACCTGGCACAGCTGGCGGTGGGACAAAAGGCCAGCATCGCGGTCGATGCCTGGCCGGGCAAAAGCTTCGACGGCAAGGTGGCCTACGTGGGCGCAGTGCTTGATGCGGAGACGCGCACGGTGAAGGTAAGAGTGGCCATCGACAACCGGGCCGGCACCTTCAAGCCGGGCATGTTTGCCCACGCGGGCTTTGCCGGCGCCCCGCGCCGCGCCATCCTCGTGCCGGCGGCGGCCGTGCTGCAAAGCGGGCTGTCGACGCGCGTGATGGTGGAAAAAAGCCCGCTGCTGTTCGCGCCGCGCACGGTGGAAGTGGGCGCCAGCCATGGCGGGCAGGTGGAAATCGTCTCTGGGCTGAAAGCCGGTGAACGCATCGTCGTCAAGGAAGGAGTGCTGCTCAATGATTGACCGTTTCATCGCCACCTGCTGCCAGCGGCGCGGCATCGTCTGGCTGGTCCTGCTGTTCGTCACCGCCTACGGCGTCTACAGCTGGAAACAGCTGCCCATCGAAGCCTATCCCGACATCGCCGACGTCACCTCGCAGATCGTCACGCAGGTGCCGGGCCTGGGCGCCGAGGAGATCGAGCAGCAGATCACCATCCCGCTAGAACGCGCCCTGCTGGGCACACCGGGCATGCATGTGCTGCGCACGCGCAGCCTGTTCGCGCTGTCCTTGATCACGGTGGTGTTCGAAGATGGCAGCGACGGCTACTTCACGCGCGAGCGGCTGCAGGAGCGCCTCGCCAGCGTGAATCTGCCGTACGACGCCAAGCCGGGGCTCGATCCGTATACGTCGCCGACGGGCGAGATCTACCGCTACACGCTGGAGTCGAAAACGCGCTCCCTGCGCGAACTGTCCGAGCTGCAGTTCTGGACCGTGATCCCCCGCCTGCAGCAGGTGCGCGGCGTGGCGGACGTGAGCAATTTCGGCGGCCTGACGACACAATTCATGCTGGAACTCGATCCCGCAAAACTCGACAGCTACGGCTTCTCGCTGGCACAGGTCAAGGATGCCATCAACGCCAACAACATCAGCGGCGGCGGCAGCGTGATCGACCGCGGCCAGCAATCGTACGTGGTACGCGGCGTCGGCTTGCTGCATTCGCTCGACGACATGGGCAACGTCGTCGTCAGCAGCAAGGACGGCGTGCCCGTGCTGGTGAAGGACCTGGGCAAGCTCGCGTACGGCAACGTCGAACGGCGCGGCATCCTCGGCAAGGACAATAATCCCGACACCATCGAAGGCATCACCCTGCTGCTGAAGGATTTCAACCCGTCCGCAGCGCTGGCGGGCATCCATGCGGCCGTGGACGATCTGAATGCCAACGTGCTGCCGAAGGATGTGCAGGTCGTGCCCTATCTGGACCGCAGTTCGCTGATCGACGCCACCCTGCACACGGTCAGTTATACCTTGGGCGAAGGCATGCTGCTCGTCGCCCTGGTGCTGCTGCTGTTCCTGGGCAGCCCGCGCGCGGCCGCCATCGTCGCGCTGACGATTCCGCTGGCCCTGCTGATCGCCTTTATCTTCATGCACCATTTCAAGATTCCCGCCAACCTGCTGTCCCTGGGCGCGATCGACTTCGGCATCCTTGTCGACGGTTCCGTGGTGGTGCTGGAAAACATACTGCGCCGCCGTGAACGCGAGCAGGAACGGCCGCTCTCCCTGCAGGACGCCATCGGCGCCACCTTGCAAGTGGCGCGCCCCATCATGTTCGGCATGGCCGTCATCATCGCCGCCTACCTGCCCCTGTTCGCCTTCCAGCGCATCGAGTACAAGCTGTTTTCGCCGATGGCGTATGCGGTGGGCGCGGCGCTGGTGGGCGCGCTGGTGGTGGCGCTGGTACTGATACCTGGCCTGGCCTGGCTGGCCTTCCGCCAGCCGCGCCGCATGCCGCATAACCGCGTGCTGGAAAAACTCACCGCCGCGTACGGCCGCTTCCTCGAGCGCATGGTGGGCGGGAAACGCTGGGTGGCGATGGTGTGCGCAGGATCGCTCGCTTCGCTTGCCATCCTGGGCGCCGGCATCGGCCGCGACTTCCTGCCCTACCTCGATGAAGGTTCGCTGTGGCTGCAGGTGCAGATGCCGCCCGGGATCACCCTGGACAAGGCGTCCGAAATGGCCAGCGAATTGCGCCGCGCCGCGCTGGAATTTCCGGAAGTGTCGACCATCGTCACGCAGACGGGGCGCAACGACGATGGCACCGATTACTGGACACCGTCGCACATCGAAGCCAGCGTGGGTCTGCATCCGTACAAAAGCTGGAAGTCTGGCATGAGCAAGCAGCAGCTGATCGCCAAAATGAACGAGCGCTTCGCCCGCATGCCCGGTTTCACGGTGGCCTTCATGCAGCCGATGATCGACGGCGTGCAGGATAAATTGTCGGGCGCGCACAGCGACCTGACGGTGAAAATCTTCGGCAACGACCTCGATAAAGTGCGGCGCATGGCCGGCAAGGTGGCCAATGTCCTGAAGACTGTCCCGGGCGCTTCCGACGTGGCCGTGGACGTCGAGCCGCCGCTGCCCAACCTGAAGGTGGAACTGGACCGCGCCAAGGCGGCCCGTTACGGCATCAATGCGGCCGACGTGGCCGACCTGATTTCCACCGGCATCGGCGGCGCGCCGATCGGCCAGGTCTACGTAGGCGAGAAAAGCTACGACATCGCCGTGCGCTTCCCGCCGGCCGTGCGTTCCAGCCCCGACGCCATCGCCAGCCTGATGCTGACCGCCGCGAATGGCGCCAAGGTACCGCTGGCGCAAGTAGCCGGCATCAGCACCACCTCGGGCGAGAGCGTTATCGTGCGCGAGATGGGACGGCGCCACATCATAGTGCGCCTGAACGCCCGTGGGCGCGACCTGGCCGGTTTCCTGGCCGAGGCGCGTCCGCTGGTGGCGCAAGCCGTGGCAGATGAACACCAGCGCATCAGCGTCGAGTGGGGCGGCCAGTTCGAGAACCTGCAGCGCGCGCAAAGCCGTTTGGCCCTGATCCTGCCGATGACGCTGGGCGCCATGTTGCTGCTGCTGTTTTGCCAGTTCCGCAACCTGCGCCAGCCTGCGCTGGTCTTGCTGGCCGTGCCGCTGGCCATGCTGGGCGGCCTGGCCGCGCTGCACCTGCGCGGCATGACCCTGAACGTGTCGAGCGCCGTCGGCTTCATCGCCCTGTTCGGCGTGGCCGTACTCAATGCCGTGCTGATGCTGGCGCAGATCAACCGCCTGCGCAGCGACGAAGGGAAAGGCCTGCGCGAAGCCGTGCTGGAAGGCGCGCGCGACCGCATGCGTCCCGTGCTGATGACGGCCAGCGTGGCCGCCCTGGGCCTGACGCCGGCCATGCTGGCGACAGGCCTGGGCAGCGACGTGCAGCGCCCGCTAGCCACCGTGGTGGTGGGCGGCCTGTTGACGGCTACCGCATTGACCCTGCTGCTGTTGCCGGCCCTGTATTACCTGATCGAGGCGCACCTGCAAAAACGCCAGAAGCATACCGAAGGAGAAACCCATGACACGTTGTAATGTACTGCTGGCGGCCTGGCTGATCGCGCCCGGCGCCCTTGCCATTCCGTTGAGCTTTGACACCTATCTGTCCGCCGTGGAAAGCCACAGCCTGGAACTGCAGGCGCAGCAGCAAGGCATCGTCTCGGCCAGGGCCGGCATCGGCATGGCCGGCCTGCGCCCCGATCCGGAATTCACCTTGGGCGCCGCGCGCGAAACCGTGCACGCGCTGCCGCACCGTCCCGTCACGTGGACGCCGGCACTCAGCATGGCCATCGAGACGGGAGGCAAGCGCGCCGCGCGCATCAAGGCGGCGCACAGCAATGTCGTGCTGGCAGAAGAAACGGTGGCCGGCTTCAGGAACGAACTGTATGCGGCGGCGGCTGCGGCGTTCACCGAAGCGTGCCGCACGCGCGACGTCGTGGCGCGCAAGGAGCAGACCATGGCGGCCCTGTCAAAAGTGGTGGAAGCAAATGGCGTGCGCCTGAAGGCGGGCGACGTGGGCGGCATCGAACTGCTGCAGTCGCGCGTGGAGCGCGACCAGTTCCAGGCCGAGCTGGCGCAGGCGCGCAGCGAGGCCGACAGCGCCATGCTGGAGCTGTCGCCGCCCCTGGGGCGCCAGCTCGACAGCCTGTTCCCGCAGGCGCAGCTGGCCTGCGACTTCGCCGCGCACGCGGGCACGGACAAGGACGCCAGCGTGCTGGTGCCGCAGGCGCTCAACGCCCGCAGCGACGTGCGCATCGCCCGCGCCACCCTGGACAACTTGCGCGATGGCGCGGCGCTGGTGCGCGCCAACCGCGCCGTCGATCCGACGGTGACGGTAGGCCTGTCGGCGGCGCGCGGCTACCGCGATGGCATCGACGGCAATGGCGATGCGGTCGATGGTGCGCCCCGTTCGCGCGCACTGTCCGTCTCGCTGGCCATTCCCATCCCCCTGTCGCGGCGCGACAACGGCGACGTGGTGCAGGCGGAAGCGGGCGTGACGCAGGCCATGCTGGCCTTGCGCCAGGCGGAACTGGCGGCGGAAACGCAGGTGCGCACGGCGCAGCGGCAATCGCGCTCGGCGCAGGAACGGCTGGCGCGCTACCGCAACGGCGTGCTGCTCGACGCGCAGAAGGTCGTCGATGGCATGCGCCTGTCCTACTTCAACGGCAATGCCTCGCTGCTGGAATGGCTGGCAGCGCAGCGCTCGGCCGACGACGCGTATCAAGGCTATCTGCAGGCGCGCGCCGATGCCGCCATCGCCAGCACGCAGCTGCAACTGGCCATCGGCCAACGGCCAAGCTTGTAGCGGGGGGAAGAGAGAACGAGGCGATACCGGTGCGGCAATACCGCACCGGTCATCAGGAACGGAGAATTACTGCGGCTGGGCGGGAGCGTCGCCTTCGGCGGCCGGATCGGCGTCGACGTCGGCATCGTCCGCTTCAGGCTCGTCACCTTCGCTGCCATCGGCTGGCTTCGGATTGTTTTTCGCTTCCAGCTTGCGCCTGGCTTTTTCCTCGGCTTTCTTCTTCTTTTCCAGCTCTTTTTGCCGTTTTTCGTATTGGAAATTTGTCTTGGCCATTTACTACCTCTTTAGTTTTTTATTGTTACAGATAACCGCATAAGGCACATTATGACGCAGTTGGGCGAAACGCAAAGTTTTTAGCCACGGGGATGGTGCCGCGCATGCAGCAGTTTCAGCCGCTCACGGGCCACGTGGGTGTAGATCTGCGTAGTGGAAATATCGGAGTGCCCCAGCAACAATTGCACGACGCGCAAGTCCGCGCCATGGTTCAGCAAGTGCGTGGCAAACGCGTGGCGCAGGGTATGCGGCGACAAGGGCGCCGTGATGCCCGCGTGCAGCGCGTGCTTCTTGATGATGACCCAGAACATCTGCCGCGTCATCGCGCCACCGCGCCGCGTAACGAATAGCGCATCGTCCATCTGCCCGTCGAGGATCACGCCGCGCGCTTCCTTCAGGTAGCGCTCGATCCACAGCCGAGCCTGCTCTCCGAACGGCACCAGGCGCGTCTTGCTGCCCTTGCCCGTGATGCGCAGCACGCCATCGTTGAGGCTCAGCTCCACCGATTGCAAGTCCACCAGTTCCGACACGCGCAAGCCGCTCGCATACATGAGTTCGAGCATGGTGCGTTCGCGCAGGCCCAGCGGCGTGCTGACATCGGGCGCCGCCAGCAAGGCTTCCACCTGCGCCTCGCTCAAGGTATGCACGAAGCGCGCCGGCTGCTTGGCCGAGACCATCTTCAGGCACGGGTCGGCGGCAATGTGCTTGTGCCGCAGGGCCAGCTGGTAAAACCGCTTGAGCACGGACAGGCGCCGGTTCGACGACGTTGCCTTGCTTTCGTCGTGGCGGGCGGCGAAATACGCTTCGATATCGGCCGTGGACACTTCGTACAGGCCCTCGCGCCCGGGACGCGACACTTCCAGCCAGCGAGAAAACAAACGCATGTCGCGCCGGTAGGCATCGAGCGAATTTTTCGACAGGCCGTCTTCCAGCCACAGGCTGTCGCAGAATTCATCGATCAGGGTGGCGTTGTCGGGTGCCAGCAGGCTGTTCATCATGCGTATCCCCCCGCGCCTTCATGCGCCAGCAGCCAGCGCTTCACGCCCAGATGAAATCCGTCCGCGTCGTCGTGGTGGGAAAATCCGCCCAGGCCGCCAGCAGCCGTGACCCGGTGGCACGGTATCACCAGCGGAAACCAGTTGGCACCGCAGGCCTGGCCCACGGCGCGCGGCGCCGAGCCGATGAAGCGCGCCACGTCGCCGTAGGTGCGCACCTGGCCGCGCGGGATCTGCGCGATGGCGGCCCAGACCTTTTGCTGGTAGACGCTGCCGATCTCGGCCAGTGGCAGGTCCAAGGGCGCATCGGGGTCGTCAAAATAGCGTGCCAGCTGCACGCAAGCCTGTGCCGACACGGCATCCTGCGCGTCCTTTTCCAGGAAGTGCGGCGGCAGGTAAACCAGCTCGCGCAGCAGACCATGTTCCGTGCGCACGCCCATGGCGCCAAAGGGCGCGGCCACGATGGCCGTGAACAGCTCGCTGCCTTGTTGTTTTTTCATCTGCTAATCAAAGGTCAAGTGTGGCAAATATACAACCGGATGCACCAAAACGGACATGCCGTGACGATTATGCACCGCCTTTCCCCCTACCGGCGGCCATGTCGCGGGACGAAAAAAAAGCGCACCAGTCGGTGCGCTTCAAATATTGCTTCACGTTCCCGGTCGTTTGGGTCCGCCGGTGCCGGCTTGTGGCCGCAGACAGCTATGACTCAACAACTTCTGTGAAACGTGTGTCTCCTCAATATATCCCCGGTATCAATACCGTTTTTATGGACCACTCCCCCACCAACCTGATAACCAATTCTGTACCGCGGCCTTGCTACCAGGGCGCATATGCTTATACGTGTTTCCCCGTAAGGCCGCCCATCATAGCGCATTTATTCGGCCGGATCGACTTTTTTTTGCACCATGACGGGGACAGTTACTTTAGTTGTAAATTAAATTTGGCAGCCACAGCGAGATTTGTGGTACGTAGGTAATCAAGCCCAAGAAGGCCAGCATCGTCAGCAGCCACGGCATCACGGCCACGGTCAGTTCGGAAATGCCCATCTTCGTGATGCCGGACGCCACATACAGGTTCAAGCCCACGGGCGGATGGCACATGCCCACCTCCATGTTGACCACGATCAGGATGCCGAAGTGCACGGGATCGATGCCCAGCTTCATGGCGACGGGGAACAGAATCGGCGCCATGATCAGCACGATGGACGACGGTTCCATCACGTTACCAGCCAACAACAGCAGCACGTTGACCACCAGCAAGAAGCTGATCACGCCCAGGCCCTTGCCCGTGATCCATTCGGCCATGGCCTGCGGAATGTTTTCACTGGTCATCAGGAACGAGAACAGCACGGCATTCGTGATGATGTACAGCAGCATCGCAGACATGGCGGCCGAGTCCAGCAAGACCTTGCCCACCTGCTTGATCTTCAAGTCCTTGTAGACGAAGACGGCGATGATGAAGGCGTACACGGCAGCCATGGCGGCCGCTTCCGTTGGCGTGAAGGCGCCCGAATAGATGCCGCCCATGACGATGACGATCAGCAGCAGGCCCCAGGCGCTCTTCTTGAAGGTGACGAAGCGTTCGCCCCAGCTGGCCTTTTTCATGCGCGGATAGTTGTGCTTGCGCGCCAAAAACCACGTCGTCAGGCCCAGCAGCATGGCCAGCATCATGCCGGGAATCACGCCCGCCATGAACAGCTTGCCCACGGAAGTATTCGTGCTGACGGAATACATCACCATCACGATCGATGGCGGTATCAAAATGCCCAGCGCGCCCGAGGTGGTGATGACGCCGGCACCAAAGCCGCGCGGATAGCCCTGCTTGACCATGGCCGGCAGGATGATGGAACCGATCGCCACCACGGTGGCGGGGCTGGAGCCGGAGACGGCGGCAAACAGCGCGCAGGCCATCACGCCTGCCAGCGCCAGGCCGCCATGCCAGTGGCCCACCATCGAGCTGGCGAAGTTGATCATGCGCCGCGCCACCCCGCCATGCGTGAGGAAGTTACCCGCCAAAATGAAGAACGGGATGGCCATGATCTCGAATTTTTCGATGCCCGTGAAAATCTTCAGGGCCACCGATTCGATGGGCACGCTGGTCATGGTAAACAGGAACGTGAGTACCGTCAGGCCCAGCGAAATGGAAATCGGCATGCCGGTCAGCATCAGCGCCAGCAGCAATACAAAAATAATCAGCGCATTCATGCCTTGGCTCCTTTTTCTTCCGCCGTCAATTCATCTTCCAGCCCCTCGACGTGCGAGTGGTCGTGTTTCGGCAAGGTGCCCGTCTTGATGAAATGCACCATCACCTGCAGGAAGCGGAAGCACATCAGGTAGGAACCGAGCGGCACGGCCAGGTACACCAGCCACATCGGCACTTCCATGTCGGCCGAAGTCTGGTCCGTGTGGCCGATCGACCACACGAAGCTGGCGCCCAAGGTCCCCACGATGCCGGTAAACAGGGCGCCGGCGGCCAGGCCGAAGACGATGAAACGGTCGCGCCAGCGCGGGTTCATGCGGTTGATCAGCACATCGACGCCCACGTGGATGCCCGTGCGCACGCCATACGCGGCGCCGAACTTGGCCATCCAGACGAACATGTAGATGCACAGTTCCTGGGCCCAGCTGGTATTGATTTGTATCAGGAAGTCTTGCAGGCCCGGTATCGGCAAGCCTGCCAGGTAGCGGTGCACGACCGCAACGAAGATGATGACGGTGGCCGCGCCCATCAGGGTCGCGATCAGCCACTCTTCCAGGTGATCCAGAAATTTCATGGTGGACTTTCAAAGAATGCGGGTACGCTGGCACCCACGCAGGACGCGCAGGTACCGTTGCTGCAGAAAGACAGGGATGCCCCTGGCAGCCGCGCCGGGTGGCGCGGCCAGCACGATTACTTCGCGCTTTCCTTGTTGATGGCCGAGATCAGATCCTTGCCGATGCGCGCTTCCATGGCTTTCTGCACGGGCGCCAGCGCCTTGCGCCATTCGGCCTGTTCCTGCACCGTCAGGGTATAGATCTGCGTCTTGCCGGCTTTCTTGATGGCGTCGAGGGCCTGGTCGTTGTCGCGCTGGGCGATGGCTTTTTCAAACGTGGTCGCCTCGCGCATGGCTTTTTCCAGCTGGCCGCGGATATCGGGCGGCAAGCCATCCCAGAATTTCTTGTTGACGATGACGGCATAGCCCAGGTAGCCGTGGTTAGACACGGTCACGTGCTTTTGCACTTCATGCATCTTTTGCGTGTACATATTCGATGGCGGATTTTCCGTGCCGTCGACCACGCCCGTCTGCAGCGCCTGATACACTTCCGAGAAGGCCAGCACCTGCGGGTTGGCGCCCAGCGCGCGCATCTGCGCGTCGAGCACTTTCGAGGACTGGATGCGCATTTTCAGGCCCTTGAAGTCGGCCGGGTTGTGCAGCGGCTTGTTGGCCGACATCACCTTGAAGCCGTTGTCCCAGTAGGCCAGGCCCGTGATACCCTTGGGTTCGAGTTTTTTCAGCAGGCTCTTGCCGATTTCGCCTTCGGTAACGTTGTACAGCGCCGTCTTGGTAGGGAAAATGTAAGGCAGGTCGAAGGCTTCGAATTCCTTCACGCCCAGTGGGCCGAACTTGGCCAGCGAGGGCGCCAGCATCTGCACGGCGCCCAGCTGCAGGGCTTCGAGTTCTTCCTTGTCCTTGTACAGCTGGCTGTTCGGGTACAGTTCGACCTTGACCTTGCCATTCGTGGCTTTTTCGGCCAGCTGCTTGAAGCGCTCGGCGGCCTGGCCTTTCGGCGTGTCGGTGGCCACGACGTGGCTGAATTTGATGACGATCGGCGCTTGCGCGTAAGCGTGCACGCCGGCGGTGGCGCCGATGGCTGCGCACAGCGCGACGAACAGGGTTTTCATTTGTGGCAGTTGCATTTTTGTCTCCTGAGTGGTTTTTAAAAAACTTTATTATTTGTCTACTTGGATATTGTGCCAAAGAAACTGCCACGGCTATTGTGGTTAACCACAATAGCCGCTTCCCGATAAGCCGCTACCCTGCCAGCCATGCCGACTTCCCCCACCCTTGCGCGCCGCTTCAAGCTCTCCAGCCCGGTGCGCTGGCTGCTGCCCGTCATCCTGCTGCTGTTGTTTCTTTCCATCCTGTTCTGGCTGCCCTGGCAGGCGCGCCAGATGGAAAGCAACGAGCGTCAGGAGCAGCTGATCGCCGATACCCTGTGGGTCGAGCAGACCATCCGCTTCCAGCTGGCGCGCAACGAGGAAAGCCTGTTCAACCTGGGCGTTGACATCGCCAGCGGTTCGCTGGGCGCGGAAAAAGTGCATGAGCGGCTGCAGCAGATGCTGCGCAATGGCCGCGAACTGCAACGCGTGCTGTGGCTCGATACGAGCGGCAAGGTGCAGGCCACCAGCGACAACAGCCTGCCGCACACCCTGTCGTTTGCGCCCGCCTCGCTGACGGCGGCCGACAACGCGCGCCGCCTGCACCGGGGTCAGTACGCCCAGCCGTCGCAGCAGACGGGCTTTCCCGACGCGCCGCCCGGCGCCATGCTGATGGATTACCACCAGCCCCTGTTCGATGGCCAGCGCTATGTGGGCAGCCTGGTGGCTACCTACCAGATCAGTAGCCTGCTCGATGAAATGGTGCCGTGGTGGTTCGCCCAGGATAACCAGATTTCGCTGATCGACCGCGACGACAAGGTGCTGGCGCGGCGCGCCGCCGCCGGCCCGGGCCACGGCGTGTACACGCACAAGCGCGCGCTCGACGTGCCGGGCGCCACCATCACCCTGTTTACCGACAGCGTGAAAAGCCAGCCCAAGCTGCTGCCCAATCTGCTGGTCGGCTCCGTCATCGCCCTGTCGCTGGGATTGCTGTGGAGCTTGCTGGCACTGTGGCGCCACATCTCGCGCCGCCTGACGGCCGAAAGCGCGCTGCGCCAGCAGATGCTGTTTCGCACGGCAATGGAAAATTCGCTGGTGACGGGCATGCGCGCGCGCGACCTGGAAGGCCGGGTCACCTACGTGAACCCGGCGTTTTGCCAGATCGTCGGCTATCCGCCCGAGGAAATCCTCGGGCGTTTGCCGCCCATGCCCTACTGGGTGCCGGAAGCGCTGGAGGAATACCAGCAGCGCTTCGTCAAGGCGCTGGCGGGCAACCCCACGCCGCAGTTCGAGACCTATTTCCAGCGCCCGGACGGCACGCGCGTGCCCGTGCTGATCTTCGAGGCGCCGCTGGTCGACAAGAATGGCCAGCAGACAGGCTGGATGGGTTCCGTGCTCGATATCTCGGACCGCAAGCGGGTCGAGGAACTGAACCGCCAGCAGCAGGAAAAGCTGCAAACCAGTTCGCGCCTGGCCACCATGGGCGAGCTGGCATCGATGCTGGCGCATGAACTGAATCAGCCGCTGGCAGCCATTTCCAGCTACACGACGGGCGCGTTGAATTTGATCCGCCGCGCCATCGACAGCGGCGCCCCGGTGGAGCCCAACACCTTGAAACTGGCACTGGAACAGGCCAGCGCGCAGGCGCAGCGGGCCGGCCAGATCATCCGCAGCGTGCACGATTTCGTGCGCAAGAGCGAACCGCAGCGCCAGGATATCGCCATCCGCACCCTGATCGACGGCATCCGCGCGCTGATCGACCTGCAGGCGCGCAAATACTATGTCACCATCCAGGAAGAGATCCCGGCCGACCTGCCGCTGCTGCGCGCCGATCCCGTGATGATCGAGCAGGTACTGCTGAACCTGACGCGCAACGCCATTGAGGCGATGCAGGACGCGGCGCCGGGACGGCGTATCATGCGCCTGCGGGCCAGCCACGACGCGCAGCAGGAGATGGTGACGGTGGACGTGATCGACCATGGCCATGGCATTGCGCAGGATGTGGCCGAGCGGCTGTTTTCGCCATTTTTCTCGACCAAGTCCGAAGGCATGGGCATGGGACTGAACATCTGCCGCACCGCCATCGAATTTCATGGCGGTGCGCTGACCTTCAGCGCCAACCCCGCCGGCGGCACCATTTTCACGTTCAGCGTGCCGGCCGCGCCGCGCGCGCCGCACTCGCTTCACCAATAACGCATAACGCATAACGACATTCCGGAGACACCATGCTGCATATTATCGACGACGAAGAAGTCGTACGCGACTCCCTGTCCTGGCTGGCCGCCTCGCGCAGCATCGAGGCGCGCAGCTATGCCAGCGCCCAGCAATTTCTCGATAGCCTGGACGGCAGCTTCGACGCCCATGGCGACTGCGTGCTGCTCGACGTGCGCATGCCCGACATGAACGGCATCGCCCTGTTCGACCAGCTGGTCAAGCGCGACCTGACGGCGCGCCTGCCGGTGATCTTCCTCACCGGCCACGGCGACGTGCCGATGGCCGTCGACAGCCTGAAACGGGGCGCCTTTGATTTCTTTGAAAAGCCGTTCAACGACAACGACCTGATGGACCGCGTGCAGCAGGGACTGGCCAACTCGCGCCAGGCGGGCGAACTGGCCGCCGTGCACGCGCGTCTGGCCACCCTGTCATCGCGCGAACGCGAAGTGCTGGACCTGATCTTGGCGGGGAAAATGAACAAGGTGGTGGCCGACAAGCTGGGCATCAGCATGCGCACCGTGGAAGTCCACCGCGCGCATATCTTCGACAAGATGCAGGTCAAGACGGCGGTGGAACTGGCGGGGTTGTTGAAGTAGACCTGAAACCCAGGTTCTTGACGCCGGGGTCGGACGGGGATGCCGAATCCCTGAGGGTCCGACCCCAGTTGCAGGTCCGGCGTAGGTCGGGTTAGCGCAACGCGCGTAACCCGACACCACCGCGGCATCACGCAGCATCATGCCCATGGCGCCCTTTCACCCCCGCGCCGCCAGCGGTGATGTTGGATTACGCGGCGCTTGCGCGCCGCTAATCCAACCTACGCCATGCCGCGCAATGCAGGTCCGGCGTAGGTCGGGTTAGCGCAAAGCGCGTAAGCCGACACCACCGCGGCGTCACGCAGCATCATGGCCGTGGCGCGCTTTCACCCCGCGCCGCCAGCGGTGATGTTGGATTACGCGGCGCTTGCGCGCCGCTAATCCAACCTACGCCATGCCGCGCAATGCAGGTCCGGCGTAGGTCGGCGTAGGTCGGGTTAGCGCAACGCGCGTAACCCGACACCACCGCGGCATCACGCAGCATGATGCCCATGGCGCCCTTTCACCCCCGTGCCGCCAGCGGTGATGTTGGATTACGCAACGCTTGCGCGCCGCTAATCCAACCTACGCCATGCTGCGCAATGCAGGTCCGGCGTAGGTCGGCGTAGGTCGGGTTAGCGCAACGCGCGTAAGCCGACACCACCACGATCATTCGTCGTGATGCTCATGGTGCTCCTCCACCCCATGCTTCCAGTAGCTTGCCACATGCAGGTGCTGCTTCGGCACGCCGGCATTGATGAAATGTCCGCGCAAGCCCTGCACCTGTGCGTGCTCGCACGCCACCCAGACATAACCGTCGCCCCCTGACGGCAGCGCGACCTTGGCCAGTTCGTCCAGCAGCAGGGCGCCGCTGCGGCCATTGCGCGCCACCCAGCGCAGGTCCAGCTGCGCCGCGCATTCGAGCGCGATCTGTTCGCCGTCCTCGACGATTTCGATCACGGCAATCGCGCGCGCAGTGGCCGGCAACTGCTCCAGGCGGCGGGCGATGGCCGGCAAGGCTGTCTGGTCGCCCACCAGCACATACCAGTCGAAATCAAGCGGCACCAGCATCGAGCCGCGCGGGCCGCCCACGCCCAGGGTCTGGCCAGGCTGCGCCTGCGCCGCCCAGCTGGCCGCGGGACCATCGCCATGCAGCACGAAGTCGATTTCCAGCTCGCGCCGTTCTGCGTCATAGCGGCGCGGCGTGTAATTGCGGGCGATGGGACGCGCCCCTTGCGCATACTGGATGGGATTGGCGCCGTTGCCCAGCACAGGGAACACGGGCTTTGTTTCGCCCGGGGCGGGGAAGAACAGCTTGACGTGGTCGTCCGACGCGGGCGAGACAAAGCCTTCCAGGTCGTTGCCCGCCAGGGTGATGCGGCGCATGTGCGGCGTGATCTGCTCGGTGCGCACGACGGTCAGGACGCGCAGTTTCAAATCGTGGCGCACGCGCTCGATGGCGTGCTGGCGTGGTGGTGCTGATGCTGTTTGTGGTGCAGTCGTCATTGCTTATCCTTGTAAAGTGGGCTCAGTGGCCGGCGGCGATGGCGCTGGCGGCCTGCTCCAGCACGGCGGCCACGCGTTCGGCTTCCGCGTCGCTCCAGTTGCTCTTGTTCTGCAGCAGCGCATGTTTCAGCGCATGCATGGCTTGGTGCACGCGCTCGGGCAGGGCGCGCCGCGCCTGCATGCGGGCGAACATGTCGAGACGCTCGAGGATGCCGTCGACCTGCGCGCGGTTTTCCGTGAGGTAGGCGCGCCCCAGGTCGGTGATGGTGTAGAGCTTCTTGCCGCTGGCGCTCTCGCTGGACGTCACGTAATCCTGTTCTTCCAGCAAGGTCAGGGTCGGGTAGACGGCACCCGGGCTGGGGGCATAGGCGCCGCCGCAACGCTCTTCGATGGCCTTGATGATTTCATAGCCGTGACGGGGACTGATCTCGATCAGCGCCAGCACGATCAGCGGCAGGTCGCCGCGGCCAAAGACGCGCTCGGCCCGTTCGCCGCGCCCCCGTCCACCGGG
>NZ_NRDQ01000117.1 GCF_002878455.1 Janthinobacterium sp. AD80
CTGGCATGGCAGCCGGCGCAGGCCTGGTCTGCTGCGGCGTCCGTTGCCAACCCGGGCCAGGTTCCGGCCGCGGCGCCGGCACCGGAACCCTGGCGCAATCCGCTGGCCAGCATGCGCGTCACGGGCTTCTTTGGCGTCGTGCGTCCCATCACGCAGCGGGGCTTGCGCGGGCTGGACCTGGCGGCGCGGCGCGGCACGCCCGTGCAGGCCGTGGCAGATGGCATCGCCACGGTGACGCAGGACGCGTGGCTGGGCAAGGCCGTGCATATTGCCCATGGCGGCGGCCTGCAATCGGTGTACGCCCACCTCGACAGCGTGGCGCTGGCCGATGGCGCCATCGTCGTGGCCGGCCAGCATATCGGCACGGTCGGCGACACGGGCCGCGCCACGGGGCCGCACCTGCACTTCCAGGTGCGCCAGCATGGCCAGCTGCAAGATCCGCAAACCCGGCTGGCCGGCCTGGACGCCAACGCCAGCGCGCGCGCCCTGCGCATGCGCAAGGAGCAGTTCGGCCGCTGACGCCGACGAATTTTTCACCCAGGAACAGCAAGCGGGGGCGGATCCTGAGGATCCGGCCCCGGCATGATGCTCCCGGGTTTTACTGAAGTATCGTTGCATTGGCTGCCCGCAGGTCGGGTCAGCGCGCGAGCCGACGCCACCACCAACCTCTCAGGATTTCCCATGCGCTATACCTTGTTGCTGTGCAGCCTCGCGCTGCCATGGCCGGCCCACGTGCGTGCCGATGACGTTCTCCCTTCCGTGACGGTCAATGCGGGCAAGCTGGAGCAGCGCCGCAACGATACGGTGTCGACCCTCTCCGTCGGCCACGACGAACTCATACGCCAGGGCGACCGCAGCCTGTCCGACGCCCTGAAGCGCCAGCCTGGCATTTCCATCGGCGGCGCGCCCGGCGCCGCTGGCGGGCAAATCCAGATGCGCGGCCTGGGCCAGGGCTATACCTTGATCATGCTCGATGGCGTGCCCGTGCCACCGGGTTTCTCGCTCGATTCGCTGGACCCGGAACTGGTCGAGCGCGTGGACATCATGCGTGCCGCCACGGCGGAGTTTTCCGCGCAGGCGATTGCCGGTTCCATCAATATCGTGCTGAAAAAATCGGGCGGGCGGCGCGAGCGCACGTTCAAGCTGGGCGCGTCCGGCAGCCATGGCATGCCGGCCGGCAGCGCCACCGTGCAGTGGTCGGACAGGGATGGGCGCCTGGCATATGCGCTGGCCGGAACCCTCAGCCACACGGGGCGCCAGGCGCTGCTCGATGAGTGGAACCGCGCAGTCGATGCGGGCGGCAGGCCCACGCTGCTGCGCCATGCGCCGCTCACGGAACGCGTGACGAGCGACGGCATCGAGCTGGCGCCGCGCTTGCAATGGGCGCTGGAGGGCGAGGGCAGCCTGGCCTGGCAAAGCCTGCTCAGCGTGCGGCGCCTGGCCAGCCGCCGCCATGCGCTGGAAACGGCTTACCTGGGTGGCACTACGGCGTATCCCGACAACCAGGCGAATTTCGACCAGGACAGCGGCACCGTGCGCAGCGACCTGCACTGGCTGCGCAAGCTCGCGCAAGGCGCCAGCCTGGATGTGAAGCTGGGCGCCAGCGTCAACCACCGCGACAATGATTACCTGTTCCTGGGCAGGGGCGCGGCGCCGGGGCAGGGCTCGACGCGGCAGGTCGATTCGGGCGTGGACGAAGTGGGCGTGCAGGCCAGCGGCACCTACCGCCGCGCGCTGGGCCAGCATCACACGCTGGCCGCGGGCTGGGATGCGGGCCACCGGCGGCGCACGGAGTTTCGCCGCGAACGCGAACTGGCGCCGGGCGGGCCGCCCATCCTCGCGGACGAAGACTATACGGCCACGGTGCGCCGCCTGGCCCTGTTCGCACAGGATGAATGGGACATTTCCCCGCGCTGGTCGCTGTATCTGGGGCTGCGCTGGGAAGCCTGGCGCACGGCCAGCGCCACGGGCGATGGCCAGTCGGTCGACGTGGGCGCGCAGGTGTGGAGTCCCGTGCTGCAAAGCCTGTGGAAAATGCGCGGCAAGAGCCAGGTGCGCCTGGCCCTCACGCGCACCTACAAGGCGCCGCAGATTTTCGAGCTGATCCCGCGCCCGTACACGGTCGATAACGGCAACAGCCCCACGAATCCCGATAACCAGGGCAACCCGGCGCTGCGTCCGGAACTGGCTTGGGGCCTGGACGCCGCCTATGAGTATTACCTGGGCGAGGGCGCCATGCTGGGCGCCAGCGCCACCGTGCGCAAGATCAGCGACGTGATGCTGGACCGGCTGTACCAGCAGGGCGGGCGCTGGGTGGCCACGCCCGTCAATAATGGCAAGGCGCAGGTGCGCGGCATCACGCTGGAAGCCAAGCTGCCCTTGAAGGCGCTGCTGGCGGGCGCCCCCGCGCTGGATCTGCGCGCCAACGTGGCGCGCAACTGGTCGCGCGTCGATGCCGTCGCCGGCCCCGATAACCGTCTCGACAGCCAGCTGCCGTGGAGCGCCAGCCTGGGGGGAGATTACCAGCTGTCCAGCCTGCCCCTGAGCGTGGGCGCCGACCTGAACTATCAGGCAGGCGGGCGCTCGCGCGAGTCCAGCCAGCTGCTGGCCTGGCAGGGCGCCAGGCGCGAACTGGATATGTATGCGCTGTGGAAGTTCAGCGACAAGCTGCGCCTGCGCGTGTCCGGCGCCAACCTGCTGCGGCAGGACTACCGCACGCGCAGCCTGTATGCGGATGCTGCGGGCAGCACGCTGCGCACGGTCGATACGGGCACGTACCGCACGCTGCGCCTGATGCTGGAAGGGCCGTTGTAGCCGCGCCGTCTGCTACCTGAGCAGCATGTAGAAATCAGGATTGATCATGAAGCCATTGTCGGGGGCAAGGCGCCGCAGCACGGGCACGGGCGACTGGCCATCGATGTTGTTGATGGCGTCGAGCAGCGTTTGCGGCAGGACTGCGCGGTTCGTGTCCCAGCCGTTGCTGGCCGCATTGATGGCGCTGAGCATGCTCTGTACCATGTTGGGCATGCCGTCCTGGGTGCGCAGTTTCAGCTGCTCGCGCAGCGTCTGGTAATGCTGCTTGCCGCGCCTGTTCATGTCTTCCACCAGCTTGTACATATAGTACAGGGAGCTGCGCAGCGACTGCATATTGCGTTCGAGATCGCGCAGCAGCGCCTCGTAATTGAGCGGAAACTGATAGTGCGTGTCGATGTGCTGGCAGGCCAGCTTCAAGTTGTTGAGCAGGGTTTCGTCGCCCGCCATGCGATGGTCGTACATGCGCATCACAGGCGTGTTGTTCTTAATTCCTTGCAAGTAATTATCATTGTGCTTCAACATTTTTTGCAGGCCGGCGCTGGTCGGTGTCAGGCTGCGTGGCCGCGTCGACGGTTCGTGCTCAATGTGCTGCGCGCTTTGCAGCAAGATGTTGCTGGCGCCCATCGATGTGAGCGCCTGCTGGCCCGGTGTCTGTGCCATGGGCGCGCCATCGCGCAGCATATTCGACGGCAGCGACGTTTTCAGCAAGCCGGCCTTGCTTTTCAGGTGGCCGACGACGTGCGGATCGAACGTGACGGTATTGTTGCGCGTATTTTCCAGCGCCCAGCCGAACCACAGATTCATCGGTTCGGAAACACAGGCTTTTTCCAGGGTGCGGGGGCCGCCGCCGAAATGGTGCGTGACCATGCACGTCTTCAAAGTCTCGCTCTGCATCAACGCGCCCACTTCGGCGTACGCGGCACTGGCATTGCTCAGTAAATAGGCTATGCCCAGAAGGCGCGCATAGCTGCCGGCGGGCGTGGCGGCGCACTCGGTCAGCCTGCTGAGCACGTCGGCTTCGCGGATCTTGTGGCGCTTCTGAAAGGCGGAAGACATATTGCCGCCCACCTCGACATCGCCGATCAGCGACAGCGCGGCGGTCTCTGCGATGAACAGGTCGAAGCCCGACACGGTCAATTCCATGCTTACCTCCCCGGATACGATTCGAGCTGAAGCTTACGAAGAATTCTCGCGTCTTGCCAGTAACACGTGCGTTACATTGCCTCGTCCTCGGCGTCATGCACGCTGTGAGCGATGGTTGCGGCCTTGAAGTAGTCGCGCACGGCTTCCAGGCCATGCCACGGCTCCGGCCGCAGGTACTGGCACACATACAGGCCGGTGTCCGTCAGCCGCACATCCGTGTCGGGCATGGCGCCGGGCGCGCGTGGCGCCTGCGGCAGGGCCGCGATCAGCTGCGCGATGTGCTGGCGCTGTTCCTGCGCCAGGCTGGCCATGATCCTGAATTCAAATCCCATGCTTTCTCCTTGATATGCGGGGCGCTGCCACGGCACTTGTTACGCGTATTTTATATCATCGAAAAAATCGAATATAGCTTGGCATTCTTTCCGTTTTTGTTTTCGATTTGGTGCGTGCATACTGCATAGCACTGGCCCGGAACACACGATGTGAGACAAGGGCAGGAGCAAAGCAGCCGCACAGAGAACGCACTTTTTATATTCAATTATTTTCACTAAGGAAAACACCATGCCTATCGCCACCGCCCAAGCCGCCCAAAAACTGCTGACCCCGAACGACCATACCCTGATCATGATCGACCACCAGTCGCAGATGGCGTTTGCCACCCGCTCGATCGACCTGGCGCTGCTGCGCAACAACGCGGCCCTGGTGGCCAAGGCGGCTGCGGAATTCAAGGTGCCGGCCATCCTGACGACGGTGGCCGCGAAATCGTTTTCCGGCCCGATCTTCGATGAAATCCAGTCCGTCTTCCCGGAACAGGCGCCGATCGACCGCACCAGCATGAACACCTGGGAAGATGCGCGCATCGCCGACAAGGTGAATGGCTACGGCAAGGGCAAGATCGTGCTGGCCGGCCTGTGGACGTCCGTGTGCATCGTCGGCCCCGCCTTGTCGGCGCTGGAGCAGGGCTTTGAAGTGTATGTGATCGCCGACGCCAGCGGCGACGTCTCCGATGAAGCCCATGCGATGGCCATGCAGCGCATGATACAGGCGGGCGCGCAGCCGCTGACGTCAGTGCAATACCTGCTGGAACTGCAGCGCGACTGGGCCCGCGGCGAGACCTACAATGAAACGGTGGCGACGGCCGTGGCGCACGGCGGCGGTTATGGCCTGGGCCTGATCTACGCCAAGTCCATGTTCAACGCCAGCGAAGGCCATTGATTTTTCACTGACTCCGGCTCCGCCACCCGCCGGCGGGGCCGTGTTTTCACCTGATCCGGGAGTTCCCATGCACGCAGACACGATTTTACTCAATGGCCGTTTCCACACGGTCGACAAGACGCAGCCCCTGGCGTCCGCCGTCGCCATCGCCGATGGCAAATTTCTCGCCGTCGGCGACCTTGAAGACGTGATGCGTCATCGCGGCCCGGCCACGCAGGTGATCGAGCTCGGTGGCCGCACGGTGATTCCCGGCCTGAACGACTCGCATCTGCACCTGATACGCGGCGGCTTGAACTACAACCTGGAACTGCGCTGGGAGGGCGTACCTTCGCTGGCCGACGCCTTGCGCATGCTGAAAGAACAGGCGCTGCGCACGCCGAACCCGCAATGGGTGCGCGTGGTGGGCGGCTGGACGGAATTCCAGTTCGCCGAAAAACGCATGCCCACGCTCGATGAAATCAACGCGGCCGCGCCCGACACGCCCGTCTTCATCCTGCATCTGTACGATCGCGCGCTGCTCAACCGCGCCGCCCTGCGCGCCGTCGGCTACGACAAGAACACGCCGAACCCGCCCGGCGGCGAGATCGTGCGCGATGCGGCCGGCAATCCGACCGGCCTGCTGATCGCCCGCCCGAACGCCATGATCCTGTATGCCACGCTGGCGAAAGGCCCGAGCCTGCCGCGCGAGCTGCAAGTGAACTCCACGCGCCAGTTCATGCGCGAATTGAACCGCCTTGGCGTCACCAGCGCCATCGACGCGGGCGGCGGCTTCCAGAATTATCCCGAGGACTATGCCGTCGTCGACGAGCTGGCGCAGAAAGAGCAGCTGACCATCCGCATCGCCTACAACCTGTTCACGCAAAACAAGGGCGCGGAGCTGCAGGACTTCCAGAAGTGGACCGGCATGATCAAGCCCGGTGACGGCACGGATTTTTACCGGCATAACGGCGCCGGCGAAATGCTGGTCTTTTCCGCCGCCGACTTCGAGGATTTCCTCGAACCGCGCCCCGAACTGGCGGCCGGCATGGAGGATGAGCTGGAAAAGGTCGTGCGCCACCTGGTCGAGCAGCGCTGGCCCTTCCGCCTGCACGCCACCTATGACGAATCGATCAGCCGCATGCTCGACGTGTTTGAAAAGGTCAACCGCGACACGCCGTTCGCCGGCCTGCACTGGCTGTTCGACCACGCGGAAACCATCAGCCCGAGCAATATCGACCGGGTCAAGGCGCTGGGCGGCGGCCTGGCCATCCAGCACCGCATGGCCTTCCAGGGCGAGTATTTCGTCGAACGCTATGGCGCCGAAGCGGCGAAAGCGACGCCGCCCGTGCAGCGCATGCTGGACGCCGGCGTGCCGGTGGGCGGCGGCACGGATGCCACGCGGGTCGCCAGCTACAACCCGTGGACGGCGCTGTACTGGCTGGTATCGGGGCGCACCGTGGGCGGCCTGGCCCTGACGGATGCGGCGGGCAGATTGTCGCGCGATACGGCGCTGGAGCTGTGGACGGCGGGCAGCGCCTGGTTCTCCAGCGAGCAAGGCAAGAAGGGGCGCATCCGCGTGGGCATGCTGGCCGATTTGAGTGTCCTGTCGGCCGATTATTTCGCCGTGCCGGAAGAGGCGATCAAGTCCATCGAATCCGTGCTGACCATGGTGGGCGGGAAAATCGTCTACGGCCAGGGGCAATTTTCGACCCTGGCGCCGCCGCCGATTCCCGTGCTGCCCGAGTGGTCGCCCGTGCGTACGGTGCCCGGCCATTACCGGCCCGTGGCGAAGCAGGCGCAGGACGCCATGCCGCACCAGTGCGCGGGCGCCTGCGGCGTGCATGCGCATGCGCATGACCGGGCACGCAAGTCGGCCGTGCCGATTTCCGATTTTTCCGGCTTCTGGGGCACGCTCGGTTGCAGCTGCTTCGCATTCTAGACAAGGAGTGAGCCATGCGCTGCAAGAAAGTCATTCTGGGTTTGCTGCTGGCCTTTGTGGTGGGCTTCGTTTGCCAGCTGGCGCGCATTCCCGTGCCGGCGCCGCCCGTGCTGGGCGCCGCGCTGCTGGTGTTTTTGACCAGCTGCGGCTACTGGCTCACGGGCCTGTACCTGCAGCGCCGCGAGCAGGCGGAAAAGCGGGAGGCGCCATGAACGTCATGCTGGCCGGATCGGTATTGGGCGTGCTGGTGGGCGTCGTGTGCCGCTGGTTCGACCTGCCATCACCCACGCCACCCACGCCGACGGGCGCGGCGATGGTGGTGGCCATGACACTGGGATTCGTGGTGGCGGGGCAGGTCAGCCCCTGAATGTAAAAAAACCGGCCAAGGCCGGTTTTTTCATGGATGCCGCGTGCGCAACCTTATGCAAATGGCGTCAGCAGGGTAATCATCTGGCCAAATATCTTCGGGCTGGCGGCGATGACGTCGCCCTTGTACAGGTAGTCCGATTCGCCGGAAAATTCACCGACGATGCCGCCCGATTCCGTGATCATCAGCGCGCCTGCGGCGATGTCCCAAGGCTTCAGGCCTTTTTCGTAGAAGCCGTCCAGGCGGCCGCAAGCGACGTAGGCCAGGTCCAGCGCGGCCGAGCCGGCGCGGCGTACGCCCTGGCTGCGTTCTGCCATGATCTGGTACATTTTCAGGTATTCGTCCAGCGCGCGGGCGCTGCCGGCCACGTAGCCGGTGCCCAGCAGGGCGTTCGAGATGCGGTCCAGCTTGGTGACGCGGATGCGCTTTTCGTTCAGGTAGGCGCCGGCGCCCTTGGTGGCCGTAAACAGGTCGTTGCGGACCGGGTCGTAGATGACGGCTTGCGTGACGACGCCGCGATGCGCGAGCGCGATCGAGATGCAGTATTGCGGGAAACCGTGGATAAAGTTGGTGGTGCCATCGATCGGGTCGATGATCCACTGATATTCATTCTCGTCGTGCGAGTTGGCGGAAGCGCCCGATTCCTCAGCCAGGAACGCGTGGTCCGGGTAGGCTTTGGACAGCACCTCGATGATGGCTTGTTCGGCCGCCTGGTCGACGTCGGTGACGAAATCGTTATGTTGTTTTTCCGTGACGACGACGCGGTCGAGGTCAAAAGAGGCGCGATTGATGACGGCGGCGCCGCGGCGGGCGGCTTTGATCGCCGTGTTGAGCATTGGGTGCATGTGAGCTTCCGTTAAAAGCACGCGACCGCCCAAGGTCGCCTTGCGGCGCCGGTACGATAGAGTGCAAGAATGAATTAAAGAGCGGAGCGGTGCCGAAGTGGTTAAAATCCCGGCCTGGAGTCAGCGTTGTGTGACTCCGTTTCCCGAAATTTCCTGTATCGATACCGCGCAAT
This sequence comes from Janthinobacterium sp. AD80, assembly GCF_002878455.1. Taxonomy (GTDB): domain Bacteria; phylum Pseudomonadota; class Gammaproteobacteria; order Burkholderiales; family Burkholderiaceae_D; genus Janthinobacterium. The sequence continues at coordinate 8,476 of NZ_NRDQ01000117.1, forward strand.
AGCGCTATTTTAAATGAATCTGCCCGAAATCAACACGTCTCTTTTCAAACGCCTGCGATTTATTCTTGTCGAAACTAGTCGCTCTGGCAACATTGGCGCCGTCGCGCGGGCCATGAAAACGATGGGTTTTTCCGATCTGGTGCTGGTCAACCCGCGTTTTCCCGATGCCCTGACGGATGCGGAAGCGGTGGCCTTTGCCAGCGGCGCGCAGGATATCCTGGCCGGCGCGCGCATCGTCGGCTCCATCGCCGAGGCGCTGGAAGGCTGCAACTATGCGGCGGCCGTCTCGGCCCGTTTGCGTGAATTCTCGCCGCCCGTCACCAGCCCGCGCGCCATCGCCGGCCAGCTGGCCGCCTGCACGGACTTGCACGCGGCCGTCATCTTCGGCAACGAGCGTTTCGGCCTGCCCAACGAGATCGTCGAGCAGTGCAATGTGCTGATCAACATTCCCGCCAATCCTGACTATTCCTCGCTGAACCTGTCGCAGGCGGCGCAGGTGGTCGCCTATGAATGCAGGATGTCGGCCCTGGAAATGGCCGATGAGGCGCCGGCGGCCAGCCCCATTGGTTTTCATGGCGATGCGGCCAGCCTGGCGCAGATCGACGGCATGTATGCGCATCTGGAGCAGGCCTTGGTCGCCATCGATTTCCTCGATGCCGACAATCCGAAAAAACTCATGCCGCGCCTGAAGCGCCTGTTTTCGCGCACGGGACTGGAAACGGAAGAAGTCAACATCCTGCGCGGCATTTCCCGGCACATCCTGGCTGCGGCGAAAAAAGGCCCATGATAGAAACCCGGCTGCTGCGCCAGTTCATCGCCGTCGCCGAGGAACTCAATTTCCGCCGCGCCGCCGAACGGCTGCACATGGCGCAGCCGCCCCTGTCGCAGGCCATTCTGCGGCTGGAGGAGATGCTCGGTTATCCCGTATTCGAGCGCACCAACCGCAAGGTCAGCCTGACGCCAGCCGGTACGGCTTTTCTCGCCACGGCGCGCCAGGTGCTGGCCGCGCTGGAAGAGGGCGTGGCGGCCACGCGCCGTGTGGCGCAGGGCATAGCAGGCCATTTGCGCCTGAGCTTTATCCACATCACGCCGTATGCCCACGTGCTGGACGCCTTGCGCGCATTCCGCGCCGCCTCGCCCGCCGTGCAGTTCACCCTGCGCGAAGCGTCGACGCAGCAGCAGGTCGAGTGGCTGGAGCGGGGCGAGACCGATATCGCCCTGCTGCGCGCGCCGGGGCGCAGCACGCCGGGCTTGCGCTTCGAGCGCCTGTGCGGCGAAGACATCATGCTTGCGCTGCCGCCGGGCCACCCCTGCGCGCACCAGGCGAGCGTGGATCTGGCGCACCTGGCGCAGGACGATTTCGTCGCTTCGCCACGCGAGCTGGGCCAGGGCTTCCACGACCAGCTGGCCAGCCTGTGCCTGCATGCGGGCTTCGTGCCCAGGGTGGCGCAGCAGGCGCGCCGGCTGCAAACGGTGCTGGGACTGGTGGCGGCCGGCTTTGGCGTGGCGCTGCTGCCCGCCAGCCTGGCCGGCAGCGCGCCAGCGGGCGTGGTCATGCTGCCGCTGCACGGCGATGCGCCCGAGCCGCTGCGCCAGCTCGACCTGTACATGGCCTGGGACCCGCGGCGCGACTCTCCCGTGCGCGAGCGTCTGCTGGCGCAGTTGCGGCACTGTTCCGCTCATTGAGACTTTGAGCGTCTCATTTCAAGATAAATAAGATATTTTACAGATGGCGGGCCAGCGGCCAGCATGGTGTTTTGACTCTACTGGAAGCGCCATGTCCACTGTTTATTCACGCGCTGCTGTCTCGGCTGTCGCGCTGCCACCGTCCATCTACCTGCTGTCGCTGTGCAGTTTTGCCTTCGGCCTGTCCGAATTCATCGCCGCCGGCCTGCTGTCCGGCATGGCGCGCGACCTGCACGCCAGCGTGGCGGCGGCCGGCGGCGCCATTGCCGCGTATGCGCTGGGGGCGGCCATCGGCGCGCCCATCCTGACGGCCGTGCTGTCGCGCCGCTCCGAACGCCAACTGCTGGTGGCCACCATGCTCGTGCTGGCGGCCGGCAGCGTGGCCATGGCGGCAGCGCCGGCGCTGGGCGCGCTGCTTTTTGTGCGCTTTGCCGTCGGCCTCGCGCATGGGGTGTTCATGGCGGTCGCCTCGCATGCGGCCACCAGCCTGGTTGATCCTTCGCGCGCGGGCAGGGCGCTGTCCATCGTCTGGCTGGGCCTGACCCTGGCCCTGGCCGGCGGCGTGCCGCTGGGAACCTGGCTTGGGGCATTGTCGTCCTGGCGCTGGGTGTTTGCCGCCATCGGCGCGCTGGCCCTGTGCGGCGGCGCCGGCCT
>NZ_NRDQ01000118.1 GCF_002878455.1 Janthinobacterium sp. AD80
CGTCCGGCCAGCCCGTGCCGCTGCAGACGGCGCCATTGCCGCTGTCGTCCGGCCAGCCCGTGCCGGTGGCGCCGCCGCCCGCCAAATGAGACTGGCGCATGCACAGCGGGCGCAGGGTGGCTTCACCCTGATCGAGCTGCTGGTGACCCTGGCCATCCTCGGCGTGCTGGGCACCCTGGTGGTGCCCGTCACGCAGGTGGCCATGCAGCGGCGCCAGGAGCAGGATTTGCGGCGCGCGCTGCGCGACATCCGCCAGGGACTCGACGCCTACAAGCGCGCCGGCGACGAGGGCCGCATCGTGCGCTCGCCCGACGCCAGCGGCTATCCGAAAAGCCTGGAGCTGCTGGTCGAGGGCGTGCCGGACCAGCGCAATCCCAAGCGCAGCAAGCTGTTCTTCCTGCGCCGCGTGCCGCGCGACCCGTTCAATGCGGACGCCAGCTTGAGCGATGTGCAGACCTGGGGCAAACGCAGCTACGCCAGCGAGGCGGGCGAGCCGCGCGAGGGCGATGATGTGTACGATGTGTACTCGACTTCCAACAAGACGGGCCTGAATAACGTGCCCTACCGTTTATGGTGAACCATGGCTGCCCATGACCGCGCCGCGCGGGCGCGCGGCTTTACCCTGATCGAGCTGCTGGTGGTGCTCGGCATCGTGGCCTTGCTGCTGACCCTGGCCGTGCCGCGCTATTTCCCCAGCCTGGACAAGGCCAAGGAAACCGTGCTGGCGGACAACCTGCGCAATCTGCGCACCACCATCGACCAGTTCCATGGCGATACGGGGCGCTATCCAGAGACCCTGGAGCAGCTGGTGGAAAAGAAATACCTGCGCGCCATGCCCATCGACCCCATCACGGACAGCGATGCCAGCTGGGTCATCGTGCCGCCGCCCGATGATACGCCGGGCCAGGTGTATGACGTGAAGAGCGGCGCGCCCGGCAAGGACCGCAGCGGCACGCCGTTTGCCGACTGGTAGCGCCATGCGCCGCCCGCCAGCCAACGTCCCGGCGCGCCGCCAGCGCGGCTTTACCTATCTGGGACTGATCATTCTGGTGGCCATCCTGGGCCTGGTGGGGGCGGCCGGACTGAAGATGGGCTCGCTGTTGCAGCGCCAGGCTGCCGAGCAGGAACTGCTCGACATCGGCGCGCAATTTTCCGACGCCCTCTACAGCTATGCCGTCGCCACGCCTGCGGGCCAGCCGCAGCAGCCATCCAGCCTGGCGGACTTGCTGCGCGACCCCCGCAGCCCGCAGGTGCGGCGCCACCTGCGCAAGCTGTTTGTCGATCCCGTCACGGGACGCGCCGAGTGGGGCTTGCTGTTCCAGCCGGGTAGCCATGGCATCATCGGCGTGCACAGCCTGTCGCAGGCGGCGCCCTTGAAAGTCGGAAACTTCGAAGCCCGGTTTACGGGGTTTGAAGGCAAGGCGCATTTGTCTGACTGGCAATTCATGATGCCGACCCAGCTGGCGCCGCTTGCCGCAGCTGCGGCCGATCCCGGACCGGCAGGCGCGCCGGGCAGTGATGGCACGCCCGCTGCGCCAGACGTGCCGTTACCACCGTTGTTTTCTCGCCCTATTTCCCCTACGCAAGAAACCGAGCCTGCGCCAGTGCCAGATGAGGTCGAATTGCCCCCTCCCCCTGCAGAATAGCCGCTTGCAGCGGAAAAATGCCGTAAAAAACGATCAGTGCCGTGTGAACTATTTTTACCCAGAAAGTGCTCGATGCAGGCAACTATTTCGCCTGAAAAATAGTTATATCGCTAGAAACTAAGATAAAATATTTATAAGTAATTCGATGTATTTATGCTACCATCCTGCTCAGTACTTTCGGTACTACATCGATTGGTGGTCTGCGCATTGCAGCCATAAATTACTTTTTAAGGGATTAACTATGAAATTGAAATTTATCGTTGCAGGCATCATGGCAGCAGCGTCGTTCAGCGCGTTTGCTGGCGACCAAGTCCTCGACATCACGGCTGACGGCAACGTCCACACCTTCAACGCCGTCGTCGGCGATGGCATCCTGTCGGGTGGCCTGGATGAAATCATCCTGAACGGCCTGGGCGCTGGTAGCTACAACATCGGCTTGTCGATCACTGGCCAGAAGCTGACGTTCAATGCATTGACGTCGAATCTGAACAACCAGCTGGGCGAAGCCTTCTCGGCTGGCGGCCTGAAGTTCTTCGGCGTTGAATACAGCGGCGTTGGCCCGTTCAAGCTGCAACTGTTCGGTAACGCACTGGCTGGCGCGAACTACACCGGCACCTACACCGTGTCGGCCGTGCCAGAACCAGCAACCTACGGCATGCTGCTGGGTGGCCTGGGCCTGTTGGGCTTCATGGCTCGCCGCCGCGCCGCAAAAAAAGCAGCCTGATATTGCTGCTTCATGATGTCGCCAAACCCGCCCAGGCGGGTTTTTTTTCGTCCGACAAGCTGCGCAGGGCGTTGTTGCCTGCGTCTCGCCGTACTAGCGTACTGTCTTCGACTTGGCGCCTAGCCCTGCGCAGCTTGTCGACAGGCTCAGGGCCTTGTTTCCTGTATCTCGTGGTAGCAGCCACTGCCGCCGACCTGGCGCCTGGCCCTGCGCAGCTTGCCGGCAGGCTCAGGGTCTTGTTTGCGGTATCTCGTGGTAGCCGGCCGCTGCCGCCTACCTGGTGCCTGGCCCTGCGCAGCTGGTCAGGCGCTGCGCTTGAAGTCGCGGAAGCGGAAGCCGACTGCAAATAGCGTGGCAAAGTAGGTTATGCCGCACGCGGCCACCACCAGGGCCAGGGCGCCGGCCCGCAGCAGCGGATGGGCTTGCATGGCGATCCAGTCGATGCGCATGGCGCCGGCATACGCCACGCCGCCCATGACCAGCAGGGCCGGCAGCAGGCGCAGGAAGAACTTGGCCCAGCCCGGCTTTGGCTGGTAGATGCCGCGCTTGCGCAAGCCCCAGTACAGGAAGCTGGCGTTCAGGCAGGCGCCCAGGCCGATCGACAGGGCCAGGCCGGCCACGGCGATGTAGGGCACGAACAGCAAGTTCATCAGCTGGGTGGCGATCAGTACGCCAATGGCGATTTTCACGGGGGTGCGGATGTCCTGGCGCGCATAGAAGGCGGGCGCCAGGGTTTTCACCAGGATGATGCCGATCAGGCCCAGGCTGTACGCCACCAGCGGCTGCGTCGACATGCTCACGGATTCGGCCGTGAACTTGCCGTAATGGAATAGGGTTGCGATCAGCGGCGTGGCCAGGGTTGCCATGCCGACGGCGGCGGGCAGGGCCAGCAGGAAGGTCAGGCGCAGGCCCCAGTCCAGCAAGGCTGAATATTCCGTCTTGTCGCCATCCACGTTCGCCTTCGACAGGCTGGGCAGCAAGATGGTGCCCAGGGCCACGCCCAGCATGGCGGTGGGAAATTCCATCAGGCGGTCCGCATACGACAGCCAGGAAATGCTGCCTTCGGCCAGGCGCGAAGCGATGCTGGTGTTGATCATCAGGCTGATCTGCGCGGCCGAGACGGCAAACACGGCCGGTCCCATCTTCTTCAGCACGCGGCGCACGCCGCCGTCGGACAGGCCGATGGCGGGGTTGATCGACAGGCGCGGCAGCATGCCGATCTTCATCAGCGCGGGGATCTGGATGGCTACCTGCAGCAGGCCGCCGACGAACACGGCAATCGCCATGGCGTAGATCGGCTGCTTCAAGTAGGGCGCGAGGAATAGCGAGGCGGCGATGAACGACAGATTCAGCAGCACGGGCGTGAACGCGGGAATCTTGAATTCGCGCCAGGTATTCAAAATGCCGCCGGCCAGGGCCACGAACGACATGCAAGTAATATAAGGGAACATCAACCGCGTCATCCACACGGCCGCGTCAAAGGCGCCCGGGTCCTTGTTCAGGCCGGTGGCGATCACATACACGAACCACGGCGCGCCCAGGATGCCGATGACCGACACCAGCAGGGTGGCCCAGACCAGGGTCGTGGCCACATGGTCGGCCAGCTGCTTGCTGGCCTCCTGGCCATGCTGGTTCTTGTATTCCGACAAGATCGGCACGAACGCTTGCGAGAACGCGCCTTCGGCGAACAAGCGGCGCAACAGGTTGGGAATGCGGAAGGCAACAATGAAGGCGTCCGTGTAGGCGCCGGCGCCAAAGGCGCGCGCGAACAGGCTTTCACGCAATAAACCGGTTACACGGGACAGCATGGTCATGCTGGAGATGGCGGCGAGGGTTTTAAGCAAGTTCATGGGGGCAGATTATAGCCGGGCGCGGTACCGGGAAACGGTTAAAATATGGTAACAATTGGTGCTGATTCGCCCGTGCCAGCCCCGTTTTTAGCTGTTTTGGGGACGATATCCGGTTTTTTGATTTGCCCCCGCTTGAAAATATCGCTATAATCGAAGGCTGTACAGAATTCTGTTACGCAGACACTAATGTTTGACAGGCACTGGTTTGGCACACATGGTTCGGCAGACGCACAGAACGCACCGGTTGGCAAACACTAATGTTTGCAAACGCACTTTGACCCTGTTTTAGGAAATTCCATGGCAAATACCGCACAAGCGCGCAAACGCGCTCGTCAAGCAGTTAAGCAAAACGCACACAATTCGTCCCAACGTTCGACCTTGCGCACGGCTATCAAAGCTGCTCGCAAAGCGATCCAGGGCGGCGACAAGGCAGCTGCTGCTGCAATCTTCCAAGCATCCGTGTCGACCATCGACCGTATCGCTGACAAGAAGATCATCCACAAAAACAAGGCAGCTCGCCATAAGAGCCGTCTGGCAGCTGCTTTGAAAGCACTGTCCGCTTAATATTCGCCAGCGGGCAAGCCACCACGGTGGACTTGCCTGTGCCGGTACGCTGGCACTGGTTGAAAAGCAAAAACCCGCAGATTCGTTCTGGCGGGTTTTTTCGCGTTCTTGAATACGTTTGTGCTGACGTTTTATGTTCGCGCGCGTGGCCGGCCGCCGGCCGTGCCCTCAGCGCGGCGCTGGCAAGTTGCCGATACTCATGCCCGGTTTGATGTTGCGCTGCGTGAACCAGCCCAGGTGCATTTCCAGCGCATAGCGCACGGGAATGGTTTTGCTTGAACAATGGCTGTCGAGCGTGTGCGGCCGCATGTCCTCGATATTGACGATCTTGCCGCCGGCATCGATAAACGCCACGGACAGCGGTAGCGGCGTATTCTTCATCCACATGCATTGCGTGGCGGGTACGCCGAACACAAACAGCATGCCCGCGTTCGCAGGCATCTTTTCGCGGTACATCAAACCCTGTTCACGCTGCGCTTCCGTGGCGGCCACTTCCGCCTGGATCAGATGCATGCCCGCCGACAATTGCAGGCTTCTGCCTGGCTGCCCCTGGGCTGGCGCATGGCTGATGCCGGCGCCAGCGAGCAGGACGAATGACAAGCGCAGACTGCTAAGGGAATTTTTCATGGGCGCGGCAGTGGCTATCGAAGCGGCGATTAAGCCATGCAGGTGCGCGCCAGGTCAAGCATGCCGCCGTGCCGCAGGGGAAGCGTGGGGCCGCAGCAACAGTGATGTCGCGGCGGCCCCAGGGAAGCACGTGCTTACTGCGCCGGCTTGGCTTGCTCGGCTGCCGGCTTCGCCTTGCGCGCCTGGGGAATCAGGCGCTGCGGTGCATCGGTGGCGGCCGAGGCCTTGGTCGATGCGCCCGAACGCGCGGCGTCCGTCGCGGCGGAGGCCGCGCTCGTAGCCGAGGC
>NZ_NRDQ01000119.1 GCF_002878455.1 Janthinobacterium sp. AD80
GTGGCCACTTACCGGGCGCTCGGCGGCGGCTGGCAGGGGCCGCAGGCGGAAACTGAAGCGGTGGCGGCCCGGTAAATGCCGATGGCGGCCCGCCACGGCCGCCACGCCCTCATCACTCCACCGCTGTCTGGCGCACGCGGTGAAATAGCCTTGCCAATTGCTTAAGTCTTGCGCATACTGCCAGGCCCTGCTTTTATTGCCTGCGACTATGAGCATCAGCCTGCGCGCCGTCACGGCCGACAATTTCGACATCGTCAGCGAACTGCCGCTGCTGCCTGAGCAGCGCGACTATCTGGCCAGCAACGATTACTCCATGGCGCAGGCCAGCTTCCACCCCGCCACCATGCATACGCGCGCCGTGTATTGCGATGAGGACGTGATCGGTTTCCTGATGTTCGTCTCGCCCGACGAGGAAGACCCGCCCGGCTACTACCAGATCTGGCGCTTCATGGTCGATCACCGGCGCCAGGGACAAGGCCTTGGCCGGGCCGCGCTCGGCCTGGCGCTGGCGGAAATCCGCGCCCGGCCGGACGCGCGCAGCATCGAGATTTGCTACAAGCCAGGCAATGCCAACGCCAAAGAATTCTATGCCAGCATGGGCTTCGTGGAAAAAGGCATGGATGCAGATGGCAACGACATGCTGGCCGTCATCGAACTATCTTAAGTATCCGGCCCTGCACCCGCATCGGCCCTGGCATCAAACGCCTGCCGCGCCGCATCGATGGCGTCGCGGTGGCCATACGCCCAGACGCCCAGCGCGCTGATGGGGATCAGCAGGGAGCGCCCCAGGTCCGTCAGCGCATAGTCGACGCGCGGCGGCACGGTGGGAAACACGGTGCGCGTGACGAGACCGTCGCGCTCCAGGCCGCGCAGGGTCAAGGTCAGCATGCGCTGAGAAATGCCGCCGATCACGCGGCGCATCTCGTTGAAACGCTTGGTGCCGTTGCCAAGCAACATCACCACCATCACGCTCCATTTGTCGCCCACGCGCGTGAGGATGTCCGTGATCGGGCGGCACGAGTCCGCCACGCCCGCATGGCCGCCCTGGTCGCGCATGCGCCGTTCCAGCTCGGCCCCGCGCGCGGCCATGTCGTCCATGGTCACATCCGTGTGCCCCAGTGTCGAAAAAGTGCCTTCTTGTGCGTTCATTTGATAGTCACTATATTTAACTCGGTTACAAAAACATACCACCCGATCATATCACCCAAGAAGGCCCCATGAACATCCTGCACATTGATTCAAGCATACTCGGCGAACACTCCATCAGCCGCCAATTGACCGCCGCCATCGCCGCCCGCCTGGAGGCGGCCGCGCCGGGCGCCAGCGTCCACTACCGCGACCTGGCCGTGCAGCCGCTGCCGCAATTCACGGCCGCGCCCGGCGATGCCGATAGCGCCGCGCTGGGCGCGGCACTGGAGCAAGTGCTGGCCGCCGACGTCATCGTCATCGGCGCGCCCATGTACAACTTCGCCATCCCCAGCCAGCTCAAATCCTGGCTCGACGCGCTGGCCGTGCCGGGCAAGACGTTTGCATATGGGGCCAACGGGCCGCAAGGCTTGCTGGGCGCTAAGCGCGTGATCATCGCCTCGACGCGCGGCGGCTACTATGGCGCCGACACGCCGATGGCCGCGCTCGAGCACCAGGAAAGCCATCTGCGCAGTTTCCTCGGTTTCCTCGGCATCACGCAGATCGAGATCGTGCGCGCCGAAGGCGTGAAGGTCAGCGACGAAGCCAGGGCCCAGGCCTTGAACGCCGCGTTTGCACAGATCGGCGCATTGCAGGCGGCATAAGCGAGACAGGCGAAATAAGGCGGCGGCGGATTTTCTGGCTGGGACAGAAAGTGTTTCGGCCCAGCCAGACTGTGACTGGCCGGCAAGAAAGGGCAAACTGCGCTAAGCTGCACCCGCCCCACTACTTCACAAGGACCACCATGACCCTGATCGTCGTCGCCACCATCGATGCCCAAGCTGAACATGTCGACGCCGTGCGCGCCGCCTTCGAAGCCGTCGTGCCGCCCAGCCGCGCGGAAAGCGCCTGCCTGCGCTACGAATTGCATGTCGACAACAAAATTCCCACGCGCTTCATCATGCTGGAAGAATGGACCGACGTGGCCGCCTTGAGGGCGCATGAAACGACGCCCCACTTCCACGCGCTGCTAGCGGCCACGGACGGCAAGGTCGTCAAGGTCGAGGTGGCGGAATTGAGCAAGCTGAAGTAACGGCCACGGGCGCGTTCAATCGCGCGTTCCCCAAAGAAAGTTGCCACTTATAATATGGCAACTTTTTTTTAATGGCCATCATGACACCCTTTTCCACGCTGCGCGGCGCCATTGCGGCTGCCGCCTTGATTTTCTGCACGGGCGCCTTGGCCCAAGTGCCGATGTCCACATTGGTGGGCGACTACAACCTTGCCTCGTCGGCGACCGTGCCGGCCAGCAGCTGGGGCTATTCCAAGGGGCGTATTTCCATCCAGCCGCTCGACGACAGGCACCTGCTGATCGTCCTGTCGTGCGAGTGGAAGCGCGAACCGAAAGCCGTCTGCGGCGATTATTTCTATGCCCAGCAGCGCGACGACGGCCTGTACCTGCAGGATATGAATACCTTTGCCATGCGCCTGTATTTCGATCCGGCCTCGCGCAAGCTCACCATCATTTCACGCGGCGCCGATGCCAAGGCCAGCGTGCGCCATGACGTCTTCAGCGCCACCACGACGCCGCTCACGGATGCGGCGCTGGTGCGGCGCATGAAACGCGAAGTGTCGAATGCCAACAGCAAGGAAAACCGGCGCGTCTTCGGCCCCCATGACAAGTGGGACTACGAGAAAAACCGCATCGAGTTCCAGCGCCAGGACTTGACGGCGCCGTGATGACGGGCCTGCTCCATCCCGTGCGCCGCCACCTGCTGCGCCTGCTGGGCACGGTGCTGTGCTCGCCCATGCTGGTGTGCGCGGCCGAGCGTTCCCTGCCCGGCGCCGTGCGTCGGCGCATCCTGGCCACGCTCGATGCACCGCTGCCCACAGTGCTGAACGTGCACCACCTGGCGCTGATACGGCGTTTCAATATTGGCTGGTCGCCCGTGGAAAACGGCGCGCCCATGCTCAATCCCGCCTACCCGCTGGGCAAGGGCGACACCCTGGCGCTGGCCATGCAGGCCATCGACAGCAAGGACGCGGCGCTGGCCGCCCAGCGCCTGATGGAAGCGGCGCAGCTGCTGCCGCATTTCGTGCAGATGGCAAATCTGAAACCGGGCAGCTACGCCAATGGCAAGACGCCGTTCACGTTGACCACGCGGCATGTGAAACTGCTGCGCCAGCAGTCGTGGCTGCCGCTGGACATGCTGGGCATGGGCGCGGCCGAAGAATACCTGGCCGAAGGCTACTGGCCCACGCCGTCCGTCGACGGCAAGCGGCCCTACGGCAACTTCACGAACTACCCGGTGGAAATGGCGCAAGCGCTGGGCCTGCCACTGCACCGGCAAGCCGATGGCAGCCTCACCATTACACCGGCGCTGAGGGAGGAACTGAAAACGCTGCACCAGCAGACCCTGGCGGCGCTGCAGGTGTTCGTGCGGGAAGCGGGATTGAGGCGCAATACGCTCTGACGTCCGGTCGGGCTTTTTCAGGGGAAACGCCCGCATGCCTGCAAGAGCCAATGCCAGTCTATCTCCAGGCACAGCAGCTTATGCCTGTGTTTTAAGCGGGGTTCATCGCCTGCTTCGGCCCGGCTGGAAAGCTGGCAATTGGCAGATCCTGATTCGATGCCGATCATTTTTGGCGGCGACGGCTCTTTTCTGCGCGCGTGTACCAACACGCGCAATGCGACAGCGAGCACCACGCCATTTGTTTGCAAATATTTTGCTGCCACAGCGGTACCAAGCATTTCCTGGAAAATAATCGCCACATCTATTTTTTGCGCGGTCAACGCATCGATCCGCCTGGGATGACCAAGTTCCACCTGTACCATGCCACCGATGTCATTTTTATTTACCATGTAAATTCAAGTCAAATGTGGGGCAAGCACCATATGCTCCCGCTTCGGGCTACCGCAATTCGGCAGGCCGCATTCATTGATCCTTTTCCAGTAGCTTGCGTATCTCTGCTCTGACTCTGTGGATACGGCTTCGCACTGTTCCCACGGGGCATTCCATCCTTGCCGCAATCTCGTCATAACGCATGCCTTCCTCCTCACGCAACAACAGTGCATTTTTCAAGGGAGGCGGCAAATTCGCCATCAAGCGAATAACTTCCATTCCGGTTTCCATTGCACTACATATCTGTTCCGGACTATCTTCATGAAACATGTTCAATGCATCACTGGAATAATCCATGCCATCAAACAAATCAAGGAAATCCGATTGCATTTCTCTGGCACTGCCATAATGGTTTTTTATGCCATTCATGGCCATTGAATATCAGGTCGGATAAAACATGAAATGCCTGCGACCTCTTTTAAAACATTGAAAACCGTTAAGAAATACAATCTGAAGCATGTCATCAATATCTTCCTCGCGCTGAATATGATGACAAATCAAATTTCTTAGCCGCGTGCGATATCTTTTACGCAATACATTAAATGCCTGTAGAGCATGCGCACAAGAATTTTCCATAAAGAAATTTTCATTTCCAATATGCATGGATGACTCACTCAGGCCAACGTTGCCCCATATCCTAGCAGCAAGAATCCATCGCTAAATTAATACACAGAAATATATTGATTTAGATCAAGTATCAGAACGCGCATGAATGCCATATCAAAAATTAAACTATTTTTTCCCTCGGAAATAATTTATTTTGAATATTTTAATATAAGCATAGAAATATTTTTTCCATAGGAGAATTTTAATGTATTTAAATCAGAATTTTCCAACGAAACTTTTCACATGTTTTCCAGCGTACGCTTAGGAAAATTTTTATGTAGTAATATTAAAAAATATTCAAAGCATTTTTGGTGAGCATTTCTGATGATCAAAAAAACAAGCACTTCATACATCATCGAGTTTACGCAGCGAACGACGCGGGTATTAAGGTCGCTCAATGTTGAGTCTGGACGTATGAAGATCGATATCAAAGACACGGCGATGCCGTTCGACACGCGAATCGTCGATGCCTGGGTCAGCATCGAAGACGGCATCCTGTGGCTGGAGCATGAAACGGGGGAGGAAGATACGGTGAAAATCAGGCTTGCCACGGTGCTGCGCTGGTCACGTGAGCCCAAATGGTAGCCAGACTGCGGGTGCCACCCGGCACTTTTCCCGGCCTTCCCTGCTACAGTTTCTTATAAAGAAATCTGCAACCGCTGCCGCCAGCCGCCAGCCGGACTGCCAGCGTGAACATCCGGCAGTCCGAGGTATTTCCGAAACCAATCAACGCCATAATCAGCCAGGTACTCAGCCTTGCGGTGCTGCAAGTGTTCCTGCGTGACGCGGCGTTGAAGTAGCATGCCGTGCAAGCGTGTCACGGGCCATAGGAACCGGCATTACAGGGAATCAAGCCTGGCCAGCATCGTGGCGGCCTGCTGCCGGAAAGCCGCGACTGTCGCCTCGTCCATCTTCTCCAGTTGCCGATATGCCATGCCGATGCGGGGATTGCGCGCCAATTTGTCTGCATTGCGCTGGAAAAAATCCCAGTACAGGGCGTTGAACGGGCAGGCGCGCTCGCCGATGCGCGCCTTTTTGTCGTAGTGGCAGCCCTTGCAATAATCGCTCATGCGGTCAATATACGCGGCGCTGGACACATATGGCTTGGTGGCCAGCAAGCCGCCATCGGCAAACTGGCTCATGCCGACGGTGTTGGGCAATTCCACCCATTCGAAGGCGTCGATATAAATGCCCAGGTACCAGCCATGCACTTCGGCCGGATCGAGGCCGGCCAGCAGTGCGAAATTGCCAATCACCATCAAGCGCTGAATGTGATGCGCATGCGCCTGTTCCAGCGACTGGGTGATTGCCGTTGACACACAATGCATCTTCGTCTTGCCGTCCCAAAACCATGCCGGCAGCGGACGCTGGTGGCCAAAGAAATTCTTTTCCGCATACCCGGGCATGTTGGCCCAGTAAACGCCGCGCACGTATTCGCGCCAGCCCAGTATCTGGCGAGTGAAGCCTTCCACGGCGGCCAGCGGCGCATGGCCCGCATGGTAGGCCACCTGCGCCCGGGTGACGACTTCGCGCGGATTGAGCATTTTCACGTTCAGCGCGAACGACAGCAGGGAATGGAACAAGCGCCTGGCCTTGATGCTCATGGCATCCTGGAAGTCGCCAAAATGCGGCAGCGCATGCTCGATGAAGGCGTCGAGCTGGCGCAGCGCTTCCTCGCGGTTCAATGCCCAGGCCAGCCGGTCGGCCTGGGGCGCGCCAAAGCTCTTCACGCCAGCAGCGACGATGGATTGCCATAGCGCGGAATGGTCATGCAGGGTACGCGCATCCTGCGGCTCGGCGGGCGTGCCGCGCCAGGGTTTGCGGTTGTCGTGGTCGAAGTTCCACTGTCCGCCGACGGGCTGCTTCGCGTCTGCCATCAGCACCTGGTGCGCGACGCGCATCTGGCGGTAGAAAAATTCCATCAGCCATTGCTTACGGCCCGCGAAAATATCGGCCGCTTCGTGGCGCGCCGTGTAGAAATGCTCGCTGTCAACCATCATCCACGGGATGGCCGAGCGGCGCCCGGCCTGGTACAGCTGCTGATCCAGGCGCCATTCGTCGGGCGCCTGGTATTCGAAGGCGGCGGCGTCGTAGCGGGCGATCAGCGCTTCGATATTCTCCGGCATCGGCCGCGCGCTTTCGGCATCGTCGATGGCGATATAGTGCACCCGGTGCCCGGCCTGGCGCAGCTGGCGCGCCAGGTCGCGCATGGCGGCAAAGATCGCCAGGATTTTTTGCGCGTGATGCAGCACATAATCGGTTTCTTGCCGCACTTCCATCAAGACATAGACGGTGGCGTCGTCGACGTCGGTCAACCAACGATGCCGGGGATTAAGCTGGTCGCCGAGTATTAGTCTGAGCGTGGGTTTGATCGGACTCATGATTGTTCTATGCTCTCCATGGCGGCTGCCGCGCGGCGCCCATAAACACAGCGCAGGACGCGATGCAACGGTTCAGCGGTTCAATTCGGGACAGGCGCCAGGCCCTGCCCGTCAGCCTTGCGGCACGGGTGCTGGGGCGGGTTGCGGCGCCGGCGCAGGTGCCGGCGTCGGGGCTGGCTCCGGCACGCCTTGCCATGCGCTTCCTGTCCATCGGCCGCTTCGGCCGGCATGGCCAGCGGCGCCGGCGGCGCGCCTTCCTGCAGCAGGTCGCCCGGCTCTTCCACCGGCTCATCCTGCGGTTCCTCGACCGGTTCCACATGGCGCAGCGGCGCTGGCGGTTTGCCACCGGGGAAGATGGCGTCGCGCGCGATCTTGCCTGTATCGAGCGCCGTCTTGAAGAAGTCGCCCACCACCAGCACGGCGTTGTGCCCGCCCTGGCCCCAGTAATTGCTGCGCATGGTGACGCGCGCATCGTTGAAACCCACCCAGGCGCCGCCCACCAATTCCGGATGCATCAGGATAAACCAGCCGTCCGCATTGTTTTGCGTCGTGCCGCTCTTGCCGGCCACGTCGGAACGGATACCGAAACGGCTGCGGATGGCCGTGCCCGTGCCCCGGTCGATGACGCCGCGCATCATGTCCGTCAGGGTGGCGGCAGACTCTGCTTTCATGGCGCGCTGCGGCTTGGCGTCGCCGAAGCGGGCGATGATCTTGCCCTCGCGGTCAGTGATGTGCGTGACGACAAAGGGCATGCGCGCCTCGCCCTGCGCCGCGATGCTGGCATAGGCATTGACCATTTCCAATAAAGTGACGGGGCTGGTGCCCAGCGCCAGCGACGGCACTTTTTCCAGCTTGCTGTCGCGGATGCCCAGCGCGCGCGCCAGCTTGATGATCGGCGGCAAGCCCACGTCCTGCATCACTTGCGCCGTGATGGTGTTTTTCGAGTACACGAGGCCGTCGCGCATGGTCATGTCGCGCCCCGTGGTGCCGCTCATGTCCGTCGGGCGCCATTTGCTGCCGTCTGCCGCCTTGATATCCATCACGGCATCGCGGTAGACGTGGTCGGGACTCAGGCCCTTTTCCAGCGCCGCGCCATACACGATGGGCTTGAAGGTGGAACCGGGCTGGCGCGCGGCCTGCGCCACGTGGTCGAATTGCTCGCGCGCAAAGTCGCGGCTGCCCACCCAGGCGCGCACGGCGCCCGTGGCCGGGTCCATGGCCGTAAAGCCCGCTTCCAGGCGCGTTTTCGATTTGCGCAGGGCCGCCATGAAGGCGCGGTCGCCCTTGAGTTTTTCCAGCGCTTCATCGGGCGTGCCGCCGGCCGCCGTCAGCTTGCGGTAGTCGGCCGATTCGCGCACGAAGCTGTCGAGCAAGCCCGGGTGCGATTTCCAGAAATAATCAAACGCCACGCTGCCCGCCTGCATGCCCGCATACATGCCTGTCGAAGTGGACGATGGCACGCCGGCGCGGCTCCATTCCACGTCGGCAATGGCCTGCAATGCATTCGCCTGGCGCTCGACGGCGCGCTCGGCCGCCTGCTGCAGATCGTGGTCCAGCGTGGTGTGCACGACCAGGCCGTCACGTTCCAGGTTGTAGTCGTTTTCGTCGGCCCAGTCGATCAGCCACTTGCGCACGTAGGCCGTGAAATGGCTGTCCGACTGCGCCCGTTCGCTCTGGCGCTCGAAATGCAGGCGCAGCGGCCGCTTCACCAGCTGCTTGTAGCGGGCTTCGTCGATGACGTCGTGCTTGCGCATTTGCCCCAGCACTACATTGCGGCGCTGCAGCGAGCGTTCGGGATTGCCCACCGGGTTGTAGTAATTCGTACCCTTGAGCATGCCCACCAGGGTGGCGCTTTCCAGGATATCGAGACGCGAGGCCGGCTTGTCGAAATACGTGCGGGCCGCCATTTCGATACCGTAGGTGTTGTACAGGAAAGGCACCGTGTTCAGGTAGGCTTCGAGGATTTCCGTCTTGCTGTAAGTGGCTTCGATCTTCAGCGCCGTGATGAGTTCCTTCAGCTTGCGATTCAGATTGCGCGAACGCCCGATTTCCTCGGGGAACATATTGCGCGCCAGCTGCTGCGTGATGGTCGAGCCGCCCTGGGGATTGCCCCGCGCGCTATGCAAAATAGCGCCGGCCGTGCGCGTGAAATCGATGCCGTGATGGTCATAGAAACGATGGTCTTCCGTCGAGATCAGCGCGCTGATGACGTTGGGCGAGATTTGCTGCAAGGTGACGCGCTCCTGCAAGCCCTGGTCGAAGCGCACCAGTTCCTTGCCATCCGCGCTGACCATGGTGCTGGGCGCGGCGGCGCGCGCCTGGCGCAGGTCGTGGATGCTGGGCGTCAAGGGGATCAGCAGCAGCATATAGGCAACCAGCAGCGCCAGCAGGGCCAGGAATGACCACAGGCCCAGCACCAGCGCGCGCCGCACGGGCGGCAAGGTCATCAAATGGGCATGGCCGCGCCGGTACAGCGCCACCATTTTTGTCCACGCCACGCCCGCTACGCGAACGGTTTGCGTGCGCGCCACTGCCAGCGCCTGCCGTGCTTTTTCCTGAAACTGCTCCATGCCTGATGCCATGCCTGTAACCTTGTCTGATGCCGGATGATCCGTTTCAGCAAGTATATAGGGCGGACTATGTGGCCGGCTGGAAATAAGTAAGCGTAAGTAAGCGTAAGTAAGGAAGACACCCTGATTATTGCCAATCTTGAAAGGCATGGACTATACTCAGCTCCACCATCACCCCATTCACTACCGGACGCCGCCATGCCTACCCTGCCAGCACGCCAGCAGCTGCACGCCATTTTCCTTGCTGCCAGCGGCTTTGCCGTCTTTGCCCTGGGTATCAGGCTGGGCTACCAGCTGGTGTCCGCCATGACATTGTAAAGTGCAAGGCCCCCCTGCTCAGGCACGGCAGGCATCGAGGCGCGCCAATGTCACGCCCACATACGCGCCCACGCAGCGCGCGTCCTGCGTGTAAAAAGCGTCTTCCACCAGCAGCAAGCCGCAGTCGCAGACGACGGGAGCGACGCTGATCACCTGGCCCAGCGCCAGGTAGCGCCAACCATCGAGCCGGCGCAAGCCTTTTACCGCACCGGGATTGGCGCTGAAGATGGCATCCCAATCATCGCTGCCGCTGGCCATGGGCCACAGTTGCGCCTGGAATGGCGTGCCGGCGGCCAGCTGCGAGCCATCGAACTCGTCCATCACGTGCAGCCGCTGGCCGTCCACCTCGATAATGGCTTCCAGGTACTCTCCTTCAGTGGCGATAAAGGTCGCCGTCACCGCTTTCGAGCTCACTTCTGCGCCTGCTCCAGCAATGCCGGCAATTCCTTCAGCATGGCGGCACGCGTGCGGATGCCGGCCGACTGTTCGCCCTTCTGTTCGTCCTGCACCAGGCGCGCGAAGACGATGGTGCGCTCGCCCTTGCTGGCCCAGCCCACGAACCAGCCGTAGCCGTGCTCCTCGTCAAAGCTGCCATCGGCCTTGCGCGGAAAGGCCGCGCCTGTCTTGCCATGCACTTGCCAGCCGCCCACGTCTTCCAGGCGCGTCAGGCGGCGCGTCTGTTCCATCGCCTGCTTGCTGACGGGCAACTGGTCGTTGACCAGCTTGCGCAAGAAACCCACTTGCTCGAGCGGCGAAATCTTCAGCGATGAGGCGATCCAGGAACGTTCCAGGCTGTTGTCCTTGCCCGGGTCGCCAGACACATCCGCGTTTCCGTAGCGCAAAGCCTTCGCGTATTTCTGGAAGCGCTCGGCGCCCAGCGCCTGCGTGATCTGCTGCGAATACCAGACAACGGAATACTGCATCCAGCGCGACGGGTCCGTATCCTGGCGCCAGGCCTCGCCGCCCCAGTCCACATACCCCTGGAGGTAGGGCAAGACCGGCTTGTGCTGATCCTTGAGGAAGCCGGCGTCATAGCCCATCAGGCTGAGAGCGATCTTGAAGGTGGACGCGGGCGTCACCCGGTCGAAGCAGTTACCTTCCTGCAGCAGGACAGTACCCGCCTTGGCATCGGCCATGGCGGTGCAGATGGTGGCGGCCTGGGCAGAAGTGACGGCCAAGGTGCCGGCTGAAATGCCGAATGCAAACTGTAATAAAGCGACGCTGAATTTCATGGGCCTCCTGGTACGGGGACGATAGCTAGGCAAAGCGAAATTGTACCGGCCAGCGCGTCCCGATGCCAGCAATGTTTTCAAATTTACAAGGCTATTTTTTCGCTGGCGTGCCGGCAGACTCATGCGCCAGATCGCGCCGGAGCCGCTCCTCTTCCAGTTCATCCATGCCCAGCTTTTCCTCATCGATCAGCGCATGTTCACGCCGCTCGCGCTGCAGCTCCTGTTCCAGCTCCAGCGTGCCTTCTTCGGCACCGCGCTCATTCTTTTCCGGCATGCTGTTCTCCTCCAGGGGCTTGACTAAAAGGCACCGGCAAAATCGCCGGCCTGTGCCACGGCGTCGTGCGGATGCAGGCTTTCCATATGCCGCACGGCAACGCTCGCTTGCGCGTAGTGGCGCGCCAGTGCCGCCTGCACGCGCCGCGCTGCATCTTCCACATACATCAGATTAGCACCATTCAGGCGCGCGAAGGCCTGTTCGTCCGCGCGTTTCACGGCCGTCTGCAGCGGCGTCGCCAGCGCGGCCTCGACCAGGTCGATCAGGGTGTACACATCAAGCTCCGCCGTTTCATCGAGCGACACGGTGACGCTGGCCGTGCTGCGCTGGCTGTGCGGCGTGGCCAGGCTCGCGTGCTGCAGCAGCCAGTCGCGGGCGGCCGCGCCATCGATGCCGCCCGGACCGAACTGCGCCGCAAAACCGTCGGCCAGCAGTTGACGCGCCAGCGCCGCCGAACACGGGCACGTCGACGAATAGCCAACTTCCACGGTCAGGGACAAGCTAAAACCTTGCGGCGACAGCGTGGCCTGCAGGCGCACGGGATAGGATTTCCAGCCCGACAGGCCGGCCGTCAGCAGCGCCGGCTGGCGTCGCAGTAAGGAAAAAGACAGCGCCAGGCGCGCCTGCGTGCTGGCGCAATCGGCATGGCTGGCCACCATCGTGCGCAGCAGGGACGCCAGCTCGCCGGCATCGAGCGGCCCGGCGGCGGCAAACGCATCGAGCAGCAGATACAGGCGCGACATGTGGATGCCCTTGACGCGCGGGTCGGGCAAGTCCACGTGCACGTCGGCCCAGGCATGCACCTGCTGCGCCTGGCCTCCTCCCTCCAGCCACAAGGGCAAGGCGATGCCCTGCATGCCGACCCATTCCAGGGGCAAGAGATTGTCCGCATTGCCGCTGGAGGCAACATCGGGCAAGGGTGTGGCGTGCTGATCGCGTTTCATGAAATACCTTCAATATGCAATTGAATTGCATATGATGGAGAAAGCCAGCCATATTTGCAAGTGCCTTGCATCTAAGCCTAAGCCGCCTGTAAAAAATGCCACGGTGCGCGCCCGCACGGAAACGGCGCACGTCCTGGCCTTATCGTAAGGTTCAACCTCGACCAAGGAGCAAGACCATGCCGATTTTGAACGCCATCGCCAGCCTGGCCGTGCGCGACTTGCGCGCCGCGAGCGCCTGGTACGCCAGCCTGCTGGACAAGGAAGCCGACTCGCGGCCCATGCCGGAAGTTGCCGAATGGAGGTTTGACCGGGGCGGCTGGCTGCAGCTGTACCAGCAGCCCGAGCGGGCCGGCGGCGGCTCCGTGACCCTGGCCGTCGACGATATCGAACTGCTGGCCACGCATTTGCAGCAGCTGAACGTGGCACATGGCGCGCTGACGAAGGCGGCAAAGGTGCACACCATCATGCTGACCGACCCGGACGGCAACCATATCGCGTTTGCCCAGGCGCTGGAGCACGCGATGGCGCGCTAGCCGCCCGCAGGCACGGCCCCGGCCCCGGCCCTTTTTCCGCGCGCATATTTCGCTTGACTCGCTGTCATGTGTCAGATAATGTTGACACATGACAGATTTACACACATCACCGACGGGAGACCGCCTGCTGGCCATGCTGGCGGCGCTCGACAATCCGCACCGGCTGCGCATCGTCGCGGCGCTGGCCAGTGGCGGACGCAACTACATCAGCCAGCTGGCACGCGACCTGGGCATCAGCCGTCCCCTGCTGCATTTGCACCTGCAAAAACTGGAAAACGCGGGCCTGGTCACCAGCCAGCTGGAACTGTCGCACGATGGCAAGGCCCTGAATTTCTTTGAAGCCAGTGCGTTTCAACTGCTGCTCACGCCAGCCAGCATTGCCGCGGCAGTGTCGTCGCTTACCCCCAACCCTGAATAATCGAGACCATCATGACTGAAAATGCATTCTTCGCGGCGTTCTTTTTCACCTGCACCGCCGCCGTCCTCATCTACGCTTTCAAGTATGCGTCCAGCGTGGCGCAAGCCCGCGCGCGCCTGGCGCAGGACAGCGCCTATCAGGAACTGGCCCAGTCACTGGCCGTCTCGCAGGCGCAAACGGCCGCCGCACTGGCCGCACTGAGCGCCACCCTGGCGCACATCGAAACGCGCATGGGCGGCCTGGAAAAAATCCTCAAGGAAGTCGAGTAACGTCGCCTGCCTGCCACCTCAACCCGGGAGCCATGACCATGAACACCGTTTCGACCATCCGTCTGTATGCGCTGCGCGCCATGTATCTGCTGGTCGTCCTGGGATTGGGCAGCGTGCTGTGGCCCGGCATCATCATGCCGCATCAGCCATGGGGATTGGCACAAGGCACCGTCAACTGCATGCTGGCCGCGTTCTCGCTACTGTGTTTGCTGGGCGTGCGCTATCCGCTGCAGATGCTGCCCGTGCTGCTGTGGGAAGCACTGTGGAAAACCATCTGGCTGCTGCTGGTGCCGCTGCCGCAGTGGCTCAATGGCCAGGCAGATCCCGCCACCACGGCCACGGCGTTTGAATGCTCGCTGGTGGTGCTGGTGTACCTGGCCATCCCCTGGCGCTACGTCTACGCGCAATATGTGCTGCAAGCGGGAACGCCGTGGCGTGCAGCCGGCCATGTGCAGGCGAATAAAACACCTGCGCTCTGACGGCCAGCACCTGACAACACCGTAGCGAGCGGAAGGAAGCGCTGGCCTGGAAGCGCAACCGTAGGAACAGTACGGGGCCGCCGAGCCGGTGCGCGTCGCAGGCTGCCCATGCCGACACGCAGCAGGTTTTGCAGGTGGCCTCAGGAAGCCTTGCGAAAAGTCAGATTGATGCGCTGCGCGCCCAGCAGCGCGTGCTCGCCCTCCTTCAGCGGCGCCACGCCGTGAAAGCGCAGGCGGTCCACGCCACCCCACACCACCACGTCGCCGTGCAGCAGTGGAATGCGCGCTGCCTTGTCGGCCCGCGCGGCGCCGCCGAATAAAAAGGTGGCGGGCAAACCCAGCGAAACGGAAACGATGGGGGCGGTGAAATCGCGTTCGTCGCGGTCCTGGTGCAGGGCCATGCGCGCACCGGGCGCATAGCGGTTGACCAGGCAGGCATCAGGGTTGAAATGCGCGTAGCCGGCGGCCAGCGCCGCCTCCTGCGCCAGGCGCAGGAAGACGGCAGGCATCGGCGGCCAGGGCTGGCCGCTGGCGGGATCGAGCGCCGCATAGCGGTAGCCGCGCCGGTCCGTCACCCAGCCGAGCAGCCCGCAGCTGCTCATGGCCACCGACATCGGCAAGCCGCCTGGCGTCAGCATGTGGCGCAAGGGCGCGGCGTGCGCGATGGCGTCCAGCGCCGGCAGCAGCCCGGCCACATACGGCAGCGCGAAACCGCGCAGCAGCATCGATGCGCTCGTGCCGGGCACCAGCGGCGCGGGAGCGGCTGGCGCCTGCTCTTCATCGGCAAACAGGGACAGGTTCATGCCGCGTATTTTACGCGGCGCCGCGCAAAAAGCGCGCGCGCAGCCGCGCCGGTGCGCTACAGTAGCGCTTCCAGCCACTCCTGCCTTTTATTCACATGGATCACTACGCCGATTTGCTGCACACCCTGGCACAGCAGGAAGAATCCCTGCAGTTCGACCGCTTCGACAACGATACCGCGCTGGCCGTCGGCCTGTGGATCGTCGAGGAAGTACGTAAGCGCGGCAAAGCCGTCACCGTCAACATCACGCGCAACGGCCAGGTGCTGTTCCACCACGCCATGACGGGCGCCACGGCGGACCAGGCGGACTGGATACGCCGCAAGAACAACACGGTGCAGCGCTTTTGCCGCAGCTCCTATTACATGGGCATTTCCTACAAGAGCCGGGGCAGCACCTTCGAAGACGTCAAATACCTCGACGACATCGAGTACGCGGGCCACGGCGGCGCCTTTCCCCTGCTGATCCGTGGCGTGGGCCTGGTCGGCACCGTCACGGTTTCCGGCCTGGCGCAGGCCGACGACCACGCGCTGGTAGTGGCGGCGCTGCAGATGCAGCTGGACGCGCACTGAGATTGCAGGCGCGGCTATCCAGCCAGGATACAGCTAGGCGGACAGCGCCTTGCGCAGGGCCGCGCGCGCCAGCAGGCGCGTGGAATCAAGGGGCGGCAGCGGCGAATTGGCGTCGCTAATGATCAGGGGGATTTCCGTGCAGCCCAGGATCACGGCATCGCAGCCCTGCTCGCGCAAGCCGGCGATGATGGCCTGGAAGCGCTGGACGCTGTCCGGCTTGACCACGCCCGGCACCAGCTCTTGCATGATGATGCGGTCGATGTCGCCGCGTTCGTTTTCGCCAGGGCGCACGCAGGCGATGCCGCGCGCGGCCAGCATGTCCGGATACACGGCGCTGTCGACCAGCCAGCGCGTGCCCGTCAAGCCCACGCGCTGGAAGCCGCGCGCTTGCGCCTCGCTGGCCACAACGTCGGCGATATGCAGCCACGGCAGCGGCGAACGGGGCGCCACCAGCTCAAACGCCTGGTGGATGGTGTTGTCGGGGCAGATCAGGAAATCGGCGCCCGCCGCCGCCAGCTTGTGCGCCGAGGCCAGCATCAGTTCGGCTACGCCGGCCAGGTCGCCCGCGTTCAGGCAAGCCACATAGCGCGCCAGCGACGGCGTGTGCATCGACACTTCAGGATGCGCGTACGGCCCCAACGCATGTGCGCCCTCCTCGCAGATGGTGCGGTAGCACAGCGCCGCGCCTTCGGCCGAACAGCCGACGATACCGATATGTCGCGTCATGGCGATGCTCCTTGTTCGATGCGCTTAAATGCGCTGGCCGCCGTCGATGGGAATTTCCGCGCCCGTGATGTACGAGGCGCGCTCGCTGCACAGGAACTCCACCAGGTCCGCCACTTCGGCCGTCGTGCCCAGGCGGCGCAACGGGATTTGCGTGTCGACGATGTGCGAGGTGCCCGGCGACAGGATCGCCGTGTCGATCTCGCCCGGCGCGATGGCGTTGACGCGCACATTCATGGGCGCCATGTCGTTGGCCATTTCACGCGTCAGCGAGGCCAGCGCCGCCTTCGAGCTGGCGTAGGCGGAGCCGGCGAACGGATGCACGCGGTAGCCGGCGATCGAGCACAGGTTCACCACGGAGCCGCCGGCGTTCGACAATTCCTGCGCGAAGCCGCGCGTCAGCGCCAGCGGCGCGAAGAAATTCGTGTTGTACATTTCCTGCCAGGTCTGCATGTCGGTGGTAAGCGAATTGACGCGTGAGCCGCCCGGCCCCTTCGGCGACACGCCCGCATTGTTCACCAGCGCGTGCAGCTTGCCCTCGCCCAGCATGGGGCGCAGCATGTCGACCATCTGGCCGATCTGGCTCAGGTCCGACAGATCCATGCAAAAGTGCGTGTTGTGCTCCTGGCTGCGCGGGCAGCCGCCCGGAATCGGGCTGCGCGACACGGTGATGACCCGCCAGCCCAGGCTGCGGAAGCGCTCGGCCACGGCGTGGCCGATGCCACGGCTGGCGCCCGTGACGATGGCGGTTTTCTGTTCGGCGATGTTTGCGCCGCTGTCCTTGCTACAGTGATTGCTCATATTGTTCCTTGTCCTGTTCGTCCATGTCCTGTTCGTCCATGTCTTGCTCAACCGCGCCGGCATGCACGCGCTCCAGGCGCATCACATACGCCAGCATCTGCGCCCCGCCGTCGAGAATGTCCTGTTCGATCGCGCGGCGGGCCGCGGCGCTGTCGCGCTGGCGCAGCGCGCTGATGATTTCGCGGTGGTGCCCCACGCGCATGTCGGGCGTAAAGGCCGCATAGCCGGCGGCGATCAGGGGCGCCGTCTGCATCCACAGATGGTCGACGAAGCGCTTTAATGTCGGCATGCCGGCCGCCTGCGCCAGGCCCAGGTGAAACGCCTGGTTGCACTGCAGGGCGGCCGCCAGGTCGTGCCGGGCGATGGCGTCTTCGTTGGCCTGCAGCAGCCGTTCCAGGTCCGCCAGGGTGGCAGCATCGATGCGCTGCGCCGCCTCCGCCGCGCCCAGGCCTTCCAGTTCCACGCGCAGCGCGCGGATTTCCAGGTAGCGCGCCACGCTCAGCACGGGCACGCGGAAGTCGCGCGGAGAGCGCAGCACCAGCGCTTCTTCCTGCACCAGCTGCAGCATGGCGTCGCGCACGGGCGTGACGCTGGTGCCCAGCTGCAGCGCCAGTTCGCGGATGCGCAAGCGGTCGTTGGGCCTGAAGCGCCCTGCCGCCAGCGCCTCGCGCAGCATGGCATACACGGACTTGCCCAGGTTGACGTGCGAGAGGCTTTCGAATGGAGTATTCATGCGCGGCGTGGGATCTTTAATTTATGATGCATCATACATCAAGAGGAAAAACAGTGTTTTGCCAGCAGTGCGGCCGCGGCAGGAATGGCCGCCAGCACGTACAATCTGCCGCTTGTCTACCGAAAGGACGCCAATTGAACTGGGATTATCCACACGCCTGCACCCTGCCCGTCACGCCCGAGCCGGGTGACATCGACGGCTTGCAGCATACGAACAACGCCGTGTATGTGCGCTGGTGCGAGCATATCGCCTGGCACCATTCGGCGACCCTGGGACTGGACCTGGATGACTACCGGCGCCTGGACCGGGCCATGGCGATACGCCGCGGCGAGTACGACTACCTGCTGGCCACCCGGGCCGGCGAGGCGCTCACCCTGGCCACCTGGCTGTGCGCCAGCGACGGCCGCTCCAGCATGGAGCGGCGCTTCCAGCTGGTCCGCGACAGCGACGGCGCCACCGTCGTGCGCGGGCGCTGGGAATTGATCTGCATCGAATTGAGCAGCGGTCGCGCACGCCGCCTGCCACCGGAATTCCTGGCCGTGTACGAACCGGCCATTGTCGCGAAGATCTAGGCTGGCAGGCGCGCCGGTTCCAGCGCGATCAGTACCAGCAAAATCGCCAGCGGCACGGCCAGCGCGGCGAAACCGACGGCCAGATAGGCAAAGGCGGCGAGGATGGCGCCCGCGGCAAAGCCCAGCAAGGGCCAGAAGAACTTCACGCAGCGCTCGCGCGTGGCGCCGTCGGCCGCGCCGCGCAGCACGTCGACCGTGTCGATGACGACTTGCGTGACATTGCCCGTCATCATGGACGTGGGCGCCAGGTGCGCCAGCAGCAACCGGCTGATGGCGCTGTGCGCGCCCATGCCGGCCGCGCCGAACAGGCCGGCCGCCAT
>NZ_NRDQ01000012.1 GCF_002878455.1 Janthinobacterium sp. AD80
GCTGATCGAGTTCTCGCTCGTCGGCGCGCTGGCCGGCTTGCTGGCGGCGACGGGGGCGGCGGCCATGGGCTGGGCCCTGGCCACGTACCAGTTCAAGTTCGCCTGGAGTTTCGCGCCCGGCGTGTGGGCCTTTGGCTTGCTGGCCGGCGCCCTGTGCGCGATCGCCGGTGGCTGGCTGGGCTTGCGCAATGTGCTGAAACATCCTCCGCTGCAGACCTTGCGCGAAGGCTAAACCTGAACGCTGTCGCCCGCCTGCGCGCGTAAAAACTGCGCGTAGGACATGACCGGCTGCCCCAGCTGGTGCGGCGGCACGTCGAACAGGGCCCAGAAATACGTGATGCGGCCCTGGCACACCGTTGGCGCGGCGCAATAGCGGAACCAGTTTTCGCCGATGTGCGCCGCATACATGCCATCGCTGTCGGCATCGGAAAAGTAGGGAATCACGCGCATTTCCAGCAGGGCATGCAGCAGGGATTCGGGCGCGTCGCTGTCGCGCGCCATTTCGTACTGCGTATGCAGGCTGCGTTCCGTCTCGACGATCATCAGCCGGGCCTGGCCCTCGCGCGTGAAGAACAGGATGCCGCTGGGATTGGGGAAAATGTAGAACTCGACAAAGCCGTGGCGCTGGCACAGTTCATGGACGACGGCGGCCAGCGCTTCGTCTTGCAGGAAACTGTAGTCGTGCAGCAGCAGCAGGTCGCGCACGGTGTCTGTTTTCTGCAGGAAAAATTCACGCTGCAGGCTGATGATTTCCTGCTCCAGGATATCGAGCGCATCGTCATCGCTCTTCTTGATATAGCGGTCGATCAAGCCCCGGTTGAAGGCCGTCACGGCCATCTTTTCATCGGCCGCCCCCGTAAATAAAATCTTCTTGCAAGGCAAGTCGCGGACGGCCTGGCAAAACTCCAGCCCATTCATCTGCGGCATCGAATAATCGACCACCAGCACGGATGGCACGGCGAAGCGCTGCGCCTGCGCGCTGATGCGCCAGATGCGTTCGATGTCGATGGCGACATTGCAATCGTTGGGCGCCATGTTTTGCAGGTCGAAATTCACGTGCAGGGGCATGGCTTCGCGCTGGCCCGCCTGCTGCAGCCAGCGCAGGGCCGTGCTGGTGTCATGAAAGGTCTTGCGCGCCAGCGCGGGGTCGAGCTGGAACGCCATGCTTTTCAGGAAGGAATCGCTGTCATCGATCAGCACGGTGAGGGTCGGATGGGTGTAGACGGGCAGTTGCATGCGTCACCTTGCTAGGAAGTGGGTTGGAAGCGGGCAGGCACGGGCTGGGGGAATTCCAGGATGAAAATCGCATACGCATGCTCGCGCGAGACGCAGCGGATGCGCGCCTGCCAGGCGTGGGCGATTTGCCGGCACAGGGCCAGGCCGATGCCGCTGCCGTTGTGCACCGGATACGAATAAAAGCGCTCGAAGATCAGCGGCAGGCGGTTCGGCGCGATGCCGCAGCCCGTGTCGATGAACAGCAGCCTGGGCACCGGACGGGCGCCGTCGATGATGATGCGCACGCGGCCCTTGCCGGCCCGCTGCACGGCTTTCAGTGCATTTCTCAGCAAATTGAGCAGGATCACCACGCACAGCTCGTCCTGTCCCGCGAACTGGAAGTCGGCGCGCACGTCCACCGTGACGCTGGCGCGCTGCTTGTTGCCGGTAAACGGATAGCGCTTGAGCACGGAATGCACCATGGCCAGCATCGACAGCGCCTGGCGCGGTTCCAGGTTGCGGTTGACGGCGCTGGCACTCAGCAGGAACAGATCGATCATGTGCTGCATGTGGCGTACCTCGAACTGGATGCGCGACAGCGCTTCCTCGATGGGCGGCATGGCCCCGGTATCGCCGGCCAGCTGCGGCATCAAGCGGCGCATGCCGCGCACGTTCGCTTCCACGCTGGTGAGCGGGGTGCGCAGTTCGTGTGCCACGGAACCGAGCCCGGCCGCCAGGCCCGCCAGGCGTTCCCGTTCCAGCACCTTGCCGCCCACCTTCACGACGGAGAGCGCGGCGATGGTGAACCAGTGCACGGGCAGTTGCTGCAGCACTTCGCGCCGCAGCAGGAAGCCGCCTTCCCCTTGCAGGATGACGTCCACGCAGGCGGCACTGGTGCCGATCAGGTAGGCGCGGCAAGCGAGCTTCGTCTCAAAATGGAACAGCACCACCAGGCCGATCAGCAGCGATTCGCTCCAGATGGACGATGCATGGTTCATCACAAACATGAAGGTAAAGAAAAACGGCAGGATGTAGCTGAGCGCGAACAGCAGGTAGCGCGACAGCCAGCGGGCCGAGAAGCGGCGCGCAAACAGGCCGGCCACGCAGATGCCCACGCCCGTCAGGCGCAAGGTCAGGTTTTCATATGCCTGGGGAAAAAAGAATTGCCACAGCAAGTAGTACAGCGGCATCGCCACGGTGCCCACGGCGGCCAGCATGGCGACCCGGCTGGCCAGGTTTGCATGCGGCACTCTTTCATGCAGCAGCGTATGGACCAGCGTCTGGCGCACGCGTTGCCGCCAGTGTGTCCATCGTCCTTGCCATTGCTGCGTCATGACTCTGCCTTGATGCTCTCCAGAACGTCATCATCGCGTAATTTTTCCTGGTTGAACGGCTAACTGGCCTGAGCTTGATATACGTCAATGGACGGGTTCGCAACACGGTCAAGGCTTTAATTTGCAACAAACATTTCCCTAGGATAAATCACATGACCATTGCCAACACCCTTCAAACCCCATCCTTTGTCCGCGCCGAACACTGCCTGCCCGACTACATCGCGCGGCGCATGGATGCGCATCACGTCACGCGCATCGAACAGTTACTCGGTGGACAGCACCCGCATGCCTGGCAGCCCACACCGGCGCACGCCATTTTTTTGGCGGGCAACGACTACCTGTCCATCGCCGCCGAGCCTGCCCTGGTGGCGGCCCAGGTGGCATCGCTGCAGGCGAACGCGGGCGGCATGCTGATGTCGGCCGTGTATTTGCAGGAAGGCAGCGAGCAGCACCGGCTGGAAAGCCGGCTGGCCCGCTACATGGGCTGCGAGGATGGCATCCTGGCGCAGTCGGGCATGGCGGCCAATGTGGGACTGCTCCAGTGCATCGCCGGCCCCGGCATTCCCGTCTACCTCGATATGCAGGCCCATGCGTCACTGTGGGAGGGCGTGCTGTCGGCCCAGGCCCAGGCCGTGCCCTTCTTGCACAACGACATGGCGCACTTGCGGCGGCAGGTGGCCAGGCATGGCCGCGGGGTGATCGTCGTCGATGCCCTGTACAGCACCAACGGCAGTCTGGCGCCGCTGCTGGAACTGCTGGAGATCGCCGAGCGCAGCGATTGCGTGGTGGTGGTCGACGAGTCGCATTCGCTGGGCACGCATGGTCCGCAAGGCGCGGGTCTGGTGGAAGAGTGGGGCCTGGGCCACCGCGTGCATTTCCGCACGGCGTCGCTGGCCAAGGCGTTCGCGGGGCGGGCCGGCTTCATCAGCTGCTCCAGCCGCTTCAAGGGATATTTCTTGTCCGAATCGCGCCCCGCCATCTTCAGTTCCTGCCTGCTGGCGCATGAGCTGGCCTGGCTGGGCGCGGCACTCGACTTCATCATGGCCGCCGATGGGCGCCGCGCCGCCTTGCGGCGGCACACGCTGCAGGTGCGCGAAGGCTTGCGCGAGCTGGGCTACAACGTCAGCGATGGCACGGAGCAGATCGTGGCGCTGGAGGCGGGCGGCGAACCGGCCACCCTGGCCCTGCGCCAGGCGCTGGAGCGGCAGGGCATTTATGGCGCCATGTTTTGCGCCCCGGCGACGGCGAAAAACCGCGCGCTGGTGCGCCTGACCCTGAATGCGGCGCTCGACGAGGCGGCTATCGCCAGGGTGCTGGCCGGCTGCGCCGCCATCCGCGCCGAGGCGGGCGTGGAGCACTGGCAGTCGACGCGGCGTTTGCGCAAGCTGGCGCTGGTGTAAGGCCGGCGGTGCGCAGGCTGGCTCAGTTGGCCAGCTTGCCGAGAGTGGCGGACAGCGCCGTCAATGCGTGCGCCGGCGCGTCCTGCAGCAGCTCGCGGCCCACCGCGTGCGCCGTGGCGCTGGCGTGGTGCAGC
>NZ_NRDQ01000120.1 GCF_002878455.1 Janthinobacterium sp. AD80
TTGCTGAAGTTATCGAGCAAGACGGAGACGGCGCCCGCGTCGAGCGCTTCCTGCAATTGCGCCAGGGTTTCCACTTCGATCTGCACGGGCACGCCCGCGTCGAGGTTGCGCGCGTTTTCCAGGGCCTGGCTGACACCGCCGGCGGCCGCGATATGGTTTTCCTTGATCAGGATGCCGTCGTACAGGGCCAGGCGCTGGTTCTTGCCGCCACCGACGCGTACCGCGTACTTTTGCGCCAGGCGCAGGCCGGGCAAGGTCTTGCGCGTATCTAAAATGGACGCCCTGGTGCCGGCCACCACGTCCACATACTGGCGCGTGGCCGTGGCCACGGCGGATAGCAGTTGCAGGAAATTGAGGGCGCTGCGCTCGGCCGTGAGCAAGGCGCGCGCCGGCGCTTCAATCGTGCAGACAACGCTGTCGGCCGCCATCATGTCGCCTTCGGCATAATGCCAGGCAATGTCGATGCTGCGGTCCAGGCTTTTCATGATGCCTTCAAACCATGGCGCGCCGCACAGCACGGCCGCTTCGCGCACGATGACACGGGCCGTGACGATATGGTCGGGCGGCACCAGTTCGCCCGTCAGGTCGCACTGGCCCACGTCTTCCAGCAAGGCGGCCAGCAAATTGCCTTCGAACGCGCGCGCCAGGGCCGGGTCAAAGGGAGCGAAAGAATTAACGAGGGTACTCATGCTGGACCGATTCCTTGGAACAATTTAGTTTCTTTTGCCAGATCGGCGCCCGGCTGCACACCGGCCTTCTTGGCGGCGGCGAAGTCGAGCATGCGGTTGATCGAGCGCACGGCCAGCTGGCCGACGGCGGCGTCGACGTGGATTTCGTTGTGCATGTTTTCCAGCGTCTCGGCCAGATTCAGCAAGCCATTCATGGCCATCCACGGGCAGTGCGCGCAGCTCTTGCAGGTGGCGCTGTTGCCGGCGGTCGGCGCTTCGATGAAACGTTTGCCTGGCGCGGCCGCGCGCATCTTGTGCAGGATGCCGTTGTCGGTGGCGACGATGAAAGTGTCCGTGTCCATGCTTTGCGCCGCCGCGATCATCTGCGACGTCGAGCCCACCATGTCGGCCAGGGCCACGACGTTGGCGGGCGACTCCGGATGCACCAGCACCTTGGCCTGCGGATACTCTTCCTTGAGCAAGTCGAGTTCGATGCCCTTGAACTCGTCGTGCACCAGGCAGCTGCCCTGCCACAGCAGCATGTCGGCGCCCGTCTGCTTCTGAATATATCCGCCCAGGTGCTTGTCCGGCGCCCAGAGGATTTTCTTGCCCTGCGCATGCAGGTGGGCCACGATGTCGAGGCCGATGGAAGACGTCACCATCCAGTCCGCGCGCGCTTTCACGGCCGCGCTGGTGTTGGCATACACCACCACCGTGCGGTCAGGATGCGCGTCGCAAAAGGCCGTGAACTCATCAGCCGGGCAACCGAGGTCGAGCGAGCAGGTCGCGTCGAGGTCGGGCATCAGCACGGTTTTTTCAGGACTGAGGATCTTGGCCGTTTCGCCCATGAAACGCACGCCGGCCACGACGAGGGTCTTGGCCGGATGGTCGCGCCCGAAGCGGGCCATTTCCAGCGAATCGGAGACGCAGCCGCCCGTGGCTTCCGCCAGGTCTTGCAGGTCAGCATCAACGTAGTAGTGGGCAACGAGCACGGCTTCGCGCTCGGTCAGCAGGCGCTTGATGCGCGCGATGAGTTCGGCTTTTTCAGCCGGGGACGGCGTCGCTGGCGTGCGTGCCCAGGCGTGGGCAGTGCAGCTGGCTCCGTCTTGTGGATGTTCATACTCGACGGATTTGATGGCTAAAGTTTGCATGGCTGTGTCAAACAAAAACGGGATAGACCGGCACGATTGCAATAAAGCAGGTGCGCCGGAACGAATGGACCGCGGCGCGTCGGTGCGGGGCTGGGTGGCAGCTGGCCGGCATTGTCGGATTACGCTGCGCCTCGGCGGCCCCGCTAATCCGACCTACACGACAAACTCACCCTGGCGTAGGTCGGATTAGCGCACAGCGCGTAATCCGACGCAACGTTAAGCTACAAATCAATCAATACCCTGGCTCTTCAGATAGTCTTCATAGTTGCCACGGTAGTCGACCACTTCATCTTCCTTGATCTCGATGATGCGGTTGGCCAGCGAGGAAACGAATTCGCGGTCATGCGAGACGAAGATCAGGGTGCCCGCGTATTTTTCCAGCGCGATGTTCAAGGATTCGATCGATTCCATGTCCATGTGGTTGGTCGGCTCATCGAGCATCAGCACGTTGTGGCGGCCAAGCATCAGCTTGCCGTACATCATGCGGCCTTTTTCACCACCGGACAGTACCTTGACGGCCTTTTTCACGTCGTCGCCGCCGAACAGCAAGCGGCCCAGGATGGAGCGCACGGCCTGGTCGTCGTCGCCCTCTTTCGTCCACTGGCCGATCCAGTCGGTCAGGTTCGTATCCTTGGCGAAATCTTCCGTTGGGTCTTGCGGCATGTAGCCGACATTCGCATTTTCCGCCCACTTCACGCGGCCCTGGTCTGGCTGCAGGCCGGCGATCTCGCCCGCGATGCAGCGCAGCATGGTGGTCTTGCCGGCGCCGTTGGCACCGATGATGGCGATGCGTTCGCCCGCCTCGACCATGATGGAAAAGTTCTTGAACAGCTGGCGATCGAAGCCTTTCGAGATGTTCTCGACTTCCACGGCCAAACGGTGCAATTTCTTCTCGCCGTCAAAACGCACGAACGGGTAGGCGCGCGACGATGGCTTGATGTCGTCAACCTTGATCTTTTCGATCTGCTTGGCGCGCGATGTCGCCTGGCGGGCCTTGGATTTGTTGGCGGCGAAGCGGCGCACGAATTCCTGCAGCTCGGCAACCTTGTCCTTGGCTTTCGCGTTGTTGGCCAGTTGCTGGTTGCGCGCCTGGGTCGAGGCGAACATGTATTCGTCGTAATTGCCCGGATAAATCTTCAAGGTACCGTAATCCATGTCGGCCACGTGGGTGCAGACCTGGTTCAGGAAGTGGCGATCATGGGAAATGATGATCATGGTGGAGTTGCGCTCGTTGAGCACGTCTTCCAGCCAGCGAATCGTGTTGATATCGAGGTTATTCGTCGGCTCGTCGAGCAGCAGGATGTCCGGGTTCGAGAACAGCGCCTGCGCCAGCAGCACGCGCAGCTTCCAGCCTGGCGACACATTGCTCATCGGGCCCTGGTGCAGGTCGATGGCGACACCGGCGCCCAGCAGCAGTTCGCCGGCACGCGATTCGGCCGTATAGCCGTCGTATTCGGAGACTTTGCCTTCCAGTTCGGCCGCCTGCATGTAGTCGTCGTCCGTCGCTTCAGGGTTCGCGTAGATCGCGTCGCGCTGCTGGATGGCGGCCCACATTTCCGTGTGGCCCATCATGACGACGTCGAGGACGCGCATGTCTTCAAAGGCAAACTGGTCCTGGCGCAGCTTGCCCAGGCGCTCGTTGGTATCGAGCATGACATTGCCGCCCGACGGGTCGAGGTCGCCACCCAGGATCTTCATGAACGTCGATTTGCCGCAGCCGTTCGCGCCGATCAAGCCATAGCGGTTGCCGTCGCCGAACTTGACGGAGATATTCTCAAACAATGGCTTGGCGCCAAACTGCATCGTAATATTTGCTGTAGATAGCATGTGATATTGGGTCTTTATTCAGTTAAAACAGCTAGTTAAGTACTTTTCTCCCATTATACAGCACCGGCCATCATCCACTCCATAGTTGCCGGGGCAAAGGCCGTGGCGACAGGCTGAACGGGGCTCGCCTGGCCCCATGCACAGGGTGAAAATATATTCTCGCCAACTACCCGGCAAGCGCTACAATGTTGCACCATTAACAATTTCCCCAGAGGAATAATGAAACGATACAAATCCATCGCCACTTTGCTGCTGGCCACCTTGCTATGCGGCTGCGCGGCCAGCCAGCGTCTGAGCACCGAAGACAGGACGCGGTCAAAAACCGTGACGCTCAGCGAGCATGTCATGAAAGACAACCTGACCATCCAGGCACCAGGCTGGGCCAATCCGGGCATGATGTTCGGCGCCATCGGCGGCGGGGTTGGCGCCGCTGCGGCAGGAAGCCTGGAGGGATCGACAGCGGGCCAGTCGATCACCGACGTGCAAGCGGCGTTCGGCGCCTACCTGAAGGAGAACGGGGTGTCCATCGAGGCCATCGTGCGCGAGGAATTTGAAAGCGTGCTGCGCGAGTCCGGAAAAGTCGTGCTGGTGCCACCAACGGCGGAGAATGCCGCCTTGCCCGTCATCACGGTTTCCGTGCCCATGTATGGATTTGGCGTCACGCACCTGCTC
Source organism: Janthinobacterium sp. AD80 (assembly GCF_002878455.1). Taxonomy (GTDB): domain Bacteria; phylum Pseudomonadota; class Gammaproteobacteria; order Burkholderiales; family Burkholderiaceae_D; genus Janthinobacterium. The sequence continues at coordinate 4,319 of NZ_NRDQ01000120.1, forward strand.
GGTGAAAATGCCGTCCCCATCTTCAAGATCAGCGCCGCCATGACGGACGGCACAGGCAAGCTGATGTGGATCGAAAGCGAGATGATGCTGCCCTCCGTCTTGAGTCCCATGGAGGCGACGCCATGGGTCAAATTGCGCACCGACCCCAAGGTCGTCGAACAGGATTGGCGCAAGGCGTCACGCTACATAGCGCAGAAGATTATCGGCACGCTCTGAACCCGCGCGGGCCCGGGCGCCCCTCCCGCCGCCGCCCGTTGGCACAAGCGCAGCGGCGACCATGGAATCGTGCATGCTTGCGCGGCGCAGTGCTCCGGCAATCAGCGCCAGGCCTGCGGCCAGCATGCCGGCATGCGCCGGTCCAGGCGCCGTGGAGACAATGCTGGTGATCGATGCATTGATGCGCATGGAAATGTTAACAACTATCTGACATCATGCGCCGGCATGGCGGCGAGCAAGCCATGCCAGGAAAATATTATTGCTGTATTTCTATTTTGAAGGTAGGCTGCGACGGCATTGCCTGGACCGCCGCCATGCCCGGGAGCCGGTCACTGGCCGTCTTCTCTTTCCCATACATCAACAGGTATCACTTGAAAAAAATCACCCTCGCCGCCACCGTGGCCGCCATTGCCATCGTCGCTACCGCCTATGCGTCGCCGTACTACGCCCTGCATCAGATTAAGACCGCCGTCGCCGAGCGCAATGCCGACGCCCTGGCCAGCCACGTGGACTTCCCTGCCCTGCGCGACAGCGTCAAGACCCAGCTGCAAACGGCCATGGCCGGCAGCGTCCAGGCTGCGGGTGGCAGCGACAACCCCTTCGCCGCCATGGGCCAGGCCATCGCCGGCGCCATGATGGGCAAGATGGTCGACGCCATGGTGTCGCCCGCCGGCGTCGTCGCGCTGGTCAACAAGAGCGCCGTCAGCCCGCAAGCGGGTGCGGACGATGGCGCCAGCGCCAGCACTGGCGATGCACGGGGAAAAGCCGATTATTCTGCAGGCTATACCGCCTGGGACACCTTCGCCGTACGCTCGAAAGATGGCGAGAAGCATGGCGCGCTGCTCATGAAGCGTCATGGCCTGTGGGGCTGGAAGCTGAGCGCAATCGAGATTGCGCCGGCGCTGGCCGGGCGATAGGACGGCAGGCGCGGCCATCCTTGACGCGCCCGCCATTCTTGCCGGCACGCCACGCCATGCACGCACTTCCTCCCGTGCGCCCATAGGCAAAGCCGGCATTCGATGCCAGAATGCCTATGAGTCGTCTCGATATCCATGTGCTATACCGCTCAACATTTCCGAGGTCCCATGCTGACTAAACACATTCTGACACTGGCCATCGCCGCCAGCCTCGCCGGCCTGGCCCACGCCGCGCCGCTTGAAACGAAGCAGGTCGAGCGCATCCGCGCTGCCGAGGCACGCATGCAGGAAGAAGCGTCGAAAGCGTCCAATCCGGATGCACCCGCAGCGCTGCCGATAGCGACCGACATCTCGCTGGCGGAACTGGAGCGCCGCTGGGCCCTGGGCCAGGCGCAGACGACGGAACAGCGCTTCACCAGCGCGATCGCGCCAGCCGCGCTGAGCGCCATGGCGCAGCAGATCGGCTGCCAGGATATTGTCGGCGTGCAACCGATGGGCTTCCCCATGGCGCGCGAGCAGCCCACCGTGCTGAACGGTGGACACTTGCTGGCCCGTTGCCCTGACAGGGCCTACCTGACGATCTCGGCCATGTCGATGGCTGGCAAGTCCGGTAACCGCGCCAGCATTTCGCCGCAGTCGTTCGACCAGACCGTCGATGGCAAGCCGGCGCGGCGCCTGTACTACAAGGCGCCCAACGGACGCCAGCAGGAAACGCTGACCGTCGCCGATGGCGATCTGGTCTACATGCTTGCCTACTGGTCGCACGATGACGCCAAGCACCCTGGCATGGCCGGAGAACGGCGTCTGTTGAAGCTGTCTTCCCTGCCGGCACCAGCGCCTGCTTCCAAATAAAGTCTGCGTACAACGCAAACCGGCTATGCGGGCCTGTGCGGCCGGCACAGCCGGATGTCGATATGGCGCGGCGGCAAGCATGCCGCCATGCCGGGTGATATTTACATGCCCAGCGACTTGAGCAGGTCGGAGTTGTCGTCCTCGTCCGGCGCGGCCGCTGCCGGCGTTGCTGCCTGGCTGGCCTGGCTGGCGTGCTCGGTGGCCATCAGCGCATCGGTATCGTATTCCTTGGAATCGAAATCGTGCAGTTTGATGAACTCGGTGCGGTCGATGGCCAGTTCCAGGTAGAAAATGTTGTTCTTTTCCGTGTAGAACGTTACGCGGCGCATTTCCGGGCGGTCCAGCGGCGTATCAACGCTGAGCATCACCTGCTTGTTCAGCACCAGCATCTTCGGCTGGTTCTGCGTGATATTCGTTTGCAGCTCACGCCGCACCTTGCCCGTGAAGTCGCCCACGATCTGGTTCATCAGCTCGCCCATGATGTTGGACACTTCGTCCGACGTGTAAAAGCTGGCCAGTTCCGACTTTGGCATACCCATGTGCAACATATAGCGCTCGTAGATCTCCATCGCCGTGTCGGCAGCGAAATTCAAGACCACCAGGCCCGTGAAGCCGCCATCGAACATCACGAAGCAGCCGATGTCCGGCTTCAGCCCGGTCTTGGTGATGCGTTGCACCATGCCCGAATAATTCACCTTGCTTTGCGTCGCCACGTTGAGCACCCGCACGACCGAGTTACACAAACTCATCAACAAATCTTCTGTACCGTACACAACTGCCTTTTCTGGATTCATGAACAACCTCTCTTACTTTTTTAAGATGACAGCACAGCTTCCCTGCCCGCCGCGAGCCGCAACCGGACGGTTGCGCTCAGCTGGCGGACGACTTCATCTTTGCCTGCCCGATGGTGCCTGATGGTGCCTGGCCACGCCAGCCTTCCTGCTGCTGGAGCGTGAGCGTATTCTTACTTTTTTCTGTATAGAAATAAGTATCAGATGCGCAGAATACCGAGATGTAACATTTCCGTCCAGCCATACCTGCATTTACTTGACGATCTGTGCGGAAATACAAAAGCGGCGCGCATCGTCCGCAAAGCGGCCAGGCATGCAACATTATGCGAAAGATCACCTTTCCCGGCCGCTACCCGCGCACGGCAGGCGGCGAGGGGCAGCCGCTTGTTTTATACTGCCGCGCAAGAATGACGCAAACGCAACATGAATGGAGAGGCAACAGACGATGAGCACACTGCAAGAGCAGATCACGGCGGAAATGAGCGCGGCGATCCATGCCTGGTTTGATGAACGGCTACAGCGCACGGACCTGGCACAGACGGTCGAGCGCACATCCTTGCAAGTCGGCATCTTCAACGACTTCATGCTCGACTATAAGCCAGGGCGCGCGACAGCCGACGATATCGACCTGGGCCTGGACTTCGACGACGCCGCGCCACGCAAGACGGTGGAGCGCCTGGACGAGGCGCAGATGCGCGACGCAGTCGTGCCGCAGCTGACGGCCGTGGTGCAGGCCCGGCTGGCCCCGCTGGTGGACACGCGGATGATCGACTACCGCTTTACTTGCCGCGGCAAGTTCCAGACGGCGCAAGGCAAGCTGCATATGACCTTGCTCGACTATGTCAACGAGCCAAAACGCCAGGACTTGCTGGCGCGCATCCACGCCTACGTCGATCAACAGCTGGCCCACGGCACGCAGCCGACAAAGCCACTGGAAACTTTTTTCCTGGCGCGCCACCTGCTCGACCCGCAGCTGTTTCCCAAGCCTGACGCGGCCTGGACCATCGCCCAGTACGAACGCATCCAGGCATTGAGCAAGGCCAACCCCGACGCCTTGGCAGAGCACCGCCACAACATCATCCGTGCCATTACGCAATGGGCGGAAGATGATTTCCTTCCCCAATTTTATGACCGCAGCCTGTCCGCCTACCGCGCCACGGAATACAGCCTGAAGGCGGGCACGCCACCCGCGACCGGCGCGGACGCGCTGCAGCCGATCGACCTGCTGCTGTATGGCGCGGTGATGATCTTGCGCCATGATGCCAGCTATGCCAAATCGAAGGGCCTGAAATTCCTGGAAATCGCCCGTGAACTGGGCAGCGAGCGGGCCGTGCGCATGCTGCAGGAAGGCAGCGGCACCTTCGGCAATGCAGAAGTGCACCTCAAAAATACCCTGCTGGAATGCCGTGCCAATGACGTGTTCGCCACCATGACCATCCACATCGCCAGCGAAGAGGCCGAGGCCTATGCGCAGGCGCTGGCCTTCATCACCCACTTGCTGCGCAACGGTTTTCCGCCCAGCTACCAGATCAAGCTCAAGTCGAAGGTCAAGGACTACTTGCCGGTCAAGGGCCTGGCGAAATCCGATACGCACCGCTTCTTTGCCAACGCCCTTGCCTTCCCCGCCCTGCATATGGCGCTGGAAACGTATGCGCGCGCGGCCATCGCGCAGTATGAATTCTATGCCGACACGGAAGGCGAGAAAAATTGCATGCCCGGCAGCTACGCCGCGTTTGGCCTGGGCTTGCTGGACGCCCGCCACTTCCCCCTGGTGCAGAACTACATGGCGCAGGTGGACGAGGAGCATCAATCCGTGCAGGACCATTTCACGGCAGCCTTCGTGGCGCGTCACGGCATCACGCCGCAGAGCATTCCCGTGCTGGTGGCCTGCCTGCGCGCCTGCACGGATGACGTGAAGCTCAAGGTCCAGGCGGACTTCGAGGACGTGGACCACCTGGCCTGCCTGTACCAGCAGCTGCAGCCGCTGGAAGACTATCTGGTCGAACATGTGCTGTATGCCATCTGGGGCAAGCTGGACAAACTGGCGGCGCTGGCGCGCAAGGCGGATGGACGGCGCCAGGAACTGCTGCTGGCCCTGCTTGCTGCGGCGCACAAGAAGGACGGCAACGGCCATGCCTGAAGTGTGCAACGTTATGACTTTCACCATCTATAATGCGCAGCGCAAGAGTTGCCATTATGCATCTTTTGCGCCTGACATTGAATCGTGGAGAAAACATGCAAAAAATGAAACACCGCGCTGCCAGACTGCTGGCCGCTACGCTGGCAACGACGTTCGCCGCCGCGCTGATCCAGCCTGCCATGGCGGCCCCCGCCGCCGAGCTGGCGCCCATCGACGTGGCCAATCTGTACATCAAAACTATCGTCAACCAGGATGAAGCCAGCGTCGCCAGGCTCAACGCCTATCTGCGCCCCACCCGCCTGGCGGGCCAGCAGCCGGCCGAATATGCATCGTTGAGCGGCCTGCAAGAAACCACCGCGCAATTCCCGAAGCAAACCGGCAAGCTGATCGTTGACCTCTTCCCCGCCAGCATGCACGCGGCACTCACGCCGGCCGCCGAGTCGCTGGCCGCGAATGTCATCGCCGCCAAGAATGGCGCCGTCTGCCAAGCCACCAAGGCCGATCCGGTGACGGTGGACAATGGCATACAGACAGCCGCCGTCAGTTTCGAATGCCAGCTCGTCAAGGTCGCTGTCGCCTGGGCACCTGCTTCACAGCAACTGGCGAAGAGCGGCTGCAAGGTCGAGCAATGCGTCGCCGGCTTGCAAAAGATCGCCGCGGCGTACACGTCCTCGCCGAAGCAGACCTGGCGCGCCGTGTTTGCCGTCAGCCGCGAGAAAAACACGGAAGCGTGGCGCAATGATTTTGCGCGCGAAACGTTCGATGAAATCTGGGACTACCTGTAACCGCGCACGCAATGACAAACGCCGATGGATAAACCCAAGCTGACGCCCGTCGCCCAGCCCGCAGGCATGGCCTTGCTGCGCCTGCTCGACCCCGACCACGTGGACGGCGCACTGGTCAAGCAGGTGCTGGCGCAAGACCTGGCCAGCCTGCACGGCAAGCAATTGCTGGCGCTGCTGCGCCGGCTGCGCGCCGCACAATCGAACGAGTGCGATTATGCGGGCGCCAGCCCGGCGCACGCCGGGCAGCAGTTCGGCGCCGCCATCGCCGCCGTCAAGGCGGAGCTGGCGAAGCGCCCGCACATCCTGAACAAGCAGGAAGCCAGGGCGCTGCGCCAGGCCGCAGCCAGGCAGCGCTAATCAAGGCGCAGGCCGGCCGCAAGGCGTCCAGCCGCCTTCCAGCCGTGCGCGCAAGCACGCCACCCGCCTTCTATAATCGACGGATCGTTTCCGCAACTGAAAGGTTCTCATGCCCACCCGATTTACCCGCCACCTTGCCAGCTGCTCGGTGCTGGCGCTGGCCAGTCTGGCCTCCATGCCGGCGACCCATGCCCAGGAGTTAGGCCCCGTCGATGCGCGTGCCGTGTGGCAGGAACGCTCGCTGTCGGCCTGCCGCAGCGAAACATCGACGACCGCGCCCGACGTCTGCCTGCTGCGCACCATACGGCGCAGCGGCGCCCGCCCGCAAGCCATCGCCGCCGCCAGGATGCTGGTAAAAGCCAACAATCCCGGCTTCATTTCGGCCTGGCGGCCGCTGGGCAAGGCCGCCCTGGCCACCGTCACCTATCCTTTCCGCGCCAACATGAATGAAGGCACCCTGCTGATCGGCAGCGATGGCGCGGCCTTCGACGTCGACGTGGGGTCCGTGAGCGAGGAAGACCGCGCCACGCCGGCCTGGCGCGCCTTTGCCGCCGCCCACCCGGATGCCGTACCATTTGCGCTGGCCGATTTCGTGGGCAGCACGGCCACGGCCGATGGCGGCCTGAGCGTGCTGTTTTCCACGGCCCTGAAAACCTGCCACGCCTGCGCGGACGACGGCGCCCTGCTGGTCGCGTATGCCCTCGACAAGGAGGGCATCGTGCGCGAACGAAAGCTATTGACGATCAAGTGATAACGATCAGACGATAACGATCAAACAAGGCTGCAGCAAAGACAAGATAGAGAGGGGAATAAGATAGAATTGCCCGATGGCATGTCTATACGCGTACATGCCATCGTTCTCTATTACTTATCCCAGGAAACCATGCGCCTTTCACGTTTGACCCTGCACCTCAGCACCGCCCTGCTGCTCGCTTCCGGCGGCACCCTCCACCTGGCCCACGCCGCAGCCACCGTTGCCGTCAGTCCAGCCACGCCGCTGACCATCGGCGAAAGCTTCAGCATCGATTCGCAGGCGCTGAAGGAAAAACGCCACATCAATGTGTACATGGCGCGCGCCTGGGATACGCCGCCCGACGCGCCGCTGCCCGTGCTGTACATGCCGGACGGCGGCGTGGCAGAAGACTTTCTCCATGTCGCCGGCTTGCTGCAAGTGTCCGTTGCCAACGGCACCATGCGCCCCTTCATGCTGGTCGGCATGCAAAACACGCAACGCCGCCGTGACTTGACGGGCCCGACTGACAACGCGGACGACCGCAAGATCGCCCCCGTGGTCAGCGGCGCACCGGCTTACCGCGCCTTTATCCGCGACGAGTTGGTGCCGGAAATCAAGCGCCGCTACCGCACCACGGGCGAGACGGCCATCGTCGGTGAATCATTGGCCGGCCTGTTCGTGGTGGAAACGTATCTGCTGGAGCCGCAACTGTTCGACCACTACCTGGCATTCGACCCCAGCCTTTGGTGGAACCGTGGCGCCCTGCCGCGCCAGGCGGCAGCGCTGCTGGCCAAGGGTGCGCCAGGCAAGCACAGCCTTTATCTGGCTACCAGCGCTGAAGTGGGCATCGCCAGCGAAGTGCAGCGCCTGTCCGAGGTGCTGGAAAAACAATCGCCGCCCGGCTTGCAATGGCACGTGGAAAAGATGCCGGAGGAAACGCATGGCACGATTTACCATCCGGCAGCCTTGAAGGCCTTCCGCGCCGTGTTCAAGCCGCAAGCGCCGGCTGCCCAGTAAAACATGGACAAACTGTAATCGTGCGCTGGGCTTGTCCGCCCGGCGAGGCGGGTAAAATCGGCTGCCCTTTCCCGGCAGCTTTTTTCGCCCACCTGAGTCTACCTCCATGAGCTTTTTGCAACTTTTCATCGTTTCCATCGTTCAGGGCTTCGCCGAGCTGCTGCCCGTCTCCAGTTCCGCCCACGTCATCATGGCGGAAAAACTCATGGGGCTCGATCCCACGTCGCCGGCGCTGACCATGCTGCTGGTGATGCTGCATACCGGCACCATGTTCGCCGTCATCGTGTACTTCTGGAAATCCTGGCGCGCCACCTATTTCAGTTCGGCCCCAGCCTTCCGCAGCAATGCCTGGTTGCTGGTGGCCGCCACGGCCCTCACGGGCATCGTCGGCTTCGGCTTGCTCAAGGGCATTACCCACTTCATGCGCAAGACCGCGCCCGGCTTTGAAATCGAACATCTGTTTGGCAACGCAAAACTGATGGCGGGCGCGCTGGCGGCCGCCGGCGTACTGATCATTGTCTCGTCGCGCCAGCAAGCGCGCCAGCACGGCACTTTGTCAGTCGGCAAGGCGATGGTGATTGGCGCCGTGCAGGGCCTGTGCCTGCCGTTCCGCGGTTTTTCCCGCTCGGGCGCCACCATTTCGGCCGGCATCGCCATGGGCGTGCCGCAACGCCGCGCCGAGGAATTCAGCTTTGCCCTGGCCGTGGTGTTGACGCCAGCCGTGCTGGTCAAGGAAGGCTGGCGCTTTTACCAGGCTGTCGCCAATGGCAGCCTGGATCACCTGGAACATGGCAACAGCCTGGCGCACCTGCTCGCCCCCAGCCTGCTGGGCATGCTGTTATCTTTCCTGGCCGGCTTGCTGGCCCTGCGCTGGCTGTCGCGCTGGCTCGAGCAAGGGCGCTGGCATTTCTTTGGCGCTTATTGCCTGGCCGCTTCCTTGGTCGTGCTGGCAGTGGGGTAAAATCGCCGGGTTTGTAGTTTGACATGCACATCCCAGCCAGGTTCCACTGAAAGCCAACGATGAATTTCGCCGCCACCGCCGCCCTCTCGCTTGCCATGTCCACCGATGCCTTCGCGGCCGCCGTGGGCAAGGGCGCCGCCCTGCACAAACCACAATGGCGCGAAGCGCTGCGCACGGGGCTGATCTTCGGCGTCATCGAAGCCATCACGCCCGTCATCGGCTGGGCCCTGGGCAGCGTGGCCGCCCCCTATGTGGAAGCGTGGGACCACTGGATCGCCTTCAGCCTGCTGGGCATTATCGGCCTGTTGATGATACGCAATGCGCTCTCCGATGCCGGCGACGAGGAAGCGCCGGCGCAGTCGCATTCATTCTGGGTGCTGGCCGCAACGGGCCTGGCCACCAGCATCGACGCCATGGTGGTGGGCGCGGGCCTGGCCTTGCTGGGCGCGAACATTGTCGTGACGGCCGCCGCCATCGGCTTTTCCACCTTCGTCATGGTCACGCTGGGCGTGATGCTGGGCCGCGTGCTGGGCACGGTGGCCGGCCGCCGTGCCGAACTGGTGGGTGGCCTGGTGCTGATCGTCATCGGTTGCGTGATCCTGTACGAGCATATCGGCCATCCGGGCTGATGCATGGCAGGCGCGGTGCAATCACCCCCTAAATGCGTGCGCAAGCTGCTTGCACAGGAGTATGATGGCTCTCAGCCAGCGCCATTGCCTGGCCTTGCATGGAGGAAGGGAAGCGATGACGATGCAATTTAACGAGGGCGATATCGTGCGCGTCAAATGCGGCGGCCCCGAAATGACGGTATTGTGTGTCGACGGCAACTATTTCACTCAGGAAGAACGCCGCACGGCTGTCTTTTGCGTGTACGAAAAAGACCATTACCTGTTCGAGCAGGCGTATCCCGAATGCGCGCTCGACATCATCCGCTACGAACGCCGTCGCTACGCGCGCGACGCCTGAGGCCAGGCGCGCACACTACAGGCGTGCGAGTGGACGAGCGCCCGCTTTGTGCTACATTAAATGCTCCGCACTCATGCCTCGCTAGGTGACCATCATGGAAACTCTGGAGCTGCTCTTTGCCTCGCTGGTACGCGACACGGCCGAATCCATACGCGACCACCACGTCCCTTTTGCCATCAAACATGACGAGCGCGCGTATTTCGAATGGATGGATGGGCATCCGATTGATGGCTATATCCAGGAGGCGTATCGGGAGATCGAAGAAACAGCCCAGCAGATCCGCGCCATTCGCGCTGGATGAGGATGCTTGGCCAAATCGGCTGCGCGGGGCGCTGTGCGGCCTGCGATGCTCACCGTACTGACGTACGGTTGCGCTTCTTAGCCACAAATCACCGCCGCTCGCCTTGATTTTGCCAGGCGTTGTGACGCTAGTGGGATCTTGGGTAAAAATTGGGGTATTGATCCAGATCAAACACTCTTCTGTTTCAACCGTGCAGTTGATCCCGTACCGCGACAATTGGTGCTGGAGGGGATGAATATGGATCAGCAACAAAAGCATCAGATCAGGGGCTATGAATATCATGTGACGGGAGCGCTGGAGAAAGATGGGCGCTACCGGGGCATGATTTTGATTAGCAGGCGCGGCGATACGCAACAGGTGTATGCCAAGCCCGTGCTGATCGAAACGGCCAGCAGCTTCAAATCCGTGCATGCGGCGCTGATCGAGGCATCCGCCTATGCCCAGGAAATCATCTACAACGGCGCCATCCAGGCCCTGTTGCCGGCGGAACTGCCCGTCACTGGCAAGCAGGCGCCACAGCCACCGGATTTGGTGGGCAACTAAAGCTTGGCAACCAAGCGGCGATGCTGGCCTGGCAAGCAAGCCCAGCCCTTCGGCACGGCGCGTATAATCACGCGCTTTCCCCGATAAAAACCCGGAACGATGGAATTTGTGAATTTACCGCTGGTCTTCCTGCTCGCCTGCGCGCTGATCGCCTCGCTTGCCAAGCGCAATGGCTATTCGTGGTACCTGTTTTTCTTTGCCGTTGCCGTGCCCGCGCCCCTTTTGCTGCTGATGCTGCCATATGTGCTGGGCGTGGAGATCGCCTCGCTGCCGGCCGTGCGCCTGGGGGCTGTCCTGCTCTTTCCCCTGATCGGGCTGCTGGTGGCGCTGCGGCGCAAGGCATGAAGCGCCTGCAGTGGCCTCAGCGCATCTGTACGCCATCGGCCAGGCGCCAGCCCATCGACAAGGCCACTTGCTGCGCCTCTTTTTCGTTGCTGCAGTCATCGTAGTCGCAGGTATCGGCATACGCGCCGCAGGCCTGGTTCAAGCTGATGAAAGAGCCAACCCAGCGACCGTCGCGGCGCTGGCTGGCCGTGGCGCTGATGGTAAAACCTTTGTGGATGGTGGGATTCTCAAAAGACATATTTCCTCCGATGCAAAGAGCGCCAGGGATCTGACTGCTATCTGACTGTGGCCAGTGTGCGCCGGCGCGCGCAAGCAGTCTGTACGTTTGACCACACTCAGCAAACGTGGCTGCCGCAGCGCGTGCGCCGCGACCTTCGGGTATGATTTCGCCATGTGTGGACGATTCGATCAAAATGACACGGCGCGCGTGCTGGCGTCGTCCTTCGGCTGGACCGACGCGGTGTTCGACAGCGAGGCCGAGCCGCACCTGAACGTGGCTCCCGGCACGTACCGGCCCGTGCTGCATATGGCCGATGGCGTGCGTCGCGTCGACGACGTCTTCTGGGGCTACCGCCCCGCCTGGGCTGCCGCGGCCACGCCCGCCGCCGGCAAGAAAAAAATTCCCATCGCTATCAATGCCCGCCTGGAAAAACTTGCCGGTGCCTACTGGAAGCCGCTGCTGCGCGCGGGCCGCGGCATCGTCTGCGTCGATGGCTGGTATGAGTGGACGGGTGAAAAAGGCGCGAAGCAGCCGTGGCATATCCACCGCCGCGACCGCGCGCCCCTGTTTTTGCTGGCGCTCGCGCATTTCGGCTCCTACAAGCTGAACCGTGAAGAAGCGGGTTTCGTGCTGGTGACGGCCGACAGCCTGGGCGGCATGGTCGACATCCACGACCGGCGCCCCGTGGCCGTCAGCCGCGAGGATGCCTGGCGCTGGCTCGACCCCGCATTGACGCCGGAGCAGGCGCTGCACCTGGCGCGCACCTGCCTGCTCGACGCGGAACTGTTCGAATGGCATGCCGTCGACAACCCGCTGGTGCCGTCCGCCAAGCCCAGGGCAGCGCCGCCGGCCGCGGCGCAAGCGGCGTTTGACTGGGGCGCGGATTAAGCCCCTGTTCCAGCAAGTGCGCCCTGCTCGCAAGCCCTAAGGCAGCCGCGCCAGCCGGCGCCACAGCGCCTCCATGGGCCCTTGCCGAAAGTAGCGCAGCCAGCAGCGGCTCAGCAGCACCTGCCCCGCCATGACCAGCACGGCCAGGCCCAGCATCTCGGCTGGCCGTATAGCCGCGCCCCAGCCCAGGCCCGAGCCTTGCAGCAGCCAGGTGCCGAGCAGCGATTGCAGCAGATAATTGCTCAGCGCCATGCGCCCCACGGGTGCCAGCCAGGCAGCCAGCCAGCGCAGCGCAACGGGGCCGGCCAGCATCAGCGCCGCCACATAGCCGGCCGCCAGCACGGGGCCGCCGGCGAACAGCAGGGCCTCGAACAGCGCCGCATCGAACACCTGCTGATACGGATCGACAACTTGCGCCGTGACGGCCCACGCCGCCAGCAAGTTGAACGGCAGCCCCGCGCCCAGCCCCACGCCACAGACCCAGCGCCACAGGCGCCGGTGGCGATGCGGCCGCGTGAGCCAGCCAACGCGCACGGACAGGATGCCCAGCAAAAACAGCACGATAATATGCGGCAGCATGACGGTGGCGTACAGCAGCGAAACGAGGAAATCGTTGGCGCGCAGCTTGGCCACGGCCCAGGCATTACCTTGCGTGTAGATGGCAAAACGGGCGGCAAAGTTTTGCAGCTCTTGCGCCGTGTCCGGCGCGCCGTCTTGCCGGCCGGTGGGAATGAGCAGGCACATGAACAGCAAAAAGCCGCCCGCCACCAGCCAGGCGCGGTTGCGCACCCGGCTCAGCCTGGCTGCCGCCAGCGGCAGGATCAGCATGCCGGCGACCGCATACGAGGTCAGCACGTCGCCGCTCCAGACAAGGAAACCGTGCAGCAGGCCGAACACCAGCAGCCAGCGCAAGCGGCGGCGATACGCCGTTTGCGCCTGCTCCCAGCTGCCCAGCTGGCGCTTCAGGGAACGCGTCTGCAGGGCGAAACCGGCGCCAAACAGATAGGCGAAGATGGGATAGAACTTGAACTGCGCCAGTGCCGCCACGAGGAAGATCCCCAGCTGGTCAGGCACGGGCGGCTGCGCCGGCAAGGTGCCGTAGCGCAAGGAGATGGTGCCCCAGGCAAAGCCCCAGATATTCACCAGCAGGATGCCAAACACGGCGATGCCGCGCAGCACGTCGAGCTGCAGCAGCCTGCCGGGCGTGGTGGCGGCGGCGTTCAGAGCGTTCAGGGCCGCGCCAGGGTGGGATACTCGCCCACCTGCAAGCTGAAGCCATTGGCATCCGAGCGCAGCCGCGCCTGGCCGCCGAACGGCAGAGTGACCCGGCGGCGGATGTGGCCAAACTCCAGCCCCGTCAGCACCGGCACGGGCAAGCGCTGGCGCACATAGGCCAGCATGGCGTCGAAATCGTAGCCGTTATCCATGGGACTCAATTTGTAGGCGGAAAAGTCGCCGAGCACCACCGCCTGCTGGCGCTGCAGCACTCCCGCGTGCAGCAGTTGCAGCAGCATGCGCTCGACCCGGTACGGGTGTTCGTTGACGTCTTCCAGGAATAAAATGCCGCCATCGATCTGGGGGAAATATGGCGTACCGAGCAGATGCACCAGCATGGCCAGGTTGCCGCCCCATAATTTTCCGCTTAGCTCGACTTGCGGGTTGCCGGCGGCCACGCCCGTCACGGTGTGCGTGGGACCGGCCAGGCACGACCACAGCTGGTCGAGGGTGAACTGCTCGGCCTCGTCGCGGATGAAATCGTCGCAGACCATGGGCCCGGCAAAGCTGGCGCGGCCCGTTTTCGCCATCAGGCCCATGTGGAAAGCCGTGAAGTCGCTGTAGCCGACAAACAGTTTGCCGCTGTCCGCCATGGCAGCAAAGTCGATCTCGGGCAGAATGCGGCTGATGCCATAGCTGCCGCGCAAGGCAAGCACCACTTGCACGTCCGGGTCGGCGGCCGCGGCGTTCAGCTGCGCCAGGCGGCCTGCGTCCGTGCCGCCGAAACGCTGGAATTTGTGCGCGGGATCGTAGTAATTATGCACGGTGGCGCCTTGCGCCTGCAGGCGGGCGATGCCGCGTTCCAAAGCTGCCTCGTCGGGCGCATAACCGCCTGGCGCCACGATGGCGATGCCAATCTCAGGTGTCTTCAACATGCCCGTGCCTTCAAAAGTTGTGGGCGCGCCCGAGTTGCTTTCAAGCTGGCTGGGAGCGCATCTGGGGCGCCATCTTACCTTGCAGATGCACATCGATCAAGGCGAGCAGGCGCTCGATCAGCTGGGGCGGCATGTCGTGCCCCATGCCCTCGATCACTTCCAGCCGCGCGCCCGGGATCAGCGCTGCCGTATCGATGCCGCAGGCAACGGGTATCAGGGGATCGGCCGCGCCATGGATCACCAGCGCCGGACAGCTGATGCTGGGCAGCAAGGCCGTGCGTTCACCCGAGGCGGCGATGGCGACCATTTGCCGCGCCACGCCTTCCGGGCAACTGCCCCGCTCCAGCGCCGCTTCGATGCGCTGGTACAGCAGCCGTTCCGAGACAGGATAGGCGGGACTGCCGATGACGCGCACGGTGGCGGCCATGTGCGCCATCAGTTCGGCGCGGCTGGCCTTGCGTTTCGGTCTTTGCAATAAAGCGTTGCGCGCCGCGCGCGTGGGGCCGGGCAAGCCGCGCCGGCCGCTGCTCGACATGATGGACGTCAGGCTGAGCACCTGCTGCGGCGCGCGCGCCGCCATCACTTGCGCGATCATGCCGCCCATCGACACGCCAATGACGTGCGCCTGCGTAATGCGCAGGGCCGCCAGCAAGCCCAGCGCGTCTTGCGCCATGTCATCGAGTGTATAGGAGGTTTTCAGGGGCCAGCCCAGCAGATTTTTCACGTAGGCCAGCGGCAAATACGGTTTGCCCGCCAGCGCCATCTTGCTCGACAGGCCGCTGTCGCGGTTGTCAAAACGCACAACCCGAAAACCCTGCTCGACGATGCCTTCGACGAAGTCGGATGGCCAGGCGATCAGCTGCATGCCCAGCCCCATCACCAGCAATACGCACGGGTCATCGGGATCGCCGTGGCTTTCATAGGCTATGTTGAGGCCGTTCGCCATGATGGTTGCCATGATTGCCTCTCTTCCAGGAACCAGCACGCAGGCACGATCGCTGCGGCCTTGGAATCAGCATACCACTATTGTGCTTCAGACATGAGACCGGCACGCGGCACCCATGCTGAAGTGTTGCTCTGCTTGCACATGACAGAACCTGCTGCGCGTCGCCACTTGCGCCCTGCGATGCTCAGCGTACCTGAAGTACGCTTGCGCTTCTCAGCCACAATTCGCTGCCGCTCGCCACGGTTCTGTCACGTGCTGATACTCATCAACTTGCAAAAAAACCTTATTTTGCCTTTGGCAGACTGTCGGCCAGATCCACCCACGCTTGCGGCTGCGGCTTGCCGCGCTCGCGCACGCCGAAGAAGGAGACCACTTGCGTGCCATCCTTGTCGAAGAACTCGACCGAGGTGACGCCGCCGCGCTTGACGACCCAGCCGCTGCGCAGTGCCGTGTCGCGGATGTGCAGGTTGAAGTCCGGGTCCAGCACGTTGAAGAAGCCGCCGGCAGCCATGGTTTTCTCGATCTTGCCGCTGTAGATCTGCGTCAAGCCTTCGTTGCCCAGGAACACCATGATGGCGACCTTGTCCTTCGCCGCGTTTTCCAGCAGGGTGCGCAGCGCTTCCGGCGTCACGCGCTCGACCACGCCGGCTGGCGCCAGGCGCAGGGCCTGTTCGCGCGACAAATGGAATTCACGCATGATTTGCGCAAACTGGTGCACGTCCGTCATGTCTTTCCATGCCAGCTGGAATTCCTTGACGTCGATCTCCGCGTCCGGCTTCTCGGCCGCTTTCGGCGCCACGGCCAGCACGTTCAATTCCGCGCTTTGCTGCGGCATGCGGAAGGCGGCTACCAGCTTGTCGTAGACGGCCACGCCCGGTTCGTTGCGCAGGTAGATCTTGTGCACGGCCGTGCCGTTGGCGTCGAAGAATTGCAGGCTGCGCGTCGGCTTGCCGTCACGGCCAGGCTGGACCACGGCAAATGCGTATTTCCAGTTTTCAAAGTGGAAGCGCAGGTCGATGGCGCCGCCCAGGTAGCCGCCGGCGATATTGCGCTGGCGCGCTTCCTGTTCCGGATCCTGCTTGGCATCGGCCTGTTCCGACTTGTCGCCCGCCTGCTTGAACTTGCTGGCCGTGCCCGTCGTTTCAATGACGCCGTTTTCATTGCGCGTGATGGCTTGCACCACGCCCAGGTCCAGCGCGGCGCGCATGATTTCGCGCGGCTGGTTGCCGTCCGCTTGCAGGCGCGTGACGCCGTTGCCGATATTGGTTGCCAGCAATTGTGCCTCCGACACACCCAGCGCGCGCGCCGCGTCGCGGATCTGCAGTTTCGGCTGTTCCGTGCGCAGGGTGGACCAGCGTTCCGCCAAAGTGGCTGGGGCCGCATATGCGTTTGCAATCAGCAGGCTGCCTAGCAGGGATAGAACGAGTTTGGATAACTTCATAGATAGACCATTCAATCAAACATGGAAAAAAAGAGGGGCAGCCGCCCCTCCCCGGTAAAAATCAATAGCTGATGCTGAGGCTGGCGGCAACGTTGCGGCCCGGCCTGGCGTAGCGCTCGATCTCGGCGCGGCTGGCGGCCGTGGTGCCGGCGGCCAGGCTGCGCGAGGCGGCGTAATCCCAGTACTTGCGGTCCGTCAGGTTGTACACGCCGACGATGAGCTTCGCGTTCTTGTGCACGTTCCAGTAGGTCGACAAGTCAAAGATGGTGTACGACGGCACCTTGAAGCGGGGCGCGGTGGTGCCCATCAGCAAGTCGTTCGGCGCCTGTTTTTCGCCGGCATGCAAGGCCGTCAGTTCCAGGCCGAACAGCTTGTTGCTGTGGTCGTAGCCGAAAGTCAGCGCCGTCTTGGCCGGCGCCACCGAGGCCAGGCCGCCGCTCTGGCCCGTCCCGGTATTGAAGGAGCGGCCCTTGGCCACGCCCGTGGCCAGGTCGACGCGGTAGCCCTGCATGGCCGGCGCCCAGGCGCCCAGCTCCGCGTGCAAGCTCAGCTCGCCACCCCAGGTACGCGCATCGCCGATGTTTTCAGGACGGAACAGACCCTGCACGATGGTAGGAAAATTGACGGGATCGTCTTCCTGCGCCACATACTCGATCATGTTCTTGTATTCCGTCTGGTACACGGACGCGTGCATGCTCAGGCCCTTGACGATGTCGCCTTTCAAGCCCAGTTCATAAGCCTGGCTGGTTTCCTTGCGCAAATTTGCATTGCCCAGCACGGCATAACCGGTGCCCGCTCCCGTGTAGCTGAAGGAATCGTAGGTGCCGGTGCGCTCGGCCGCCGTCGGCAAGCGCGTGCCGCGCGTCACCGTGGCGTAGGCATTCATTTGCGGCAAGACTTCCATGGACAGGCTCAGGCTAGGCGTGAAATAGGTATCGCTTTCCTTGCGCACTTCCTTGGCTGCGTTGGGCACGGCGATCACATAGTTCTGCAGGTTTTTCGGCGCCAGCTTGCGGTAGTCGGCGCGCAGGCCCGGCGTCAGCACGGCCTTCTTGCCGCCTAGGTCGAAGCTGTAGTCATCGCGTACATACAGGGCCAGCCTGGTGGTATCCATGTCGGCCATGCGGTTCTTGCGCGTAATCTGGTGCACGCCCGTGGCGATGATGGTGCGGTCCTCCACCCACGGGCGGCGCGACTTGGTTTCTTCCAGCTGCACGCCGTACAGCAGCGCGTTGTCGGCGTTGAGCTGCTTGAGCGCTTCCGAGGTCAGGCCGATGCTGTCATTCTTGAAGCTGGTGTAGATCGAACGCTGGGACGGGCTGCCGAAGGTGTAGCGGCCTTGCGTCTTGTCATCGATTTTCGCATTCTGCAGGTACACTTTCGACGTCAGGCGGTCGAACAGGGCGAAATCCTTGAGTGCCACATCGTGGCCCAGGCTGACGCGCGTGCGCTTGGTGGTGGAGTCCTGCTGCACGCCGGTCGGGTAATAGGTGCTGACCTTGTTGCGCAGATCGCGCTTGTTCTTGCGCTCGAACATGTCGACCGTCAAGTCCAGCTTCTGTTCGCCAGGCAAGGCCCACACCAGCTTCGACAGCAAGGCGTTCGAATGCCAGTCGTCGGGGTTGATGGTCGCCGTGCCGCGGCTGTCGAGCTGTTCGCCATCGCGGTGCACGTACACGGCCAGGCCCTGCAGCTTGGCGCCGATCTTCGCGGCGCCCGTCAGGGTATGCGCATTGCTGCGGTCGGCCGTGGCGCGGCCGTATTTATACGCCACGTAATGGTCTTGCCCTTCGCCCAGGTAATCCTCGGGCGACTTGGTGATGAAGGCCACGCCGCCGCCCAGGCCAGGGCTGCTGCCGCTGACGGAGGTGGTGCCCGACTCGATGCGCACTTCGCGGAAGGTTTCAGGATCAAAATAGTCACGGCCCGTGCCGAAGGCGTTCAGGGTCGTGCCGTCCGGCTTCGGTGCGGCGTCCGGCAGGGATATGCCATCCACGTCCAGGCTGACCCGGTTGCCTTCCAGGCCACGGATGTTGTAGCCGGTATTGCCCGAACCATCCCACACGCTGCCGCCGCCCGAGGCCGCCATCGGTGTGCTGATCAGCGGCTGATAGCGCACGATGCCGGCCATGTCCGTCACGCCACGGCGCTCCAGGTCGTCGCTGCGGATCACCGTCCGGGTACCGGCGCGGCGCTCGTAATCCTGCTTGGCGTTGACGACGATTTCCGGGAAGACGGGCAGCTTGGCCGGTTCCTGGGCGGCCGTGCCCGCATTGACGGCGGCCGTTTGCGCTTGCACCGGCAGCAACGGCGCGGCGAACAGGCCCAGCAAGGCGGCACGCAGCACCAGGTTATGGCGGCGGACAGGCAGGTGGGCTGGGGATACGACGGGTGCAGCGGAGCGCTGCAGAGGCACTGTAGTCATGATGGTCCGGTGGAAGAGTGAAGGCTGGCTCTTGAACCCGGATCGATGACGATACGCAAGGGAAGTTTGCTGGCGAAAACAATACTGTAACACGAATCATTCTCATTTGAGAATGGCAAAGTGGTCTAGACAGATGTTATTTCGCAACAATTATGAAAAATGCCAGCCTGGCGGCTGGCAAAGGAGCACGGCAAGGCGGCCGCGACGCAGAGGAAATGGGCGCGCGCTGCGCGCCACCCTGCCCGGCGGGCCCTCCTGGCCCTCCTGCCATGCTTCAGGCCGGCGGCTGAGCCAGCTTGCGCGCTTCCGCCTGCGCACGGCGGCGCTCGGCAAAGAAGCGCCGCAGGAAAGCGCCGCACTCGTCGGCCAGCACGCCGCCTTCGATGGCCGTCTGGTGGTTCAAGGCGGGCTGCTCGAACAGGTTCAGCACGGAACCGCAGGCGCCCGTCTTCGGATCGCCCGCGCCATACACGACGCGCGCCAGGCGCGCATGCAGCATGGCGCCCGAGCACATCACGCACGGTTCCAGGGTCACATACAGTTCGCAGCCGGGCAGCCGGTAGTTGCCCAGCTTGTCGGCGGCCGCGCGCAAGGCCATGACTTCCGCGTGCGCCGTGGGGTCATGGCGGCCGATGGGCTGGTTGTAGCCCACGGCAATGACGACGCCATCCTTGACGACAACGGCGCCGACAGGCACTTCGCCCAGATCCCACGCATGCTGGGCCTGTTCCAGGGCCAGCCGCATGAAGGCCGCATCGGCCGCGCTCGCGACAGCAGCGGCAGGCGCGGCAGGCGCGGCAGGCGCGGCGCTGTCAGGCATTTCAGTCATCGGTCACTTCTGCCCAGCAATTCGGCGTTTCATGCAGCACCAGTTTATGCAGGTGCAGGCCGGTGCCGAAATGGTCGGTAAACGCCGCCTTGAGGATCTCGAAGGCGATGCGCGCCAGGTTTTCCACCGTCGGGATGCGGTCGATGACGACGGTTTTATGGTCGGGCAGGCTGGCCAGGAAATCGCGCACGGCCGTATCCTTTTCATACACGAGGAAGGCGTGGTCCCAGACGTCGACCAGGTGCTGCTTGGCCAGGGTTTTCACGTCGGAAAAATCCATGATCATGCCATTGTCGGAATTGCCTTCCGCTTCGATGACCTTGCCGACCAGGGTGATTTCCACCGTGTAGCGGTGGCCGTGCAGGTTGCGGCACTGGCTTTTGTGGTCGGGAATGCGGTGGCCCGCGTCGAATTCGAGCTTGCGTGTGATAGTCAGCATAAGTGTTATTAAGGTATTTGCAGGAGTTTATGGGTTTGCAGGCTCAGCTTCCACTTCGGGTTGCTTTTGCAAGTCTCGATGGCCAGCTTCATGTTGTGCGCGGCCAATGGACCATCCATCGCCTGCACGAAGAAGTTCTCGAAATCGAGCTGTTCATAAGCGGCCAGGTCTTGCTGGAACTGGGGAATCACCACCTTGATTTCGTTACCCTTGTGCACCACCAGGGTGGAACCCATCTTCGGGCTGACGCAGATCCAGTCCACGCCTGGCGGCACGGGCAAGGTGCCGTTGGTTTCGATGGCGATGGTAAAGCCCACCGCGTGCATGGCGTCGATCAGCGCGGCATCGAGCTGCAGCAGCGGTTCGCCGCCCGTAAACACCACGTATTTGCTGGCCGGATAGCTGGCGGGCCACAGGCTGTCGATCAGCGCGGCCAGTTCGGCCGGCGTCTTGAACTTGCCGCCCAGTTCGCCGTCGGTGCCGACGAAATCCGTGTCGCAGAACTGGCACACGGCCGTGGCGCGGTCGCTTTCGCGGCCCGTCCACAGATTGCAGCCGGAAAAGCGGCAGAACACGGCCGGACGGCCCGCGTGCGCACCTTCACCCTGCAGGGTGTAAAAAATCTCTTTGATGCTATAAGTCACAGTATTTCCTAAGAGCTGGCTGGCGCCATCGCGCATGGCGGGCGCATGGACACGGACGCGCACGGCGCAAAACACCAGGCCGTGGCCGCAAAGCCGATTGACAACCCTCTATTATATGCCGCCGCGACACTTTCCGTGCAAATGCCGCGGCTGCCGCCCTCACGCCCCATCGCCCGCCGCGCCAGAAAACGACAGTGGCACGCGCGCCACGCGCTATCCGCATAGATTTTGCGTTTAGACAATATAAATACCTTCAAGGTAATATATTTTCAGTAATGACATTGCATGTTGGAAAACATCTGGGAGCAAGTGGATGATGCTACGCAACATACGGCTGCCGCTGCGCCTGGGCATTCTGGGCTGCCTCGGCGCTGGCGCCGCCCTTTCCCTGCATGCGGGCCATGCCGCCGAACCACCGGGAGTGTCTGGCACGCCCTGCGACCTGGTGGCGGCCTGCGCCGTGCTGCTGGGCGCCCTGGCCTTGCTGCTGCTGTGGCGCGCGCACCGCCTGGCCCTGCACCAGCAGGCGCAGGAGCGGCTGCACGCGCAGGCAGAATGCGCGCGCCTGGATGGCGCTCAGCAGAAAGCGCGCGCGCAGGAACGCCTGCGCATCGGACGCGACATCCACGACGACCTGGGCCAGCACCTGCTGACCCTGAAGATCGACCTGTCCATGCTGCAGACGAGCACGCGCGACGCGGCGCCGCTGCTGACGCAGAAACTGGCCCTGATCGCGCACAATGTCGACCTGAGCATCGCGGCGCTGCGCTGCGTCATCCACGACTTGCGCCCGCCAGCCCTTGACGACGGCCTGCAGTCGGCCTGCGACGGCTTGCTGGCCGACTTCAGCCGCACCACGGGCACGGCCTGCGGCTGCGACTACCGCCTCGATGCCGCAGCCGGTGGCGCGCATGGCCCCCTGCTGTACCACGTGCTGCAGGAAGCGCTGGCGAACATCGCCCGCCATGCGCACGCCACGCAGGTGCAGCTGCACCTGCTGCAAAGCGGCGCCACCCTGGAATGCCGCATCAGCGACGATGGCATCGGCCTGAGCGGCTCGCCTCCGCGCCTGGGCTGCGGCCTGTCCGGCATGCATGAGCGCGTGGCAGCCGCCGGTGGCAGCCTGCACATCGACAGCCGCACCGGCGCCGGCACCACCCTGCGCATCTGCCTGCCGCTGCCCGCCAGCCATGGCGAAACACCGGCACAATCCTGAAAATATTGCTCTATATCAACACCCTCCTCCAGCCGCCCTGCATCATGGCGCTCTACCCTTTCCACGCCCCTACACAAGGATGCCTACATGCCGGACAGTCACGCAGCAGCCAGCAGCGCAGCAGTTGGCGAAGCCCAGGGATTCGCCGTCAAGATGATGGAATTGCTGGTCGTGCCGACTTTCGTGCTCGACGTGCAGGGCAAGGTGATGATCTGGAACCGCGCCTGCGAGCAGCTGACGGGCGTGCCGGCCGCCGAAGTGCTGGGCACGCAGCAGCCTGGCCGCTGCTTCTACGCCCAGCCGCGCCCCACCCTGGCCGACCTGCTGCTGGCCGGGCGCGGCGGCGACTTGCGCGCACTGTATGCACAGCAGCAATACCGCAGCAGCACGGGCAGCAATCTGTGCGCCGAGAACTGGTGCGACATGCCGCGCACGGGCCGGCGCCGCTACCTGGCCGTCGATGCCAGCCCCATCTGCGACAACAATGGCGAGCTGATCGCGGTCGTGGAAACCTTGCGCGACATGACCGATGAAAAGCGCGCGAACGTGGAACTGGAACGGCTGGCCACGCGCGACGGCCTGACTGGCCTGGCGAACCGGCGCTGCTTCGATGACACCATCCTTGCCGAGTGGCAGCGCGCACAGCGCCAGCGCCAGCCCCTGTCGCTGCTGATGGTCGACGTCGACAATTTCAAGGAGTACAACGACAACCACGGCCACCAGGGCGGCGACCTGTGCCTGCGCAAGGTGGCCGGCGCCGTGGCCAGCGAAATGCGCACGAATGACCTGGTGGCCCGCTACGGCGGCGAAGAGTTCGCCGTCATCCTGCCCAACGAATCGCTGAAAGGCGCGGCCATCGTTGCCGAGCGCATCCGCCAGCGCGTGGAGCGGCTGCAACTGCCGCGCAAGCGCGCCGATGCTGCCTGCGTCACCGTCAGCATCGGCGCCGCCACGGCCTTGCCCGGGGCCGGCACGGAACTGGGCCAGCTGATCCACACGGCCGACTGCGCCCTGTACCGCGCCAAGCACCTGGGCCGCAACCGCATCAGCCTGCCGGAAACGACGCTGACGTAAGCAGCAAATACCAGCATCAGGAAACACGAGCAAATTTGGTCTAAATTTAGTCCTCACAGAGTTTATTCACCTACGGAGCCGCCATGAACCCCAAGGAACGCATCAAGCCGATTGCCTACCTCAAGGCGAATACGACCGAGATCGTCAATGGCTTTGACGCGGGCCAGGACGAACCCATCATCATCACGCAGAATGGCGAAGCGAAGATGGTCGTGCTGTCCATGCACGCGTACCAGGAAGGCAAGCGGCAGGCGCGGCAGATGCAGGAACAGCATGCGTTCATGAAGCTGATCGCCATGGGCAACCAGGAAATCGCGCGCGGCGACGTGATATCCGAAGCAGACTTCCTGTCCAGCCTCGACCAGGCCTGAGATGGCGCGCATCGTCGTGCTGAAAAGCGCGCAAACCGATTTCAACGAGCTGCGCAGCGACTTCAAGGCGCACCACACGGCCGCAGCCCATGCGCAGTTCATCGCCGCCTTCCGGCAATTGCTGGCTGGCCTGAAAACCTTTCCCGACAGCGACTTGCCTGTCGAGGCCGCCCGCGAAGTGGGCATGGATGTGCGGCAACGCCTGTGCGCAGAGATCCGCGTCATCTACCACCGTGACCGCGCGCACGGCATCGTGTACCTCCGCATGTTTGTGCCGACCCGGCGCGACTTCCTCAGCCACCTGACGGCGCGCATCCTGCGGCCGGACTTCTGAGCGTCCTTCCGCGCAACAACGCCTGCCCCTATGCACGGCGGCGCGAATATTCTATGCTGCGGTGTTGCACTTTCATAACATCCAAAAAAGAAGGAGCCCTCGTGTCAAGAATCATGCCCGCTTTATTACCCGCGTTCGCCCTGGCCCTGTCGGCCATGGCCTCGTCGAACCTGGGCGCCGCGCCCGTCAAACCGGCCGCCGCCCATAGCGCCAGCGCCAGCAAGGCCGAGCTGCTGCCGTTCAAGGCCACGGAAAAAACCCTGGTCAACGGCTTGAAAATCATCATCGTGCCGACCGGTTTCCCGAATATCGTTTCGCTGCAGATCCCCGTGCAGACGGGTTCGCGCAATGAAGTCGAGCCGGGCAAGTCCGGCTTCGCGCATTTCTTCGAGCACATGATGTTCCGTGGCACCAAGGCCTATCCGCCCGAGAAATACCAGGCAATCATCACCAAGGCCGGCGCGCGCCAGAACGCCTACACCAGCGACGACCTGACCAACTACCACACGACGTTTGCCAAGGATGACCTGGAAACCGTGCTGAAGGTGGAAGCGGACCGCTTCCAGCACCTCGACTATGCGGAAGACGCGTTCAAGACGGAATCGCGCGCCGTGCTGGGCGAATACAACAAGAACAGCGCCAATCCCGTCTCGAAACTGTTCGAGGTGATGCGCGACAGCGCCTACACGACGCATACCTACAAGCATACGACGATGGGTTTCATCCAGGACATCGAAGACATGCCGAACCAGTACGCATATTCGAAGATCTTCTTCGACCGCTGGTACCGCCCGGAACGCACCACCATCATCATCGCCGGTGACGTCGAGCCGCAAAAAGCCATCGCCCTGGTGGAAAAATACTGGAGCGCCTGGCAGCGCGGCAAGCAGCAGGCGGCCGTGCCCGTCGAGCCAGCGCCACGCGGCCCCGTCTACAAGCACGTGGCCTGGCCTACGCCGACCCTGCCATGGGTCGCCATCGGCTTCCATGCGCCCGCCTTCTCCGTGAAGGACAAGGACCAGGCTGCCCTGGCAACCTTGCTGTCGCTGTCGTTCGGCCGCACCTCGCCGCTGTACAAGCGCCTGGTGCAGAACGAACAGAAGGTCGATCAATTGTTCGACATGACGCCGGAGCGGGTCGACCCGACCCTGGCCGTGATCGGCGCGCGCGTGAAAAACATCGATGACGCCGTCTATGTGCGCGATGCGATCCTGAAAACCGTGGCCCAGCTGCGCGACACGCCAGTGAGCGAAAAAGACCTGGCGGACGCCAAGTCGGCGGAAAAATATGGCTTGATCCGCACCCTGGACAACACCGAGCAGATCGCCGGCACCCTGGCGTCCTTCGTGCATTTCGACCGCTCCTACGCCACCATCAACGAGTACTACCGCCTGATCGACACGCTCACGCCGGCCGACCTGCAGGCGGCCGCGCGCAAATACCTGACGGACGAGGGCCTGGTGGTGACCACCCTGTCGAACCAGCCGATGGCCGCCGCCATTGCCACCACGCCGAAACTGGCCAGCCTGCTGCCTGCCACGTCGACGGCCAAATTCGACGTGCTGGTGCAAAAGTCCGCGCTGCCGCAGATCCGCTACAAGCTGCTGTTTACGGCCGGTTCCGCGCAAGACCCGAAAGGCAAGGAAGGCCTGGCGGCGCTGACGGCCTCGATGGTGGCCTCTGCTGGTTCGTCCGAGCGCAAGATCGACGAAGTCAACCAGGCCCTGTTCCCGCTGGCCGGCAGCTTCAGCCAGCAGACGGACAAGGAAATGACGACGTTTACGGGCTCCATCCACAAGGATAACTGGGCCCAGTTCAATGCCATCGCCCTGCCGCTGCTGCTCTCGCCCGGCTTCCGCGAAGACGACTTCCGCCGCCTGAAGGATGCGCAAAAGAACGCGCTGCTGCTGGACCTGAAGGATAACAACGAAGAGGAATTCGCCAAGGAGCGTTTGCAAACGAATGTGTACGCGGGCACGCCGTATGGCCACCCCGTGCTGGGCACGGTGGCCGGCATCGACGCCATCACCCTGGACGACGTGAAGCAGTTCTGGAAGAGCGCGTACGCCCAGGGCGCCGTCAAGGTGGGCATTTCCGGCGACGTGTCCGACGCCATGACGGCCTCGCTGACGCAGGCGCTGGGCAGCTTGCCGGCCGGCCCCGGCTTGCCGGCCACGGTGAAACCCGTGGGCCGCAAGGCAAATGGCCTGGAAGTGGAAATCATCGAGAAAAACACGCGCGCCACGGCCATCTCCTTCGGCCTGCCGCTGGAGGTGACGCGCACGCACCCGGACTTCCCCGCCCTGTGGCTGGCAAAGACCTGGCTGGGCGAGCATCGCGCCTCGAATTCCTATCTGTACCAGCGCATCCGTGAAATCCGCGGCATGAACTATGGCGACTACGCGTATATCGAAGCCTTCCCGCGCGGCATGTACCAGTTCTTCCCGGATCCGAACCTGGGCCGCAAGGCGCAGCTGTTCGAGATCTGGATCCGCCCCGTGGCGCCGGACAACGCGCACTTCGCCCTGCGCGTGGCCCTGACGGAGCTGGGCAAGCTGGTCGACAATGGCCTGACGCAGGACGACTTCGCCACCACGCGCGACTATCTGATGAAGAATGTCTTCGTCATGACCTCGACGCAGAACCAGCAGCTGGGCTACGCGCTCGATTCGCAGTGGTATGGCACGCCCGAGTTCACCAAGCTGATGCGTGATGGCCTGTCGAAGCTGACGGTAGCCGACGTCAACCGGGCTATCAAGCAGCACCTGTCGGCGAAAAACCTGTCCGTGGTGATCGTTGCGAAAGATGCGGCCGGCCTGAAGGAAAAGCTCGTCAGCGACGCGTTTTCGCCCATCAAGTACGATGGCAACAAGCCGCAGGCCTTGCTCGATGAAGACAAGGTCATCGGCGCGATGAAACTCGGCATCCCGGCATCGGCCGTGACGGTCACGCCGGCAGCGCAGGCGTTCGCCAAGTAACACGCGCAGTCGCCACCTCATCCGATGCAAGCTGTCGGATGAGGTTTTCCCGGCATTTCAGCACGGCTATCCACGCCTTCAGGCCGCCTATCCTCGCCTTGGTCGGAAAATAGCATCAAGACAATCTGGTTCTCCGCATACTGGTTTTCCCGCTCCCCAGGGAAAACCATGACAAGGACAACCATGCATGCGCCGCGCCTCCATTCGTTCCACCCCCTGATATATGCCTGCTGCGTGCTCGCCACCGCGCTGCCCTCCGCCGTGCACGCCAACGCGCCGGCGCCGGCCCTGGCCGGCCACTGGCGCTTCCAGACCGCCACCGGCAGCACCAGCAATAACGGCGTGACGGTCGACCTGATCGACCAGGGCATGCTCGACATCAGCGACGACGGCGGCCGCCTGACGGCAAGCATCGCCTGGCTCGACGAACGGGGCCAGCTGACGGCGCCGCGCCAGGTGCAAGGAGTGCCGGGGCCGGCAGGCACCGTCTTTCGCCACGCCGGCAAGCGCGTGAGCACGGGCCGCAATGGCAAGGACAGCAGCACCGACGTGACGATACGCTGGACCCTGCAGGCACACGGCGACGTGCTGGCCGGCACGCGCCTGGTCGAAACCGATGAAAACGACCCCAAGCCGGTCAGCGGCACGCGCCTCAAGGCGCGCTATGTCCCGCCTGCCTTGCCGCCCGCAGCCGTGGCAGCGGCAGCGGCAAGCGAGGCGGCGCGCGGCCCTTCCACGCCAGCCGAGCGCGCCCGCGTCGTGCAAATGGCGCTGGAGGCGCAGCAAGACCCGCTGGGCGTGCAGCGGCGCGATGGCGCCTGGCTTGCGGCGTGGATAGAATCCATTCCCGACCTCGTGCTGGCGCCCAGTCCGCTGGAAAGCTGGCTCGATGTCGCGCCCGCCGCCGCCATGCGCGAGGCTGCCGGCGTCCAGTACCTGGCCAGCGCGCTGGCCTTCCAGATCTCCCATCCGCAGCAGGCTGGCGACGTGGCCGCCACCAGCCTGGCCGCCATGGAAGGCGTGCTGCGCGGCTATGCCACCTTGCTGCGCCAGGATGCGCGCTACCGCTCAAGCAAATTGGACCAGGCCGTGGCGGCGCGCCGGCAGGGACGCCTGCCCGCTTTCGTGGCGGCGCTGTCCGGCAGGCATGCCACGCTCGCCGGCGCGCCAGCGCCAGCGTCCGATGCGACGGCGCGCGCCATCGTGGCGCTGGGCACGGGCGAGCCGCGCGTCATGGACTGGCTCGATATCCTGAGCAACCGTTTCGGCGGCCGCATGGCGGGCAGCGATGCCTACACGCATGCTGCGCGCTGGACGCGCACGCAACTGCAGCAATGGGGCGTGCAGGCCGAACTGGAAGAAGCGGGCCAGATGCCGCTGGGATTTAACCGGGGACCCTGGTCGGCGCGCATGCTGGCGCCCGTGGCGCAGCCGCTGCGCATCGCCACGCCCGCCTACACGGCCGGCACCCGGGGCGTGCAGCAGGGTCTGGCGATCCTGGGACCAGCCACTCTGGAAGAGGCGCAGGAGCGCGCCGCGCAATTCAAAAACAAGTGGGTGCTGGTGGGCGGCGAGAACAGCGGCGACGGGCGCGACGGCGAGTTCGTGCACCAGCCCAGGGCCATCACACGCCTGCTGCTGGCGGCCGGCGCGCTGGGCACCATCCAGTCCGGCGAGGAACCGCTGTACGCGGCCAGCGGCGCGCCCACCAGCTGGGAATCACTGCCGAGCCTGCCGGACATCAAACTGGCCGCGCCGCAATACGCCGACATCCGCCAGCGCCTGGCCAGCGGCGAGCCGGTCACGCTGGAGTTTGACATCCGCAACTGGTTTTATCCTGGCCCCGTGGCTTATCACAATGTCGTGGCGCGCATTGCAGGCACGGACAAGCCGGAAGAAATCGTGCTGCTCGGCGCCCACCTGGATAGCTACGATGGCGGCACGGGCGCCGCCGACAACGGCGCCGGCGTGGCCAGCATGCTCGAAGCGATGCGCCTGCTGGCCAGGGCCAATGCGAGGCCGCGCCGCAGCATCGTGATGGTGGCGTTCGGCGCGGAGGAGCTGGGCCGCAAGGGGGCGCTCGCCTTTGCCAAGCAGCATGCCGGTGAATTGAAGAATATCGTCATGATGCTCAACCGCGACGGCCGGCCCGGCGCCATCAGCGGCATGACCATCCCCACCGCGTGGCAGCCGGTATTCCGGCGCGTCGAGCAGGCGCTGGATGGCGTCCATCCCGTGTTTGGCTACGCCACCACGCTCAACGATACGCCGCGCGATGCCGGCAAGGCCATGCGCGCGGGCAGCGGCAGCGACGACGCCGTGTTCGCGGTAAACGGCGTGCCGACGCCGCGCTTTGGCATGCTTGGCGATTTCGACTATGCGCGCGTGCACCACACGGTACGCGACACCTATGAGAACGTGCTGCCGTTCAGCGCGGCGCAGCAATATTCCGCCATCGCCATCGCCCTGACGGCCTACACGGTGGCGAATGCGCCGGAAGACATCAGCAGGCAGGGCTACTATCGCGCCGCCGAAGCGGCACAGTAGACCTGCGCGCCGGCCTTGCCCGCTTATTCGAAGGGATTGGCCACCGACGTGACTTCGGGCGGCGGCAGCTGGTCCGGCAGCTGCTGCTTTTCCAGCTGCGCCACCACGTCGGCCAGCAGCTTTTGCAGCTGCTTCGCCAGCGCCAGGCCGGGCTTGTCGAGGGTCAGGTCGATGTCGCCGCTGATGCTGATGCGGTCGATGCGGTTTTCGATGGTCAGGTTGCCGATCTCCAGCACATCGCTTTCATTGGCATACGGGACGAATTTTTTTGCGCACATACGGTTTCCTTTGAGACGGATTATTTCCTGGACTTGCTATTTACCTTCGGCAAGCTCAGCATGCGCAGCTTCTGCTGCCGCGTCAGCGACGGTAACAGATCGATGCCGATCCTGTCTTCCAGTTGCGCGATGCTCAGCACCTCGTAGGCCTTGGTATCGGTGTTTTCAATGAAATAGGCGGCGCCGGCGCGCTGGCGCGGGCTGTACACGGCCTTGTACAAATGGCTGGGCACGATCACGCGGCCCACCTTGCGCAGGTTGCCGCCGATGAAGGCCGGTCCCGTGATCACGTACAGGTCGCCCTCCTTCTTCGCCATCTTGCGCACGGCGCCTTCGATGCCGGCCCACACGTAGCGGTTGTTGCGCGCGTCTTGCGGCACCATGTTGGCCAGCGTAAAGCTGTCGCGCTGGCTCTGGCGATCCGGCATGTCGCCGTTGGGCGCCATGTGGCCACGGTCGAAACCGCTGCGCGCGTAATCGGCCAGCTCGGCGCGCTGGCCGGCCGGCAGCTTGCGCTCGGCATGGAAAGAGTTTTCGCGCGACAGATCCTGCGCCGCTTCCAGGTTGCTCGCCTTCAAGTGCTCGGCCGACCACAGCGGCGTGCGCGTGATCCCCGAATGCATGACGCCAAACACGCTGTAGCACAGCTCCCTGGTGGCCACGTCCAGCTTGGGGTTGGTGATTTCCGGCTTGCGGCCGTCGACGTAATGGGATGGGCAGGCATCGGCATGCGCCAGGTTCGCGGCAAAGGCGGACGCCAGCAAGCCGCACGCCAGGGTCAGCCTGGCGATCGATCGTTGAATCATATTTCTCTCTGAAATCTTTGCAGGCCAGCATTTTAGCGGACGCGGAGCCCATACCACAATCCTGCCGTGCGCCCCTGCGCGCCAGGGGAAACGGGCAGGCATGCGGGCCTGCGCGGAGCCGGCGCAAATAAAGGCCAGGTTGCCGCGCACAGCCATACATATCTGCTAAGATTGACCCGATTCGTTCGCATCGACCATTCAAGATTTGGAGAGCATATGATCAAAAAAACCCTGCTGCTGATCGTAGTCGTCGTCGCCGCCATCCTCGGCTATGCCACCACCAAGCCCGACACCTTCAGTGTCCAGCGTGAAATCACCATCCAGGCCCCGCCCGAGAAAATCGCCGGGCTGATCACCGACTTCCGCTACTGGGCCGCCTGGTCGCCGTGGGAAAAGCTCGACCCGGCCATGCGCCGTACCTTCAGCGGTCCGGCCAGCGGCCTGGGCGCACAGTACGCCTGGACGGGCAATGACAAGGTGGGCGCCGGCCGCATGGAAATCACGGAAGCAGCCCAGCCCGAACGCACCGTCATCAAGCTGGATTTCCTGAAACCGTTCGAAAGCCACAACACCACCACCTTCACCATGACGCCCGAAGGCGACAGCACCAAGGTCAACTGGACCATGACGGGTCCCAGCCCCTACGTCAGCAAGGTCATGACGGTTTTCGTCAGCATGGACCGCATGATCGGCAAGGATTTTGAAAAGGGCTTGAATAGTCTGAAGGCTGCGGCGGAACGGTAAATCGTCTCCGCCCCCATGACAGACAGGGCCTGCGCGGCCCTGTTCTTTTGGGACGACGGCTGGAGGCGCGGCCCTTGCATACCCATGCAGGCAGGTGCGTTGCGCCGCCTGCCGGCGGGACCAGCAAGCATCCAAGCTGACAGGCATTCACATGGTAATGCCCTTGCGCTTATTATTTCAGGAAAAGAATACTGGCGTCCTCGACGACACCGTAAATCGCGCAAGTGCCCTTGCCCTGGCCATAAACCGTGGCGCCGCCGGTTTGGCCAGCAAGACCATCGCGTACATCGCCTTGCCGCCGGCTGTCGCCGCATCAAATGACATGGAATGGTTATAACCGGCAATGGCGCACGCCGGCGGCGTACCCGTGATAACGTCGACAAATGTCACCAGGCCCTTGCCGTCGGAATCAATGCGCACTTCCGCGACCTTGCCAATAATGGCGCCCTCCGCATGGGCTTGCGACGAGATAAAAGAAAGGGCAACAGCCAGGCTCAATAAAACAGGTTTCATTTGAATATCAATAGAATAAAACCTTATTTTATATTGGCAAATGCAATAAGCAAAGTTATTAAAAGATTAAATATGACATCCACCGCCTAAAAGCGGTGCGCCTGCAAGCCGTCGGCCGTCAGGAGCGCCGACAGCGGCACTGCCACGGGCGGCTGATGTGACGGAGCGGCCAGGATGTTTTATCAGAAAACCCGATAATCGTCATTTCAAGAAAAGAATATTGGCATCCTCGACGACACCGTAGGTCACGCAAGTGCCCTTGCCCTGGCCATAAACCGTGGCGCCGCCGGATTTGGCCAGCAAGGCCATCGCGTACATCGCCTTGCCGCCGGCTGTCGCCGCATCAAATGACATGGAATGGTTATAACCGGCAATGGCGCACGCCGGCGGCGTGCCGACGACGACATCGACAAATGTCACCAGGCCCTTGCCGTCGGAATCAATGCGCACTTCCAAGACCTTGCTAATAATGGCACCCTCGGCATGGGCTTGCGATGAAATAAAAGACAGGGCAAAAACCAGGCTCAGTAAAATAGGTTTCATATGAATCCGAATACAATAAAACCCTATTTTATACTGGGGGATGCAATAAACAAAGTTATTCGAAGATTAAATATTCCATCCACCGCATGAAAACGGTCCGCCTGCACGCCGTCGGCGCCACGCTGGCAGGTGAAAGCAGACCGCATGCTTAAAACTGCTCGATCCAGGCCGCCAGGTGGTCGGGTGTGAGGCCAGGTTCGGCCTGCACCAGCTTGCCCTGCAAGCCTTGCTCGGATTTACTCAGCTGCAAGGACCAGCCGCGCCGCGCCAGCCACAGCAGGCTGGCCAGCCAGAACGAGTGGATGGCGGACACGGGCGTGGCGGTCGGCGTTTCCAGGAATTCCGTCAGCAGGCGGCCATCGAGGAACAGGGCCGTGCCGCCCTGATTCAGCAGCGCCGCGCCAAACACGGGCACCAGCAAGTCCACAGCTTGTTCCACGCCGCGCCCCGGATGGTCGCGTTCCAGGCTCTCGAGCTGCTGGCGCACGGCGGCGGCAAACGCCGTGCTGCGGAATGCTTCCGAACTGATCAGGTCGGCATAATCCATCAGCAGCCAGTCCGGTTCGGGCGGCGTGACGCCGGCCGTCAGGGCCGCCGACAGGTACGCCTCCACAGGCAGCTGCTGCTCCGGCCCGGCCAGGCTGGCGCACAGCGTGTACAGGGTGCCGATGCGGTTGGCGATGGCTTGCCGCTGGCGCACCATCAGCTTTTCGCGCAGCAGTTGCGCATGTTCATTGCGCAGCCGCGCCAGTTCCAGCGCCTGTTTCAGCTCCATGCGCAGGGCCGCGATATCCCACGGCTTCTGGATGTAGCGGTGGATCTGCCCCTGGTTGACGGCTTCCACCGTGTGCTCCAGCTCGGAATACGCGGTGGTGAGTATGCGCACGATGTGCGGATGGCGGTCCCAGGCGTATGACAGCAGTTCGTTGCCATACGCGCCCGGCATGCGCTGGTCCGAGACCAGCACCGCGATGCGGTCGGCCTGCTCGTCGAGGATGCGCTTGCCCTCCTCGACCGAGGTGGCCGTCAGCACGTCGGCCAGCGGTGCGATGGCGCGCTGGAAATATTTGAGGGCGTTGGCCTCGTCATCGACATAGAGTATCGTCGGCAAGCCTTGCGCCGGCTCACGCTGAGCCGGTAAACGCAGATTGGCGTCAATCATGCTCGTTCCTTATATGTACTGGAAAATTCAGGGTCACTGTGGTGGAACTGCCAAACTCGCTGGCGATGTCCAGATTGCCGCCGAACGACTGCATCATGCGGCGGCAAAAGACCATGCCCCAGCCCTTGCCTTCGCCACTGTCGGCGCTCACGGGATCGAGCAGCAGCTGTTCGACAATCTCGGGGGCGATGCCGGCGCCATTGTCGCGCACCTTGATGGTGCCGGCGCCGATGCTGATGGTCAGCGCCGGCTCGGCCTGCTCTTCGACCGAACGCAGGGCCTTGCCCAGCACGGAAGAGACGATCAGCGAAACGCAGTTGGGCGACTCGGCGATGGCAAAGTCTTCCTGCACCTCGACCTGGATGGCGGCACGCTGCTGCGCGCTCAGCGGATAGCTGTCCAGCAAGGCCGCCAGCAGCTGGCGCGCGCTGCCGGCGCGGCGGCCATCCTGCATGCCTGGCCCGCTGCTGGCCAGGCGCACGGTATCGATGAAGCTGGCCAGCACGGACAGGCAGTAGCGGGCATTGCCGCGCATGAGGGCGGCCGCTTCCGCGATCTCCGCTTGCGCCTCGGCCGTGCCTTGCGCGCGCCGCTCGATGCCGCGCGCAAAGTTGGCGATGGCCGCCAGCGGCGTATTCAATTCATGCGCCAGGAAGGCCAGCGATTCTTCCATCGCCACCAGGCCCTGGCGCCGCGCCGTGCGCTCCCTTCCCGCCTGCACGGCCAGCTGCAGCGCCGTCTGCATGGCGGCCATGTCGAGCGGCTTTTCCAGCAGGCGGAACAAGGTGCCGCCATTCAGCAGTTCCAGCAGCACATCCTTGTCCGCATACGCCGTGACCAGCATGCACACGATGTGCGGATAGCGCTGCACCACTTCCTGCAGCAAGTCGCTGCCCAGGCGGTCCGGCATGCGGTAGTCGGTGACGAGCACGTCGACCTCGCCTGCCACGTCCTGCAGCAGGGCCAGGGCCGTGTCGACGCTGGGCGCCGTCAGCACCCGGTAGCGCGCGGCAAAGGCCCGCTCGAAATACTTGCAGGCCAGTGGCTCGTCGTCCACGTACAGCACGGTGGCGCGGCTGTCGTTGTCCATCTAGCGGCCCTCCCAGTCCGAGCGCTGCAGATCGAAATTCATGCTGGCCCACTCGCCGAGCACGCTTTCGGCGCTCAGGGTGCCGCCGTGGCGTTCGATCACGCCATAGCTGATGCTCAGCCCCAGTCCCAGTCCCTGCCCCACTTCGCGCGTGGTGAAGAACGGTTCGAAGACGCGCGCCAGGTTTTCCGGGGCGATGCCGGGGCCATTGTCGCGCACGCTGATGCGCAGGCGCTCCTCGTGCCAGTGGGCCGTGATGCGGATCTCGAACGGCGGCGCATTGCCCTTGCGCATGGACAGCACGGCATTGCCCAGCAGGTTGATCAGCACGCCGACGATGGCCGCCTCGTCGCCGCGCACCAGGGTATCGACCGGCAAGTCGTGGCTGATGCCGACATTCTTCGTTTCGTGGCCCACCAGGCGGATGGCCGCGTCGAGCGCGCTGCGGAACTGGAAGTGGCCCGTTTCCAGCTGGTTGCCGCTCTTGCGGTAGGCAAAGGTTTTCAAGTCCGAGACGATGTGCTGGACGCGCAGCATGCCCTGCTTGGCATCGGCCAGGCATTCGCTCACCAGCGCGCTTTGCTTGGCGGCCGGGTCTTCGATGGCCACCTCGATGGCCATCATGCAGAAATTCACGGGATTGTTGACCTCATGCAGCATGCCGGCGGCCAGGGTACCGATGGCGGCCATTTTCTCCTGCTGCAGCATCTGTCCCTTGATATCGGCCAGGCTTTTATTCGTTTCTTCCAGCTGCGTATTCTTTTGCGCCACTTCTGCCTTCAGCTGGAACAGCATGAAGCGGGCGCGCTCGTTGAAATAGGTAAACACGGCGCTGATGCTGGCCGACATGATGAGGAACAGGCAATTGACGACAAACGTCCCCGGCAAGTCGAAGCCATGCGCATGCCAGACGCAGGCCGCCACGTACAGCAGGCAGGAAATGGCGCCGAAGACCATGTTTTGCCACAGGCCGAACGCCAGCACGATGCCCGAGGAATAGATCGCCAGGGTCATGCCCACGTAATAGATCGAGGTGGCGCCTTCGGTGACGGCGATCATCCACGCGATCATGATTTGCGGCAGGATCAGCCAGACGAAAGTCAGGCCCTGGATGCGGTCTTGCGCCCACTGCGTGCGCATGGCCAGCACGACAATGAAGATCAGCGCCGACACCAGCACACGCGCGCTGGTGAAAGCCGACTGCATGTCCGGATACAGGGCCGAATCGAGGCCCATGCCCAGCAGGATCAGGACAATGCCCGTGTAGGCGCCGCCGCGGCTGAACTCCAGGCGGAAATCGCGCAATACGGCCGTATAGCCGGCGTGCAGGCCTGGACTATCCATCAAGGAATGCTCACTTCCGCAAAGACATTGACACCGGTGGCATCAACGTAGACCAGGTGATCAGTGGCATGTTCCGGCAACAAGGCCGACAAACTGGCTTCATTGCGATAGATCAAATGCCATTCCAGCAAATGCTCCATGCCGAACTTGCCCGGATTATCGGCGTGCACATTCGTGACGAGCAGGCGTCCGCCCGGTCCCACGCGCGACGCGAAGTGCAGCAGCAGGCGCGCGCACACCTTGTCGGACAGGTAGTCGAACAGGCCGGCGCAATACACGGCGTCGAAGCTGCCGGGCAAGCCCGTGGCGCCCGAACCGTGGCGCCGCTTGAGCAGGTTGTGCACGGAGTCATGCACATAATCGATTTCCACCACGCGCCCCGTGCGCTGCATGATCGTCGTCAGGCGCGCGCGCGTCCAGTCCAGCGTTTCGCTGCTGAAGTCGACCAGCTCGAAGGCCAGCCACTGGGCATCCGGGCAGGTTTCCAGGAAACGCTGCACCTCGATGGCGGGGCCGCAGCCCACGTTGAGCACCTTGAAGACGCGCCCCGCCTCGCGGGCGGCGGCTGCCTTGCGGGCCAAAAATTCCGTCAGGATATCGATGCGGTTGCGGTGCGCCGTCGCCACGGCCGCCTGCAGGAAGGCCGCATTGACGATCTGAAAGTAGGTGCTCGGTCCCTGGCGCGGATCGTCGAGCAGCTGGTTGACCATCTGGTAGTCGCCCGCATAGCCCAGCGGCTTGGTAAAGGTGCGGAAAACAAAGGGCGCGCGCAGGATCAAGGGGTGCAGCGCCGCCTGGGCAAACGCGCGGTGGGCCGGCGCCCGCTCTTCCTCGACCAGCGAGGCTTCCGCTTCCAGCTGGCGCAGGTACAGCTGGGTTTGCTCCATCAGCGGCAGGGCCAGCTCATCGAAGATATCGGGGCGCAGGCGGCCATTTTCCTTGGGCAGCGAGTCGGACAAGTCGACCTGCTCGACCCAGCGCGCCACTTCCGACAAAAAGGCGCGCATTTCATTGACGACAATCTGGTAGTCGCGGCGGATGCGGAAGCGCTCGCCCCATCCCGCCACAAAAGCGCTGGATTCCTTCGCCACGGCGCCCTTGACCACCACCACGTCGCTCAATTCGCGCCACTCGTCGATCAGGGTGACGGACACGATCGCCGTCAAACCCGTGTTGACGCTGCTGATGACGACCGCCTTGCCCACATAGGCATTCTTCGCCCCCATGCGCACCGTCACTTCGTTGAGCACCTCGCTGACCTGCACAATCGAGTAGGGATTGTAGATTTCCATGACCAGCGAGTTGCGCTGCAAGTTGAAAATCGTGCCGCGCACCGCCTCACCCTGGGTGTTGCGGAAACTGACGACTGGATCGATTTGCGATTGTGAATACACGATTGAGCATTATCAAGTTGCCCGGTTCCCGGCGCGCCAAGATGGGACGTCGGTTGCCAGACTGGGTTAAGGCAAGGCAAGCCGGTCAGCTGCCGCCGGCACACCATCGATATGGCGGCGCTGCGGCCTCGCGTGCTGCCTTGCCGGACCGCCTCGAAGCGCGTCTGTTCGCTCTCTGATCGAGTGTACTATGGATGTAGCAGAACGGGCAATTGTTCCCTCTGGAACCACTCGCTGTGGCGCCGGCGCACAACGCTGCCCCGCGGTTGGTGGAAAATCGTCCTCAGCCCGCCACGAATAATGCCAGCGCATGGCGCAGCAACTGTGGCGTCTGCCCCGTCCAGCGCTTGAAGGAACGGCGAAAGTTGGTGGCATCATGAAAGCCGAGATAGGCGGCGACAGCGTCATTGTCGTAGCCATGCGCCTGGAACAGGTAGATCGCCTTGTGCGCGCGCACCTGGTCCAGCTCGGCCTGGAAGTGCGTGCCATGGCGCGCCAGGTGGCGCTTGAAGGTGGCGGGACTGACGCCGAATTCCTGCGCCGTGCGCTCCAGGGTGGGCGCGCAGCGGATGTTGGCCAGCAAATAATCGTACAGCGCGCCCAGCAGGCTGGCCGCCGGGACCGGTGCCATTGCCGCCGCGCGCAAGGCCAGCGCGGCCGCCGTGGCGTTGCCGCGCGGCCAGGGCTTGTCCAGCCAGCTGGAATCGATCAGCATGGCGTCGACCTGGCAATCGAAGCGCAGCGCCTGGCCCAGGTGGACTTCGTGCTGCTCCACATGCCGGGGCCGCGCCCGGTTGAAACAGAAGCGCCACGGCAGCGACTCGCCGGCCAGCCAGCGGCACATGGCGGCCAGCGCCGTCATGTGCATTTCCACCAGGAAGGGCAGCTGGCTGGGCGCGCCAAAGGCGTCGACCCAGTACAGCACGTGCATGTCGCCCGCCTCGCGCAGGCGCGGCTGCAGCAGCGGACACAGCAAAGTATGAAAGCCGCACAGGATGCCCAGGGCCTGGCGCAGGTTCTGCGCCTGCAGCAAGGCGTGGCTGACGGCGCCGTAATGGCCGGGCAGCATTTGCTGGCCCAGCATGAAGCTGGTATCAGCGCTGTCGAGCCCGCGCGCCGCGTTGGCCAGCAATTGCAGGTATTGCGCGGCGCTGACCTGGCTTTCCTCGGACGGCAGCAGGCCGTCGTCGAGTCCGGTTCCCTTGAGCAGCGGCGCCGTGTCCAGGTCGCGGCTGCGCGCGTAGTCGAGCACCAGCGCCGGCTGGTGCCGCGCCGCGATGCCGGGGTCGC
>NZ_NRDQ01000121.1 GCF_002878455.1 Janthinobacterium sp. AD80
ATCCCGCTGGGGCACGGTATGCGCGGCGACGGCGCGTGCATGGCCATGCTGTCGCTGCGGCCCCTGTTCCGCACGGCGGCGCAACCGTGGCCGCAGGGCGCGGAGCGGCCTTGCGGTTTGACGGCGGCGCAGTGGGCGCTGGCGCAGGCACTGGCCGACGGCATGGAGCCGGCTGATTATGCACGCCGGCGGGGCATACGCATCAGCACGGTGCGCAGCCAGATCCAGGCCATCCTGGCCAAGACGGGGACGCGCCGCAGCAGCGAAATCGCCAGCCTGTTCAGCGCCCTGGAGTGGCGCGCGGGCGCGCCGCCATAAAAAAACCGGGACATGTCCCGGTTTCCCTGAAGGTCTGGCGTGCTTACTTTTGATAAATCTTGTCGAACTCGCTGCCATCGTCAAAGTGTTTCTTTTGCGCCTGTTTCCAGCCGCCAAACACATCGTCGATGGTGAACAACGAGATCGGCTTGAAGCTGGCCGCGTATTTCTTCGCCACCGCTGCCGAACGGGGGCGCAGATAATGCTTGGCGACCAGTTCCTGGCCCGGTTCCGAGTACAGGTATTGCAGGTAGGCCGTGGCTTGCTTGCGGATGCCGCGGCGGTCGACCACCTTGTCGACGACGGCCACCGGCGACTCCGCCAGGATGGAAATGCTTGGGTACACCACTTCAAAGTTGTCGCCGAACTCGGCGCGCACCAGTTGCACCTCGTTTTCAAACGTCACCAGCACATCGCCGATTTCACGCTGCGTGAAGGTGGTGGTGGCGCCGCGGCCACCGCCGTCCAGCACGGGCACGTTCTTGAACAGCTTGGTCACCAGCTCGCGCGCCTGCGCTTCGCCGCCGCCTTTTTTCAGCGCATAGCCCCAGGCCGCCAGGTAGGTGTAGCGCCCATTGCCCGAGGTTTTCGGGTTCGGCACGATGACCTTGATGCCGGGCTTGGCCAGGTCGTCCCAATCCTTGATCTGTTTCGGGTTGCCTTTGCGCACCAGATATACCATGGTGGAATAGAACGGCGCCGCGTTGTTGGGGAATTTCTTGGCCCAGTCGGCCACCACGAGGCCACGGTCGACGAGGATGTCGATGTCGTTGGCCTGGTTCATGGTCACGACAGACGCTTCCAGGCCATCGGCCACGGAGCGCGCCTGCTTGCTGGAACCGCCGTGCGATTGCTTGATGGTGATGGTTTCGCCCGTTTTGGCTTTCCAGTCTGCAATAAATGCGGGATTCACGTCCTTGAACAGTTCGCGCATCACGTCGTAGGACGCGTTCAGCAAGACCACCGGTTCGGCGGCGCCGGCTGTCATCGGCAGGCTCATGGCTGCGGCGGAAGCGGCCAGGGCGCTGGCCAGGAACCAGCGGCGCGAGCGTTGGCTGAGCGTCAGGACGGCGGTCGGTACGGCGTTGAATGGGGACATGTTGAACTCTTGTTGTGAGAATAGATAGACATAGTCTAAAATTCCGGCCGGAAAAGAAACGAATTTTTCGTAATATGCTTAGATCACATTCCCGTTTCTGCCAAAAAACAGATATGGATTGGTGAAATGATTCGTGGGAAAGCCGGGCGCCAGGGCTTAGGCTGCCAACTGGGCGCCATAGGTAAAAGCCGCTCTTGACGCGGCGCGAAAAAACCCGAATGCGCCGCTTGGTGTATAGTCGAATCGCGCGATACACGGTGAAACCGTCTGCATCGGCAACTGGAATATTTTGTGAGCGTACATGAGTCTTGAAATTCGTATTGCAACATCGACCGACGCTTTCGAGGCGTGCAGTGTGTTACGACGCTCGATCGTCGAATGCTGCAGCCTCGATCATCGTGACGATCCGGCCATCCTGGAAGCGTGGCTGGGCAATAAAACACCGCAGATGGTGGCGTGCTGGTTTGCATCGCCCACCAATTTTTCACTCGTTGCAGTAGAGCAAGGCGCCGTCGTGGGCGTGGGCTTGCTCACGCGTGCCGGCAAGCTGGCCCTGTGCTACCTGCTGCCCGAGGCGCAGGGACGGGGCGCGGGCAAGGCGCTGGTGGAAGGGCTGGAAGCGCAGGCGCGCGAGTGGGGCATCAAGGCCTTGCAGCTGCACAGCACGGCCAGCAGCCAGGCCTTTTTCGTCAAGCAGGGTTATGTCGAGGCAGGCAATGTGCGCTCGCCATATGGCGTGGAAACGATTTTTTGCTGGAAACAGATTGATCCTGCTGGCATCGCCAGCGGCGACCCCAAGCGCAAACGCTTTTGCAACTGCAATTCGGCCTGACGCTCTTCCGGTACCTCAGCCCGCCCATCCGGCGGCGGGCCCTTTCTTCCCCGTTGAGTTGTTCCTTCAGTAACTGATCTGGATATACACGCCTTGCGGCGCGGCATCGTGTGCTGGCAGCAAGGTGCCGCCGGCAAACAGCTTCAGTTCGCCGGGCGCGAATGCCAGCCACTCCTCGTTTTGCGTCAGCGGGTGCGTGGCGATGACGGCGATGCGGTCATCGAGGTGATTGTGCTGGCGAAAGTCGATGCTGCGTTCGCAGTCGATCAGTTGCGCCACGGAAAACGGATACTCGCGTATCACATAGTGCAGGTGCGTGGAGCAGTGCGCGAACAGCACCTCGCCATCGGACAGGATGAAATTGAAGGTGCCGTGGGCAGCGATGTCGCGCGCCACCTCGGCGATGGCGGCGCGCAAGTCGGCGCGCGGCGGTTCGCCCTCGGGAAAGCGCGCGCGCAGGCTGGCCAGCAGGTGGCAAAACGCCTGCTCGCTGTCCGTGTCACCGCTGGCGCGGTACTGCGCGTCGGGCGCCGCCGACCAGGTTTTCAAGTCGCCGTTGTGGGCGAACGACCAGGTCTTGCCCCACAGTTCGCGGGCGAACGGGTGGGTGTTTTCCGGCGCGATGCGGCCCTGCGT
Source organism: Janthinobacterium sp. AD80 (assembly GCF_002878455.1). GTDB lineage: Bacteria > Pseudomonadota > Gammaproteobacteria > Burkholderiales > Burkholderiaceae_D > Janthinobacterium. Next base: position 2,886 of record NZ_NRDQ01000121.1, read on the forward strand.
GGCCTTGCGGATGTGGGCGACGATGTTTTTCGCTTTCACCGCTTGCTGCTGCACCGTGGCGGCCAGCGGCGAATCGATGGCGGCCAGGTGGTCCGTCAGCAAGGTGCAGCCGCTGCTCGAATGATAGGCGATGCCCCAGCCGTCGCGGTGCTCGTCCGTGCGGCCGCCCCGCTCGGCAAAGCCGGCAAAGGAAAATCCCAGCGCGGCCGGCTTGCTGCTGTTCATTGCGAGTAACTGGCACATGGCGGCCCTTCCTGAGGATATCGGTACATGCTCACAGTAAAGGCTGGGGCAGGGGGCGGGAAGGAATGTTTCTGACTATCGATATGCGCGCGCCGTTGCCTGGCCATATTTGCTGCACGCATATCAAATGGCGAAACCATTCGTTCTCCTTTGTTCAGGCCTGCCTTAGTCTGCACACTTTGGCGCCCCCGTCCCCAGGAGGGAAGCGGGCGCAGCCCTACGAAGGAGCATGTATGCCATTTCCCGTCCTGCAAAATTACCTGGCCCGCCTGTCGCATCAAACCCAGGCTGGCACCAGCGTCTGGCTCGACGACGAGGGCAGGGCGCTGGGACGCTTTTTCAATTGCACCATGACCAGCGCCTTCCAGCCGCTGCGCGAACTGGAGAGCGGCAAGCTGCTGGCCTTCGAGGGACTGGCGCGCAGCGTGTCGAAGGCGGACGAGGGCCTGTCGCTGTGGCGCTTGCTTGACCATGCGGCCAGCGACGATGAATCCGTCGAGCTGGACCGGCTGTGCCGCATGCTGCACGCGATTAATTTCTTTCGGCAGCCGGAAGCGGAGCAGGCCGATCTGTACCTGAACGTGCACGACCGCCTGCTGAGCGCCGTCAGCAGCAATCACGGCCACGCCTTCCAGCGCATCCTCGACGCGCTGGGCTTGCCGATCGAGCGCATCGTGCTGCAATTGCCTGCCGTGACGGCCAACCAGGGCTGGCTGCTCAATTACGTGGCCGACAATTATCGCCGCAATGGTTTCCGCCTGGCCATCAACGTGGCCAGCGTACAGGAAGCCACGGGCATGCTGGAGCGTTTGCATCCGCACGCCTTCAAGCTTGACGCGGGCAATCTCAGCGACGAGGCGGCCGCCGCCAGCTTTGTCAGCCTGTGCCATGCGGCAAAGATCCGCGTGGTCTTCAAGCGCCTTGACACGCCTGCCGCGCTGGCCGCCCTGCAACGCATCGCCGCTGCCACGGGCTTGCCCATCGTCGCGCAAGGTTATCTGCTGGACAAGCCATTGACGGCGCTGGCGCAGGCAAAAGGGCGCATCGCTGCCGCCGAGGCTGCCGCCTGAGGCAAGGCTGGAAGCAAATGCACTGAAAACAGGGGGACACGATAGGCATTCAGGGTTTTTCTTCGCTGCACAATAGGCTATAGTATTCGTATCGTTATATTGGAATGACTATGGCATCGCGCAGAAATTTTCTACACCACGGTATGGGCCTGGCCGCGCTGGGCCTGGTAGCCACCCCGCTCATCGGCTGCGCCTCGCGCACGGCCGCTCCTCCATCGGCCTCGGCCAGCGCCAGGCCGCGTCCGCCGCGCACGGCAGTGCCGCCCCAGCCGACCCAGCTGGCCAGTGTTGACCGCTCGATCACTTCGCAGTCGCGCCAGGTCATCACCGAGCTGGAACCGCCACCGGACATTTTCGACGCGCAGGCGCTGGACCTGGAATTCTGGCTCAAGCCCCGCACCCTGGAAGTGGTGCGTCCGGCCAGCAATGAAAAAGCCAAGCTGCTGTACTGGAAAGATGGCGAAGTCATCGATTCGGCCTACCAGGAACTGTGCCACTTGCTGCGCGACGTGAATGGCAAGAAGACGGCCGCCATCGACCCGAAACTGCTGGAAACCCTGTGGGGCACGCAGGCGTTCGTGGCCCGCTACGGCATCGAGCAGCCGCTGGAGATTTTGTCCGGCTACCGCACGGCCGCCTCGAACAGCAAGCTGCGCGAAGCAGGCGTGCCTGCCGCGCGCCAGTCGCTGCACATCTCGGGCCGCGCCGCCGACATCCGCGTGGCCAACCTGAATGCGGAAGTGCTCGGTTCGCTCGTGCGCAGCTTCAAGCAGGGCGGCGTGGGTTTCTATTACCGCAACGGTCCACGTGGCGGCTGGATCCATGCCGATACGGGCCTGCAGCGCACCTGGAAAGGTTAAGCCCAAGGTTACAACGCCTGACCTAAGCTGCTGCGCGGCGCGCCCTGCGGCCGGCGATGCTCGCCGTACCTTCCTGAGGCTGCGCATTTCGGCCACAAATCACTGCCGCTCGCCACGCTGTTGTCAGGCGTTTGGCTGGTTTGATCAGTCGTAGTGGTAAGGCGGCTCCGGCACGCTGTCGGCGTGGACCAGTGCCAGTTCGCGCATGCTGGCCGGGCGTTCCCACCAGATGCGCCAGCCGCGGCGCTGGCTTTCCCGCACTTCCGGGTGCGCCTGCAGGTAGCCGTCGATGAAACGGGTAAAGTCTGAAATGTAGCCGCTGCGGCGGACAGTGAATCGGTGGCGCATGTGCGTACTCCCGTGGTTTCCCGTTTGACCGCGCGCGCTCGCAGAAGTGCCGCACTTTCCACCGCACCTTCCATATTCCCATGAAACTCTCCAGCCATAACATCGAACTGTTCCTGGCCGTCGTCGATGGCGGTTCGTTTTCCAGCGCCGCGCGGGCCCTGGGGCGGGCGCCATCGGCCGTCAGCATGGCCATTGCCAACATCGAGGCGGAACTGGGCATCACCCTGTTCGACCGGGGCGCGCGCGAAGCCGTGCCCACGCCGGCTGCGACGGCCCTGATTCCCCATGCGCGCCTGATCGCCGAGCAATTGAAGCAGTTGCACCTGCATGCGCAGGAATTGTCGCAGGGACTGGAAAGCCGCATTTCGCTGGGCATCGCGGCCGAGCTCGACCATGCGCCTTTCCTGCGCGCCGTGCGCGCGCTGTCGCAGCGCCATCCGCTGCTCGACATCGAGGTGCTGACGGCGCCGCAGGATGACGTGCTCGACATGCTGCACCGGGGCCGCATCAGTGCCTGCATGGCCTTCGCCGGCGGGCGCATCAATCACGAGGAGCAGTTCCAGCTGGTGGGCAGCGATGCCCTGCTGGCGATTATTTCTACGCAGCATCCGCCGAGTGTGGCGGGCCGCGCCCTGTATATCGAGGAATTGGTGAATTTGCGCCAGATCATCGTTGCCAGCCGCGAGCTGGACCTGGCCGATGCGCGTCCCGTGGTGGGGCTGTCCTACTGGCGCACGGACAGCCTGCCGATGGCGCTGTCGATGGTCGAGGCGGGGCTGGGCTGGGGCAATTTCGCCGCCTCGGCCATCGCCCATTCGCTGGCGGCGGGACGGGTGCGCCGCGTCGCCTTTAAAAACACGGGCAATGGCCTGGTCGTGCCGATCCACCTGGTGTGGATGAAGGACCGGCCGCTGGGCATGGCGGCGCGGTCCTTTCTTCAGTTGCTGACGGAAGTCGACACGGCCGCGCCCTGAAGTTCTGCAGGCTCTTCCCTGGGCTGCTGCGCCGACAGGGGCACGCCGAACAGGCCGTCGAAGAAATAGTTAAAGATGAAGCTGTAGCAGGGGATGATCAGCATCAGGGCAAAGTCCAGCACGAAGGCTTGCCACAGGCTGATGTCGAGCCACCAGGCGATCAGCGGAATCAGGTAGATGACCAGGGTGATCTGGAAACCGATCGCGTGCAGGATGCGGCGCCAGACGGTGCGCGTGCGCGACACTTGCCGGATTTCCCAGTATTCGAAGGCCGTGTTGTACAGCAGGTTCCAGATCACGGCGATGGTGGTGATCATGATCGCCAGCGGCCCCGTGCTGGTCGGCGATTCGCCCGAGAGCAGGGTCAGCCAGGCCGTGGAAATGGCCATGCCGATGATTTCAAAGGCCGTGACGTAGACGATTTTGCGTTTGATGCCTTGCATGTAAAGCCTGTAAAGAAGAGATGGCGCATATTTTAAGTCAGGTATGTTGATGTTAAAAGTTAATAGCTGTCAGTTTTTCTGATGAATTGCTGCATGCCATACCATGCGCGCCGTGAACGGGGGATAATGACAACTGGCAGGCAACTGGTCCCGCCGTATCACCGCAGAAAAGGTCAACGAGCATGCAAGGCGCAGCAGACAGCAACATCCCCGACGTTCCCGACACCTCCGCCAGCGCGGAAGAACGTCCGCGTTTCCGTCCCCGTCCGTGGGAACACCTGGAAACGCCGTATGACGTGGAAGTGTGGATCGAGGAACATAACCGCAGCATGCAGGACAATATCCGCGCCACGGAAACGGGCGTGGGCATCTGCTTTACCCTGGCCGAAGGCGGCGACATCTATATGCAGACCAGCGCCGACGGCGCCGTCGTGCTCGACGTCACGCCGGACGCGGCCTGGGTATCTCCGCTGATCAGCGCCGCCACGGGCTGCGAGACGCCGGCCTCCTCGCTGTGGATATTGCCTGACGATAAGCTGATCCAGCTGATCGTGGGCTTGTCCAGCCTGGTGGCCAGCACCTTGCTGGTGGTGGGACACGATTTCGGCCTGCGCCGGCGCGGCATGGGCCGCTAGGCGGGCTGTTGCAGAAAGGCCGTGTGCCGCGCGCATGGCTCGACACTGCGCGTGCTAAGTGCTAGTCTCGGTCCTGCTGCCGCCTGAATGCCGGGGCGGCACTGCAAAGGATAGCCATGGACAAACCACCGCACGCGGTACCTGCTCCGGATTCCTCCCCGTACGATGGCGCCGGCCTGCCGCTGCCATCCACGCCCCTGCTCGACGATGGCGTATTCAGCCCCGGCCGCATCAAGCTGGAACGGGAACAGGCGTATTTCAATGACTTGTACCTGCTGGCGCCCGTCGCCTATTTCGTGCTGGGCCTCGATGGCGTGATCGTGCAGCTGAACCTGGTGGCGGCCGAGCTGTTCGGCCTGGCGCGGGGGCGTCCCGGCCATGTGCTGTTCCGTTCCTATGTGCACGAGGCGTTTCGCCACGACTACGACCAGTTTGTCCAGCGCGTGCTCAATAGCAGCGAGCCTGAGCGCATCCAGCTGCAGGTGCGGCCGCACCCCGGCACCCAGGAGGCGGGCTTGCCCGTCAGCCTGCTGGGCAGCGCCGACCCGAACGGCCAGGCGCTGCGCCTGGTGCTGGAGCAGGCCGAAGGCAAGCTGGCCGCGCTGGAACGCAGCGAGGAGCGCTTCCGGCGCATCGTCCACAGCGCGGAAGAGGGCATCTGGGAAATCGATGCGCAGGCGCTGACCAGCTTTGTCAACCCGAAGATGGCGCACATGCTGGGCTGCCAGATCGAGGACATGCTGGGCCAGCCGCTGGCCGCCTTCATGGATGATGAAGGCCGTGCCATTCTCGAGCGCAATATCGCGCGGCGCCAGGATGGCATCGCCGAACGCCACGAGTTCAAGTTCGTGCGCCGCGACGGCAGCGCCCTGTGGGCCACCCTGGCCACCAATCCCATTTTCGACGCGGGCGGCAGCTACCTGGGCGCGCTGGCGCTGGTCGGCGACATCACGGCGCAGCGCGAAGCGTCCGGACGCATCTGGCAGCAAGCCAATTTCGACCAGGTGACGGGCTTGCCGAACCGTCACATGTTTCTCGACCGGCTGCATAACGAGACGCGCCGCGCCAAGCGCGAAGGCACGTGCCTGGCCCTGCTGTTCATCGACCTCGACAACTTCAAGCAGGTAAATGACAGCCTGGGCCACGAGAAAGGCGATACCTTGCTGCGCCAGGCGGCGCGGCGCATCAGCGAGCGCGTGCGTGCCACGGACACCGTGGCGCGCCTGGGCGGCGATGAATTTACCGTCATCCTGGCCGGTGTGGGGCAGCTGGCGGGCATCGAGCGCGTGGTGCAGGACCTGGTCACGGCGCTGGCCATGCCCTTCGCGCTGGACGACGACAGTGCGCAAGTGTCGGCCAGCGTGGGCGTGGCGCTGTACCCGGCCGATGCCGAGGCGGCCGAGATCCTGCTGCGGCATGCCGACCAGGCCATGTACGCGGCCAAGAATGCGGGGCGCAACGGCTACCGCTATTTCACGCCGGCCCTGCAGCAGGCCGCTGAGCTGCGCCGCAACACGGTGCGCGAGATGCGCCTGGCGCTGGCGCAGGAACAGTTCGAGGTGCATTACCAGCCCATCGTCAGCCTGCACGATGGCGCCATCGCGCGCGCCGAGGCGCTGCTGCGCTGGCGCCATCCGCTGCGCGGCCTGCTTGCGCCCGCCGAGTTCATCGCCTTCGCCGAAGCAAACGGGCTGATCACCGATATCGGCGACTGGGTATTCCGCCAGGCCGTACGCCAGGCACAGCAGTGGCAAGTTGCGTATGGCAGCGGCTTCCAGATCAGCATCAACAAGTCGCCCGTGGAGTTTCGCGGCGACGCCGCCCTGTACCAGGGCTGGCCCGACCATTTGCGGCGCGAAGGCCTGCCGCCGGGCGCCATCGTCATCGAGACCACGGAAGGCGTGCTGCTGGACGAGGCGCGCCAGGTGGGTGAGCGGCTGCGCCAGTTCCGCGCCATGGGCCTGGCGCTGGCGCTCGACGATTTCGGCAGCGGCCAGACGTCGCTCGCTTGCCTGCAGAAATTCGATATCGATTTTCTCAAGATCGACCGCTCGCTGGTTGGCGCCCTGGGGCAGGGCGACGCGGGACTGGCCCTGTGCGAGGCCATCATCGCCCTGGCACAGCGCCTGGGCCTGAAAGTCGTCGCCGAAGGCGTGGAGACGGCCCAGCAGCGCGATTTGCTGCGCGCGGCCGGCTGCGACTATGCGCAGGGCTTCCTGTTTGCCGGCGCCTTGCCGGCGCCGCAGATGGAGCGGCTGCTGTCCGCTCAGCCGGCGGCCTGAACGGCCGCTGTTTCGCCATCCATCAGCGCTGCCACGGCGGCCAGGGTCTCGTCGGCGCTGACCTTGTCCAGGGTCAGCCCTGGCGCCAGGATCACGCGGTACTGGCCGCTGGCGGGATAAAACCAGTGGTAGTTGTCGGTGCGGATGTAATAGCCGACGATTTTCCGGTCATAGGCCGAGGCGATATGGATCACCGACGTGTCCGGCGACAGTACCAGTTCGCAGCGGCGTATCAGGGCGGCCAGCTGCAGGATGTGGCCGGTGGGTGGCGCCAGCATCACGTTGGCATGGCCCGCGCCATCGACGATCCCGGCGGCGCGTGCCTCGGTGCCGGGCGCGGCGATCACCAGCAGCGCATGGCGCGGGTAGCGTGCGGCCAGGGCGGCGCAGCAGCGCTGGGCGTCGGCCACGCTGACCGTGCGCTGCGCATTGCTGCCCTGGAAATTCAGGCAAAACAGGCCTGCGTAGCTGCGCAGCAAGGTATCGCAGGCGGCGTCGATGGGGGCGGCGTGCGCCTCGACGCCGAACAGCTCGTAGCGCATGTCAATGTCGCGCAAGCCAAACGCCGCGAAGGCGGCGAAGTAGCTGTGCAGGATATGGCGGCTGCGGTCGCACGGCACCGTGTGGTCGAACATGTCCAGCTTCGCCGTCGAGGTGCCGTACTTGGGAATGGCAAAGCCCGTCAGGTAGCGCGCGCCCAGCCATTTGATGCGCAGCAACAAGGGGATCGAAAAGCGGTTGTAGGGATTGAAGATGACGTCGTAGCGGCGCCGGCGCAGGTCGGCGATGGTGGTGCGCAAGTCGCGCAGCAGCGGCTGCTTGTCCCAGATGAGGATGTCGCTGACGTGCGGATTGGCGGCGATCACGTCGCGGTTGGCGCTGCTGGCGGCCACGTCGATTTGCCAGTGCGGGTAGTTTTTCTTCAGCTCGCGCAGCAGCGCCGTGGTGACGATCATGTCGCCGATCTTGTCGTTGCGCAAAATCAATACCTTGCGCACACGGGCGATGTCGAGCGGCTGCTTGCCGGATTTGCCCAGCAGGGCATAGCTGATCAGCCTGGCGGCGGTCTTTATCAAGGGAACTCCGGGTGTGGATGGCGCGATGTGCCGGCGTGCCTGGCAATATGCAGGCGCGCCAGCAGCATCTTACGGATTTCCACCGCCCGCCGATAGGGGGCGCGCGCGTTTTTAGCGCAGGCCCAGCAGGGCGACCACGCGCTCGCGGCTGATGCCCACCAGCGCCGAGCTGATCGCCAGCAGCGACTCATAGCCGGGCTGGCTGGCTTTTTCCGTGAAGTTTTCCGCCAGGGTATCCATGCTGACGCTCACTTGCACCGGCTGGGCCTTGGCAACCCGGCCTGTCGCCTGCGCCAGCGCCAGGCTGACGGAGCTGCGTGCCTGCTGCAGGTGCGACAGCGCCTGCACCACTTGCTGCAAGGTGGCGCGCAGGGCTTCCACGTCGCTGGTATTCCATTCTTCCGGCGCGATGGCGGCCGGTTCCGCATCCGTGCGCACGCGGCTCATCTGGCCCGTCGGGTAGCGGATGCCGCTGCCGCGCACGGACAGGCTGTCGCGCACATTGGCCCACGACGCTTCCGGCGTGCTGAACACCAGCTCGCCATTTTCGCCCTGCTTGACGCGGATGCCCGATGGCATCAAGGCCTGGTCGAAGCGGGCGATGATCTGGTCGTCGCTCAGGCCCGGCTCGATATTCACCGAGCGCAAGGCCTGGTTCGCGCCGCCCACGGAAAAGGCCAGCACTTCCTGCGGGCCTTCCTGCAGGCTGGCCATGGTCAGGCCGCGGATGCTGAAATGCTGCTGCGCCGGTTCCGGGCTGGTATAGCTGAGCTGCGCGTCCAGCGTGCCGCCCGAGGCGCTGGCGCGCTGGCGCCAGGTATTGCTGAACTGGCGTACGCGCGCCTCGACTTGTCCTTCGCGGCCCTGGCGCGCGGCCAGCTTGGCCGCCAGCTCGCTTTTCAGCGCCTGCAGCTGGCTGCTGCTGCGTTCCAGGTAGTCCAGGGTTTGCTGGGCGTTGGAGATTTCTCCCTGCAACTGGTGATCCCAGTTGCTCAGGCCGCGCTGCAGGCTCGCCGTCGAACTCTTCGCCGCCGGCGCCTCGCTGCGCGCTCGGGCGCCGGCACTGCCGTTGATGGCGGCGGACGCGTCATCGACGACGCGGGCCGTGCCGGCGCTTTTGGCGGCAACGCCGGAAGAGGAGGAAGTCTGAGCGATTTGCATGATGGTCAGAGAAGGTCAAACAGGGAAATGGTGCCAACCTTGGCATACGCCTTGTACGTTGCCTGCAAGGCGGTCTGGTAGCCGGTCAGTTCGATGGCCGCCGCGCCCATGTCGGTCTTTTTCAGGTCCAGCAGCGCCGAATCGTTCGACAGCGACACGTTGGCCAGGTTGCCCGACAGGGTGGACAGGATGTTCTGCGCGCCGCCAAAGATGGCGATCTTGCCCGACAACAAGTCCATGCCGTCGTCCGTGCCATCGAGCGCGTCGCCGACGACGGTGCGCACGGCCGGGTCGTTCGGGCTGACGCCCGGCACGCTGAGGGTGGTGATGGCCTGGTCGATCTTGTTCAGCCACACCTCCAGATTTTTCACGTCGACGTTGGCCGCCTGCGTCACGCCATTGCCCACCACCACCGTCTGGGTGTCGGTGTTGCCGATATAGGTGTAGCGCGAACCGGACGCTGCCGCCGGATCGTACTTGATGGCCGGCTGGTCGGTGGCGGTGCCGGAAAACATGTAGCGGCCTTCCTGGTCCTTCAGGTTGGCCGTGTACAGCACGCTGTCGCGCATGGCGGTCAGCGATTGCGTCATGGCATTCAGGTCGTCCGGCGCATTGCCGCCATCGGCCGCCCACACCAGCAGGTCGCGCGCCTGGCCCATGTCGGTAACCATGCTCGACAGGTAATTTTCATTTTTCAGCAGGCGCACCTTCACGGTGGCGATATTGTCCTGGTACTGGGTGACCATGGCCTGTTCGCGCGTCAGGCGCGAAATGCGCACGTTGCCGATCGGATCATCCGATGGCAGCTGGATGCGCAGGCCGGAGGCCATTTGCTGGGTCAGGTAATTGATGCGTTCCTGGTTTTGCTGAAGCGAAATATTGATCAGCGATTGGTACTGGCTACTGGCGACACGCATGATCTTCTCCTTAACCCATCATTTGCAAAGTGGCATCAAACAAGGCATTTGCCACGGAAATGACCTTCATGTTGGCTTGGTACATATTCTGGAATTCCACCAGGTTCATCGCTTCTTCGTCCTTGTTCACGCCGCTGGTCGATTTCCAGTCGTCCACGGCTTGCGCGCGCACCGTATTGGCCGTCTTCAGCAAGGCCTGGTTCTGCTGGCTGTAGATGCCCAGCTTGCCGACCAGCTGCGTATCCGCGTCGCTCATCAGTACCGAACCCACCCAGCTGACGGTGATCGGCTGATTCTTGATGTCGATCAATTTCTGCAAGTTGCCGCTGTCGCCGGCGGCGCCTGTCAGCGACAGGGCCAGGTCGGTGGCATTGAAGCCGGCGATGATGTTCAGTTTGTCGTTCGCATACACCAGCAGGGGGCCGCCAGTCGCGCCGGCCATGGTTTTCCCCAGCGCCAGCTGCGCGTTGACCTTGGTGGCCAGGCTGCTGGCCATGTCGCGCAGCGACTGCTGCAGCGGTTTCAGGGTATTGCGCTCGAATTCACCGAGGCCGCCCATCTGGCCGCCGATGGCGACGGTATCGAGCGTGAATTGCGACTTGGCGAAATCCAGGCTCAGGGTTTGTTCGCCCGTTGCCGTCATGTTGCTGCTCAGGGTACCGGCCAGGCCGCCGATGACCAGCGGCTGGCCCGATTTCAGCGACACATTGCGCGAACCGTCGGGCTGGTCGAGCACATCGATGCCCATCTGCGAGGCCAGGCCATCGATCAGCTGGTCGCGCGCATCCATCAGCGACGACACGTTCGTGCCCGATGCCGAGGAAGTGCTGATGCGCTGGTTCAGCGCGGCGATATTTTGCAGCGTGGTATTGGCTTGCGGCACGATGGCGGCGCGTTGCTGCTGCACCGACAGCAGCTGGTTGCTCATCACCGTGCTGATGCTGTTGAAGCGCTGCGACATGGCGTCGGCCGCCGTGATGATCTGCTGGCGCAGCGGGGTCGACGTCGGGTCGACGGCGGCCGCGTTGAGGGCGGCGAAGAAGCCGTCGATGCCGTTGCTGATGCTCGACGCATCGTCGCCCATCACGCGTTCGAGCTGGGTCAGGTAAGGCTGTGTCTGCGAACGGGCGCCCTGGTCGGACGCGGCGCGCCACATTTGCTGGCTTTTATACGCATCGGCAAAGCGCAGCAGAGCCGACACTTCCACGCCGTTGCCGGCCGAACGTACGCCCGCGCTGGCGCCAAGCGAAGACAGCAGCACGCCCTGGCGGGTGTAGCCTGCCGTTTGCAGGTTGGCGATGTTCTGGCTGGCGGCATTGAGCGCGGCCTGGGCGGCGATGCTGCCTGACAATGCATTGCTGATGATGCTCATTGGGCAAGGTTCTTTCGTGAAAGGTGTGGCGCGGGCTGGCTGGCCAGCCGTGTATCGTTGTTACCTTGTACAGGCGACGCTTCAGGCAGGTTTATTAAGCGCTGGTGAAATATTGTCGCTTTGGACAGCGCCCTTTGCGGGGTTGCTGGCGGAAACGGGGGCGCTGGCTGCCGGCAGCAGCTGGCGCAGGATGGCGTCGGCGATGCCGAACGCGCGCTGGCCGGCCATCTTGTCGGCCACCAGGTTGTCGGCCATTTCCAGCATGTCGCTGTTGACGGGGTCTTTGAAGACGCTGTCCTCGCCCGCCATCTCGCGCGTGCCCGACCGCATCTGGCGCAGCATGTGCGAGATGAAGAAGGCTTCGAACTTGACGGCCGCCTCGGTGGCCTTGGCCGCATAGCGCGGGTCGGCCGGCGTGGCCGCCGCGGGGGATTTGTCTTCCAGCGCCGAGGGCAGGGCGCCGCTGCTGTCGTTTACATTCATTTCCATTCAGCTTTCAGTGTTCGTCAAAATATTCAGGGCAAGGCGCATTGCCGAAGGCAGTACGAATGTACGACGAGGCAGTGCAACGCAGTCCTGGGCTTTTTGACGGGCACGTTAGATCACCACCAGTTCGCCTTCGATGGCGCCAGCCTGGTCGAGTGCCTGCAAAATGGCCATCACATCGTCAGGCGAGGCGCCCAGGCTGTTGACGACGTCGATGATGGCTTGCAGCTTGGCGCCGGCCGGCCATTTGAACATATTGCCATTGCCCTGGTCGACGGAGACTTTTGATTGCGGCGTGACGGTGGTCTGGCCACGGCCGAACGGCGCCGGCTGGCTGACGGCCGAGCTTTCGGAAATGATGACTTTCAGCGAGCCGTGGGTGACGGCGGCCGCCTTGACGCGCAAGCCTTCGGCGATGACGACGGTGCCCGTGCGCGAATTGAAGACCACCTTCGGCGTATCGGTGCCCACGTCGACGCTCAGGGCTTCGAGCTTGGCCATGAAGGCCACGCGCTGGGTCGGATTTTCCGGCGCCAGCACTTCCACGCTGGTGGCGTCGCTGGTGGTGGCGACGGCACCGAAGCGGCGGTTGACGGCTTCGACGATATTGATGGCCGTCTCGAAGTGCGGGTGGCGCAAGTTCAGGGTGACGGTCGGCTTGGTGGAGAAATCGCTGAGGATTTCGCGCTCGATATTCGCGCCGTTGGGAATGCGGCCCGAAGTGGGCGTGTTGACGGTGACGGACGAGCCGCTCTTGCCGGTGGCGTTCAAGCCGCCGACGACGACATTGCCTTGCGCCAGCGCATAGGTTTCATTGTCGGCCGCGCGCAGCTGCGTCAGCAGCAAGGTGCCGCCGCGCAGGCTTTTCGCGTCGCCCAGCGAGGACACCGTAACGTCGATGGCCTGGCCGCGGCGGTAGCCCGGCGGAAACACCGCGCTGACCATCACGGTGGCCACGTTCTTGCTTTTCGATTCGGCGCCGTCCGGCATCTTGACGCCGAACTGCTTGAGCATGTTGACCACGGACTGGCTGGAAAATTTCACCTGGGTGGTGTCGCCGCTGCCGTTCAGGCCCACGACGAGGCCGTAGCCAACCAGCGGGTTGTCGCGCACGCCCTCGATGCTGACCAGGTTGCGCAGCACTTGCGCGGCGGTGGCAGGCAGGGCAAAGCCGGAGAGTGCGGCCAGCATGGCTGCCAGGGGCAGGGCGGAGCGAAATTTCATGATGTCACCTTAAAACGGCATCCACGGGCCGACGAAGAAGCGCGTCAGCCAGCCTGGTTTGTTGGCTTCGGCCAGAGTGCCCTGGCCGGAATAGGCGATCTGCGCATTGGCGATGCGCAAGGAAGACACCTGGTTGTTCGAATCGATATCGGCCGAGCGCAGGTAGCCGCGCAGGCGCACGAATTCCTCGCCCTGGTTCAGGGTCAGGGTCTTTTCGCCCTGCACGCGCAGCAAGCCGTTCGGCAGCACTTCCTGCACGATCACGGTGATGGCGCCGGACAGCGCATTTTGCTGCGTGCTGGTCGAGTCGCCGGCGAAGTTGCGGTCGGCAGACAGGTCGATGCCCGTCTTGGGGAAGGTCTTGCCGAGGATATTGGCCGCCTGCACGCCGACGGACGAACCCTTGTTGAACGAGGTGCCCGCCTTTTTGCTCGCCTGGGTGGTTTCCTGCAGGGCCACGGTGACCACGTCGCCGACGCGGAAGGCGCGGCTGTCGGAAGTCAGGGCCAGGCCCGCGTCGGGATTGAAGACGCCGCCGGCGACGCCGCCGCGCGCTGTGCTGCGCGGCGCCACCGGCAGCGGCGTATCGGAAAAGCTGGGCGCCAGGGGCGCTGCCGGGCGGCTGGCACAACCGGCCGCCAGCACCAGCAGCAGGGCCGCCGAGGCTTTCAATGCGGCCTTCATCAGCGTGCCGCTTGCGCCAGGTATTGCAGCATATTGTCGGCGGCCGACAGCACCTTGGTATTCATCTCATAGGTGCGCTGGGCAGCGATCATGTCGACCATCTCTTCAACCACCTGGACGTTCGAGCCTTCCAGCGCGAATTGCTTGAGCTTGCCCAGGGCGCCTTCGCCGGGACGGCCTTCCGTTGGCGTGCCGCTCGATGCCGTTTCCTGGAACAGGTTTTCACCGAGTGCCAGCAAGCCGGTCGGGTTGACAAAGCTCGAGAGGTTCAGCTGGCCCAGTTCGGTACCGGCAACATTGCCCGGCACGGTGGCCGTGACCATGCCGTTTTCGCCGATGGTGATCGCCGTGGCATTGTTCGGCACGGTGATCTGCGGCACCAGGGGCAAGCCCTGGGCGTTGACCATCACGCCGTTTTCATTGATGCCCAGCTGGCCGGCGCGCGTGTAGGCCGCTTCGCCGTTCGGGCGCAGCACTTGCAGGAAGCCGTTGCCGGTGATGGCGACGTCGAATTCGCGGCTGGTCGTTTGCAGGCTGCCGGTGGTAAACACCTTTTGCGTGCCGACCATGTGCGTGCCGTTACCCAGCTGTACGCCGGAGGGCGACAGGGTGTTGTCGGCGCGCTGCGTGCCCGGCTGCTGCTCGACCTGGTAAAACAGGTCTTCGAACACGACGCGGTCGCGCTTGAAGCCGACCGTATTGACGTTGGCCAGGTTATTCGCGATGGCTTGCAGTTTTGCATCTTGCGCCTGCACGCCGGTCTTGCTGATCCACATTGCTGGATTCATGGTTTGCTCCTAATAATAGATTGACGTCGGACTCAGGCGCCCAGCAGGCGGTTACCGGACTCCGTCATGGAGTCGCTGGCCTTGAAAATTTTCATCTGCATCTCGAAACTGCGGTTCAGGCTCATGGTGGCGACCATTTCCTCGACGGCGGAAACATTGCTGCCTTCCAGGTGGCGGTCGCGCAGGCGCACCGCCGGATCGGCCTGCAAGTCGTCGCCCGTGCGCGACACGATCAGGCCCGCTTCGTTCTTGGTCAGTTCGCCCGCTTCCGCATTGACCAGCTTGAGCTTGTCGACCGTCTGCATCTGCGCCGTGCCCGGAACCTGGATGGAAATGGTGCCATCGCCGCCGATCGACAGGCTGGTGTGCTCTGGAATGGTGATGGGGCCGCCTTCGCCCAGCACGGGCCGGCCATTGATGGTCAGCGCGCCCGTTTCATCGAGATCCATGGCGCCGGCGCGCGTGTAGGCTTCGCCGTTCTGCCATTGCACCGCGAGAAAACCGGGGCCGGTGATGGCCACGTCGAGCTCGCGCCCCGTTTCCTTGATGGCGCCCGTACGCGTGCCGATGGCGCTCGACTGCGTCTGCGTCATGTGGCGGTCGTCGTAGCCGTAGCCGTTTTGCAGCGGCTGGGCGGTGGAGACTTCCAGGTTGGCGCGAAAGCCGCCCGTCTCGATGTTGGCCAGATTGTTGGCGTGTACCTGCTGTGCCCGCAGGGCACGGTCGGCCCCGCTCATGGCGGTATAAATCAGCGCATCCATTGTGCTTTACCCTTGCGTGGTGGCGATTACAACGCTTGCATCAGCGATTGCAGCATGGCGTTCTCGGTCGAGATGACCTTCGAGTTCGCCTGATAGTTACGCTGCGACGTCATCAGGCCCACCAGTTCGGAGGTGATGTCGACGTTCGACTGTTCCAGCGAGCTCGTCACCAGTTTACCGGCCATGCCGACGCCCGGACGGTCATAGATGGCGGTGCCGGACGTGGTCGAGGCGACCCAGCTGGTATCGTTGACGGCCGTCAGCGCGCCTTCGTCAGGGAAGGTGGCCAGGGCGATCACGCCGATGCTTTGCTTCTGGCCGTTGGTGTACTTGGCCACGACGGAACCGTCATCGGCCAGTTCCACGCCCGTGTAGGTGCCCGAGGCATAGCCGTCGGCGCGGTCGGTCGATGTGGTGGATTCGCCAGCGAACTGGGTGGTGCCCGTGTAGTCGATGGCGATCGACAGGGGGGCGGCGCCTGTGGGTGTGCCCAGCGCCAGCGTGACCGGCGCGGTCATTGTCAGCTTGCCGGAGGTGTCGAAGGCCATGTTCGTCACCAGCGGCGCCGGCCCTGGCAATGTCAGATCGACGTTGTCCAGGGTGTAGTGCACGTCGACGCCCGCTGCCGTCTTGACGAAGTACTGGCCCAGCGAGTGCTTGGCGCCCAGCGAATCGTAGATGATCGAGGACTTGGCGCTGTTGTAGCTCAGCTCGTTGGTCTTGTCGAAGGGCACGGCCTTGATAGGCCACTCGGACGACATGTTGGCGGCATATGCCAGCTTGGTCGACGCTTCGGCGGGAATCTGGCCCGTCGGAATCAGCATGTCGCCCATGGTGCCCAGGGTGGTGCTGCCCTTGACCGACGCGTAGCCCTGTACCAGGCGGCCGTTTGCATCGATCAGCTTGCCATCGCTGCTGGCCGAGAAAATGCCGACGCGGCTGTAGTTCATGGTGTTCTGTGCATCGCGCGTGACGAAGTAGCCGCGGCCATCGATGGCCGCGTCAAGCGCGCGGCCCGTGTTCAGCACGCCGCCGTTGAGCGACATGCTTTGCGTGATCGAACCGATTTCCGTACCCGTGGCGCGCGAACCGGCATACATCGCCGAGAAATTGGCGCGGCTGCTCTTGAAACCGTAGGTGCCGGCGTTGGCGATGTTGTTACTGGTGCTGTTCAACTGTTGGTTGATGGACTGGATACCGGACAGGGCGATGTCGAAACTCATGTTGACTTCCTTTAGTGAAGGAGGAGATTAGTGTGTTTGGGGAACCAAGGGCCGGATCAGGCCGTCTTGCCGTTGAAGCCGGTGATCGCGCCAGGGTTGACTTCGCCCAGGTTCGACACGCTCAGGATCATGCTGCCGGAGGACGACAGGCGCACGCTGTTGAGCTTGCCTGCGATGTCGACCGTCGGCTTTTCAGTGCCATTCGTGGTCACTGCCATGCTGTAGGTGCCAGCAGGCAAGCCCAGTGCGACGGGGTCGATGCTGAACGGCACCGTGCCGGCCGACTGCGCGCCCAGTTCGATCTTGTATTCCTTGTCGTCGATGCCTTTCAGGGTCACCGTGGTCTTGGTGGTGCCGGACGCCAGCGCGATGCTGCCGCTGACCTTGCTCTTGTCGAGCTGCACCGTTTCACTGTTGACCATCACTTCGGAACCCACTTGCGCGCCCAGGGCCAGCACCTGCATCGATTGCAGCACGCTGGCATTGGCGCTGGTCAGCGCCGACAGGTTCTGCATCGCTTCCGTCTGCGCCTGCTGCGTCAGCTGGTTGACGAACTGGCTCGGATCGGTCGGCGCGAGCGGGTCCTGGTTCTTGATCTGGGCCACCAGCAGCTTGGTGAACATGTCTTGCGTGGCATTGTTCTGCGACTTGACGGCATTGCTGCCAGTGCTGCCGGCGCTGCTGTTGTTTGTAAAGAGGTTGGTTTCCATGGCTTATGCTTCACCTAATTTGAGGAGCGACTGCTGCATCGACTTGATGCGGCCCAGAACTTCGACATTCGTTTCAAAGGCGCGCGAGGCCGACATCATGTCGGTCATCTCGGCCACCTGGTTGACGTTGGGGTAGAACACCATGCCATCGGCATTGGCCATCGGGTGGCCCGGTTCGTAGACCTTGCGCAGCGGCTCGTCGCTTTGCACCACGTCGAGCACCTGCACCCGGCCGCCCGCGCCACTGGCGCCGGGGCCGTCCATGACGGCGGAAAACACGGGTTTGCGCGCGCGGTAGGTCTCGCCTTCGGACCCGGCGACGGAATCGGCATTGGCCAGGTTGCTGGCGATGGTATTGAGGCGCACGGTTTGCGCCGCCATCGCCGAGCCGGCGATCTTGGAAATATCCTGGAAGCTCATGCTGTTCCTTATTGTCCGGAAATGGCCTTGGACAGACCGCGCAGTTTCATGTTGACGAAACTGAGGCTGGTCTGGAAATCGGTGGCATTCTGCGAGAACGCCGCCTGTTCGACGCCGATTTCGACGGTGTTGCCGTCGCGGCTGGGGTGGTAGGGTACGCGGTACAGGGCGCTGGCATCGTCATCGGTCGACAGCAGGCCGGCTTCGTTGTCCTGCAATTGCTGCAGGGCGCTGCCGAAATCCATGTCCATGGCCTGGAAGCCGGGCGTGTTTTCATTGGCGATGTTGGCTGCCAGCACGCGTGTACGGTCGGCACGCAGCGCGAGTGCATCGGCGTGCACGCCCAGCGCGTCCTTGAAATTGATCCCCATGGTCATCCTTTGTGTTGAATTCGATCGTGCTTTTTGCGGTTCGGACTAGAAAATAGGTGGTGCGGAGGTAAAATCCCAGCCTGGTCATGTTGACGCATGGTAAGGTCATGCCGCTTCAGTATCTTTGATTAAGGTTAGCAATGATTCATTTCAACAGCATTACGATGATCCGAAACAAGGTGCCACATCCTCAAATACTGCTTCCGGGCCTATTTTTACTGACCAGCCTATATAGTAGTGCAGGACGCGCAGAATTGCCAGCCGACAATATATTTTCGCGTGTGGAACAGTTGGCGCGAGAGCAATTGATGCAGCAAGCGGACTCTGCTGGATTGCTGGAACCGCAGTTTCAAGTGGCCGTCGTGAAAAGCACGCGCCCCATGCCAGCCTGTGCGGCGCGGGTCGAAATCGAGCCGGCGGACAGCCGTTCGGCGCAGCGCATGCGCTTCGTGGCAGTGTGTCCTGGAAGCAACGGTTGGCGTTATGAAATGCTGGCGCGCGGCACCATCACGGCCCAGGTGGCCATCACCAGCGCGCCCGTGACGGCCAATACGCCGCTGCAGGCGGCCGACGTGACGCTGGCGCGGCGCGACGTGACGATGGTGCCGGACAGTATTTCCTCCTTGCACGGCGTGGTGGGCCTGTCGAGCCGGCGCAGCTTGCGCGCCGGCGAAGTGCTGCGCCAGGCGCAACTGGCTTCGCCCGTGTTGATCAAGCGGGGTAGTGCGGTCAGCATCGTGGCGCGCAAGGAACAGGTGGAAGTGAGCATGGCGGGCGAGGCGATGGATCCGGGCGCGCTGGGCGAAGTGATCCGCGTGCGCAACGCCACCAGCGGCACGGTGATACGTGCCAGGGTGGTCGGTGCGGGGGTGGTGGAACCGGCCGAACTTGCCGGCCGTTGATGCGCCGAAGGGCGGCGCTTACTCGGCGGCGGCCGTGCGCTGCAGGCGCGTCGCCAGCTGGGTCAGCTTGGCGGCGTAGTTGGGGTCGGTGGCATAGCCGCCGCGCGCCAGGCCTTGCGCGAAGGCGTGCGCGTCGCTGCCCGTGTTCAGGGCGCCGCGGTAGCGTGGATTATCCAGCAATACCTGCGCATAGTCGCGGAAGGCGCTGCCCTGGTCCGGGTAGCTGCGGAAGCGTTCCGTCTTTTTCAGGGCCGTGCCGCTGCCGGCCTCGTATTCGGTGGTCACATTGCTGGCCACCTCGCCCTGCCATTTGCCGCCTGCCTTGATGCCGAACAGATTATTCGTGTCCGCGCCCGTGCCCTGGCGCAGCGGGCGCTGGCCCCAGCCCGATTCCAGCGCCGCGTGGGCGGCGACGATTTCCGGCGCCACGCCCAGGCGCGCGCCCGTTTCTTGCGTCCACGGCTTGATCGAGGCGAGGAACTGCTGCTGCACTTCGCCGATCTCGCCGCCCTGGTTGATGCTGCCCAGCACATTCACGGGCTGGCCCTGCTCCAGGTAGGCGCGCCCTTGCGGGTTCAGGGTGGTGGCGCTGCCGCCGCCCTGTTCGATGAAGCGGGCCACTTCGCCCTGCACCTGCTGGAACACGCTGCCGAAGCTGCTGCTGCCCGAGGTCGCCGCACTGGCGGAAGTGGCGCGCATATTGCTCTGCACGGCATTGGTGGCGGCCGTCGACGGCGTTGCCGCCGTTGCGCGGGGGGACAGGAAATCAGCCTGGCGCATACGTATCTTCCTCGCCATGCAGCACGCGCTGCATGATGCTGTATTGTTCCGTTAAAAATTCGCTGTTGCGGGCATTCAGGCGCTTGCATTCCAGCACCATCTGCTCGAGCGCCGCCCAGTCCTGCTGCGCCCTGGCACGCGCGTCATCTTGTAACAGTGCAAACAATTGCGGCATATCGCCTTGCGGACCCAGCAGTGCGGTGACGAGGCTGACCCGCTGGCGGCGGCGCGCGTCGAGCTGTTCGACAGCCGCGATCACGGGCTCGGCCAGCGACGTCAGCTGCACGCTCTGGTGGCGCAGGGCGGCCTGGAATTGCTCTTCCAATAAAGTTTTCAGGGCGGCGTAGCCGACGCTGTCGTCCGCCATGCCTTGCAGCACGCGGCGCACGGCTTCCTGGCGCGTGATGCCCTTGCGTGGCGCGGTCACGATTCACCGCCGTGGAAGCGCTGGATCAGTCCCGCCAGTTTCGACGGGTCGAACGGCAGTTCGCCCTTGGCCAGCGCATCGCGCAGCATGGCCACCCGCTCGTGGTCGATCTCGGGCATGGCGCGCAGAGCGGCCATGGCCGGCTGCAGCACGGCCGACTGCATCTGTTCGCCAGCGGCCGAGCCAGGCGTCACGGCGCCGGCCGCCGCGTTCTCGGCGATCGCCTCGGCCGGCGCCACGGCGCTGCTGCGCACGGCGGCGCCGGTATTGCCGGAGGAGATTTTCATACGTTGTCCCTTGCCCTTAATTTGCATGCTCGTCCCGTTCTTTCTTCGCGGGCAAGCCCAGCTTGTCACGCAGGCGCTGCAGGGTGCCCGCATCCGGCTCACCCACTTGCAGCTCTTCGCCTTGCGCCTTTTGCCCGGCCATGCCGAACATGGCGGCGATGCTGTCTGCCTGTCCACGCGTCAATATTAACAGTTCGATGCGGCGGTTGATGCCGGCGCTGGCATTTTTCACGTCCAGCGGCGCGCGGTCGGCCATGCCCACCACTTGCAGCACGCTGTCCGGACTCATGCTGCCAATCAATAATTGCGCGCGTGCCGACATGGCGCGGTTGGCCGACAGGGTCCAGTTGGAATAGCCTTCATAGCCGTTATTGGCGTATTGCAGCGAATCCGTGTGGCCGACGATCAGCATCTGGTTCTCCATCTGGGCAAATACGGGACCCATCTGGCGCAGCAGCTTGCGGAAGCGGTCGGTCGGCACGGCGCTGCCGCGCACGAACATGCCCTGCTTGTCCGTATCGTGCAGCATGACGCGCAAGCCGTAGGGCGTGATCACCGACTGCAAGTTGCTCTTCAGTCCCGCTTCATCGCTGAGCTTGTCGAGCGCGCGCGACAGGGACAGCAAGTCTTCCGGCGACTGGTAGCTGACCTTGGTCTGGTTCGGCGGGGCGGAGCCAGCCTTGCCATCCTGTGTCTGCTTGCCTTCCGTGCGCGTGTCGCCCGTGCCCTTGCGGGGCATGGGGAAGCGCTCGATCAGGCTGCCGCGGGGGCCGCCTTTCTGCTCCGGCATGACGCCCTGGCCTTCGCCCTGGCGGCTGCCGGCCGACGCATCCATCATGATTTCCTTCATGGCCTGCTGCTCGCGCGCGGCCATCAGCCACAGCACGAGAAACAGCGACAGCAGGGCCAGGCAAAAGTCGGCGAACGCTACTTTCCAGGCGCCGCCATGGCCATCGTCGTCGTGCTTGCGTCCCGCACGCTTGATGATGGCCTGTTCATGTTTCTCATGCGGCTTTAGCACGGCGGCCTCCCCGGCCTTGGCCTTGCTCTTGTTCCGCGCCGCCATCTTCCAGCGCATTGATCCAGCTTTCCAGCTGGGCGAAGCTCGGCTTGATGTTCAGCTGCACCAGGCGGCGGCCCGCATCGATGGCCAGCAGGGGCGGTTTGCCCGCCACGTGCGTGACCAGCACGACTTTCACGCATTCCATGGTCGAGCCTTCTTCGCCGACCAGCTGTTTCATCATGTTGCACATCGGATCGAGCACGCCGTAGCAGAAGAAGATGCCGATGAAGGTACCGACCATGGCGGCGCCCACTTTTTCCGAAATTTCCGCCGCATCGGCGCCGTCGGCCACGGAATTCATGGCCATCACGATGCCCAGAACGGCGGCCAGAATACCGAAGCCAGGCATGGCTTCGGCGATCTTGTGCAAGGACTTCGACGGTTGCAGCAATTCGTCGTGGATGGCTTCCAGTTCCTGCTCCAGCACGCCTTCGAGCTCATGCGCGTTGATCTTGCCCATGGCCATCAGGCGGAAGTTATCGACGATGAAGGCCAGCAGTTTCGGTTCTTCCAGCACCAGCGGATAGCGCTGGAACAGGGCGCTTTCGCGCGGTGCCTCGACGTGGGCGTCCAGCGCCTTCAGGCCGCCGGCGGCCGTTTGCAGCAGTTCATACATCAGCAGCAGCAACTGGCGCTGGAATTCCGAACCCTGCTTCTTGTGCGTGACGATCTTGCGCATCTGGTGCAGCATTTCACCGAGTACATGCTTGGGGTTGCCCAGCACCAGGGCGCCGACGGCGGCGCCGATGATGATGATCAACTCCACCGGTTGCCAGATCGCGTGGACGGTGCCGCCCATCAGGGCGAAGCCTCCGAATACACACCCCATCACGATTAAGATACCGATAATTACCATGTCAACTGCCTTTCTGCGTCATTGTGCTGCATCAATTTGATGGGTTTTGCTGAAACTATTGCTAAAACATTGCTGAAACTTATGCGTCTTGCAGCATGGCTTTCATCTTGCCCAGTGCCGTCTTGTTCAGCTGGCAGACGCGGGCGTCGCTCAGGTCCAGTACGGCGGCAATTTCTTTATAGCTCAGTTCGAATTCGTAATACATCTGGATCACGCGCTGTTCGCGCTCGTCCAGCGCGCGCAGGGCCTGTTCCAGGCTGCGCCGCACCATCAATTGCTCTTCCGGGCTCGGTGCGCTGTCCGCTTGCCCCAGGCTTTCCTGCAGCACTTCGTCAAAGCTGGCGATGAGCTCGGCGTTTTCCGCCAGCTGGTACTCCTGGAAGGCTTCCGGTGTCAGCTTCAGCGCGGCCATGATTTCCGCGTCCTGCGGTTCGCGCCCCAGGCGCCGGGTGAGGGCGCGCACGCTGTCGCGCAGGCGGTGGCTTTCCTGGCGCACGGCGCGCGGACGCCAGTCCTGGCGCCGCAGTTCATCGAGGATGGCGCCGCGGATGCGCAGGCTGGCGTAGCTGCCGAAGGACTGGTCCGGCACGCCATAGCGGCGTAGCGCTTCGAGCAATCCCATCAGGCCAATCTGCTCCATGTCGTCGCGGTCGATGGCGCCCGATACCTGCGAATTGAGCTGGCGCACGATGCGTTTTACCAACGGCGCGTACGCCACCAGATGTTGTTGCTCTTCAGCAACGCTGAGCATGGCCGCGCAAGCGCCGGCGGCGGCATATTCGCCGGCGCCATACGCTTCCTGGTATTGCTCTACATAGGCCACGGGATCTCCCACTGGGTCGGCTGGCGTGTTGGTGCCGGTTTATTCAATGATCAGCTTGCCGACCATGACTTCCGTGAACGGCTTTTCCATCTGCTCGCGTTCATAGCTGACATTGAAGGCCTTGTTGATCTGTTCCGCGTACTGTTCCACGGTCATGGTCTGCGCCTTGTCCATGGGAAAGCTCGACAGGGTGCTGACGGCGATCGAACGCATCAGCGGCAAGTGGTCCTTGGTCAGCTTTTCCTTTTCCTCGGTGGTGGCGATCACCAGGTCGGCCGACAGGTAGTGCGTTTCGCCTTCGCCAGGGCCGCGGCGCAGCATCACGATGACCTTGTCGAGCGTGATGAACTTGCGCGCCTTCTTGCCTGTGGCGGGCGGCGGCGGGGCTTTCGCGTCGGCGACCTCGGCGTGGCCGGCAACCGGCTTGGCCAGATACCACATGGCGCCACCGGCCGCGCCGGCGGCCAGCACGGCCACGGCAACGAAGCCGGCTATCACTTTCATTTTCATATTCATCAGGTCATCTCTCGCTCATGCATGGCGTAAGTGGTAGCGGCAGTGCCGCCGTCCGACAGGGCGCGGCCCGGTTCGGCCTCATCGTGCTGGCGCCCGGGTTGACGCTGGCCGCGCGCATCGCCTTCGGCAAACGCCTGGGCGGCCGGGCTGCGCGGGGTGGCGCTGATATTCACGGCCACCTCGGTGTACTGGCGCTGCGCCAGGTCGCTGCGCATGTTCTCGCCGATGCCTTGCAGCTGGCGCAGCACTTCCGTGTTCGATGCCGTCACGTTCACCTGCAGCGCGCCGGCCGAGTGGCGGATGGAAATTTCAATGCGTCCCAGCATGGGCGGGTCGAGGCGGATGGTCGCGTGTTCGCTGTTGCGCCCGATCTGCGTCTGCAGGCGTTCGCCCAGCGCTTCGCGCAGCGGTTCCTGCCATTGCTGGGCCGGCCCGTTGAGTTTGATGGTGTCGCCGGCCGGCGCCGCCGTGGCGCTATTCGCCACCGCAGCCGTCAAGCCCAGGTTGGGCACCGCTGGCGTGGCAGCCCGTTCAGCGTCGCGTGCGACGGGTGCCGCGCCTGCCGCGACGGCGACCGTAGCGGGAGCAGCGGCGGACTGGGCCAGTACGCCGTCAAAGGCGGTGGCGGGGAGGGCGCCCGTGCCACCCTTGGCCGAAGGCAAGGGATTGGCGGCCGCTACCGGCTCGCGCATGTCGCGGCCCGCCGGCTGTGGCGTGGCCATGGCGGTGAGGGTGACGGCGGCCGGGTGCAGGCTGATATTGAGTGCGGGATTGGCTTGCGCCACGTTGGCCTGCGCCTGAGTCTGGCCTTGCGTCTGCAGCTGCGACGCCTGGGCGGCGGCGCGCACTTCGGCGGCGGCCGCGTCAACGGGCGGCAGCAGGTTCACGGGCACGCCGATGACGGGCGCGGCCATGGCCGGCAGGCTGGCATCGGTGTGTTCATCCGTCGCGCGCGTGTCGCTGTCGCCTTCCTTGGCAGGTGCGGCGGGTTCGGCGTCGTGCGTGCCGACCACGGCGAC